>NZ_CP113361.1:2317143-2648164 GCF_026684035.1 Methanogenium organophilum
GGCCCACCATGGTATTGTGGTCACTGCTTATGACGAACTGAACTATCGTACAGGTCGGTGTAGTGTCCGACATAGTTTCCATCCGGTTTGTAAACATACAATTCAAGATCTCCAAAGTGTTCATTCCAGGTCAATGTGACGTCAATTTTTGATGTAAAGGGCCATACATATCTCGAATAGACGATCATCTCTCCCTATGGTGATCTGATTTAGTACTCTTGAACCCGGAAGATCGGGATTGTACTTGTCAACGGAAGGTATGACGATAATCTCACCCGTCTCAACTCTTTCCATTACATCGCCCGCCGCCGCAGGCGCAATGACCAGTGCCGCAAGGAGAAGGGCTGTCATTAATAATGAACGATTTCGTGTCATCATTATGCGATTATATATTTTCTGTTATATCCCTGTTCTGGCCATATCATCTAAATAGGTATTTCTATTTAGACGATTTGGTCTGAAGAGGTATTTATGAAGGAGTGAAATGGATCTTCTGAAGATCTGATGCTACCTGAAAATGGGGGTGGACCGGTCTGCCTGCGGTAAAAGTAAAGAGATGATGAAATGAAAATGAAAAGAGGTATGCGGGCTTTGAACCTGCTGATGGTTATAGCGCTTGTCGTGGCAATTTTTGTTCCGTCGGTTAGTGCTGATGAGAGATCTGTAGATTTAACTTCAAAAGTTACTATTGTTGACTCTCCAAAAATTAAATTGATTGAAAACAGTCGTACATCTGCTATTGCACAAGTAGGTGATATACTTGTCAGTTTAAAGTCAAACCCAGAACATTCTAAATCAACAATGGTTATTGAAGATCTCGAGACAAAAGAAAAACAAATTTTTGATTTTAAAACTGTTTACGATCCGGGAAAATACACTACAGAAGTTTATATTGATGGAAAGGAGACAAAAACATTCGTTACTGAATATGATCCTTTTGAACCAGGTATAACAGGACAATGCATTTCTGATAAAGGTATCAGTGAGAAAGAAGGCAGCGATGCTTTTACACGAGCCTCATATTATTACTGGGACGATGTATATTTTGCGACAGGATATGGAATCAAGTATCCTCATCCCGATTATCAGGCTTATGGAGCACAGGCATGGGACAGTTTTTATATTAGTGGTGATCAACTCAATCACCGTCACATGTCAGATTCTGAATCTGCAACAACAGCGGCTACGGCGCCCGTGGTAGCAGGAGCTATAGTCGCTGCACATATTGGAGGTTTTGCTGGAGCCATTGCAGGAGCAGCATTAGGACTCGTTCTCACTGGATCAAGCAGTGCGCTCCTGTTGGATGAAGAAGGATGTATTTGGTTTTGGGAATCGGAAGAATGGGGTCTGACAGTTATTCCAGTTCCTCCATATATTCAAAATGTTCCGAAATATTTTAGAATTGCTTCATATACTCTATGGGATGGTATAAACCTTGGAAATCCTTAAATTAATCAATTAATTTTTTTAGTGTGTGTGACAGTTATGGAAAAACATTCAAGAACCTTTGGAATATTAATTGGTGTTCTTTTTTATTTCTTCTTTATTTCGATAATTTTCCTGATTGAATTGTTGTTGTCGGTTAGTATTTTAAATCTCAAAAATCCAGTAATGCATTGGCTGTTTCTCGGAACGGTTCCTGTATTCATTGGTTTTGGATTATATGTATTTAAGGATTGCAAATTATGGGAGCTCAAAAGCTCCATTTTTGGATTTATTGTATGGTTTTTGATAATTCTCATTTTACAATCCATAGAGGTCCAGATCAGCAATTATAGTTATTATACAACTCTGGCAGGATTCCTGTTCATGATCGTTCTTTATTTTCTTTTTAAATTTCACCACTCCTCAAATACCTAAATACCCTTTTTTGTCAATTCCAAAATGAATGTGTAAACGGTCACGAAAAACTGATCCAGTGCGCTTGCTGGAGGAGTATTATAATCGCAAAATATTTTGTAAAAGAGAGATGCCGCAGAATGTCGATGCAGATATAATACCAAATAATATCTCAGATCAATCTGGATTTGTCCTCTCACTCTTCAATTATTTTTACGGCATGGACAGCCGGTACATATATGATCTCATGCTGTTTCCGGCAGAATAATCGAAAGAAATTGAGCTATTTAGACGGTTTGGTCTGAAGAGGTATTTAAGAAGAGGTAAAATGGTTATTCAAATGAGGAACATGATGTCTAAAAATCGCCAAAAAATAAGGAGTATAGTCCCCGTGCTCATCATCTTTCTTTTCGTGCCAATCCTGATATTCACCGCCGGATGCTCCGATGTGGGGTTTAAACAGCCAACCTTTGACATCTGGGCCCTCAAGATCGATGCAGACGGGAACGAGCAGTGGAACACCATCATTCACGGAGACCCGGACAGCGTCGGGACAGAGATGATCCAGACTCTGGATGGCGGGTACGCAATTGCAGGCACAGGTACAAGAAATGGCTCAATCGTCCGCATATTTACGCTTGACGCGAAGGGAGATCCCGGATTGGATTTGACCATCGATACATCCCCGGACTCCGGCCGTTCACTTGTAGAGGCTCCGGGCGGAGGATATGCAGTCACCACACGGGGGGAATGTCTGAAACGTATAGATGAAAGCGGAACCGTCCTCTGGAGTACGAAACTCGGCGAAGAAAGTGACCCGTTGGTGTGGGAAGTGGACAAGGGGTGGCGTGTGATCGGGGCACCGGAAGGCGGGTATGCAGCAGCGGGGAACAATCGGACTGTCAGGCTTGACGAGGATGGAACAATCCTATGGGAGACAGCATTTGATCCGGACCAGAGCGCCAGAACGATAATCGCAGCACCCACGGGAGGTTTTGTCACCGGAGGTACCTGCGATGTTGGTGTATGGGTCACCATGCTTGATGCCGAAGGGGACAGCATATGGACCAGGACGTTTCCAACCGAATCACCCCCTCGCCTCTATATCGTCCGTCTCTCTCCCGACGGCACATATGATCTCATCTATGGTGCCAGGCAACGTGTTGCCGTAAATGACACGGAGCACAGGCGGTTCACAGAGACAACTGAAGTATCTCTTTCTGCAGACGGCGAACATATTGGGGAAAAGCCGGTGCAGGTCTCCCAAGTCATCGTTGCGACAGAGGACGGTGGATATGCATATTGCGGGTATTCCCAACCACAATTTAACGATCTCATTTCATCAGACTATCCCGGCTCTCCACTTCGGGTTGTCAGACTTGACAATGTCGGGGAGGTTGTTTGGGATACATCATTTGATATTGGGGAAGATGGAGTTACATCGATCATTCAGACTTCAGA
Organism: Methanogenium organophilum; assembly: GCF_026684035.1. Classification (NCBI taxonomy): domain Archaea; kingdom Methanobacteriati; phylum Methanobacteriota; class Methanomicrobia; order Methanomicrobiales; family Methanomicrobiaceae; genus Methanogenium; species Methanogenium organophilum. The sequence continues at coordinate 2,320,444 of NZ_CP113361.1, forward strand.
CGGTGGATTTGCTCTCTTCGGAAGGTACCTTGATTTCTGAGCGCTTAGTTCATACGTGCGGATAGTTCAGTTATGTAATTATGGGAAAAGTCATGGAAAAAAAGAACATTACAATCATCTGCGGAGTAATAGTAATTACAGCCATAATATTCCTTTTTTTAATTACAGCGAATAGCACACCAATAATCAGTTCATCTGAGGATAAAGTGGCATCACATTTTGTGAGTCTCTTCAACATAAGTGCAGGTGAAGAAAAATTCATTTTCAATGCTAATGTTACGAGAGAAGAACTGGTAAATAATGGGTATGAAGTAATAACCATAAATGATACGTATATCGGGGAAAATCCTGCTCTTAGTCGTGCATTTGAAGATGGCTATTCTATGATATATCATGAAGATCGTGAAAGCATATTCCCTTTACAGGGAGTAATATTGGAATATGGGGGTAATTTCTATCACGTTTTAATAGGTTCTACCTAAATAATCCATAGGATCTGCATATTATTGGAGTTAGTCTCCCCCATTCATTCATTATTACGGCATGGATATGCCGGTACATTTATGCCACCATGTTATTTCCGACAGGATCATCGAAACATGTCGATCTATTTAGACGATTTGGTCTGAAGAGGTATTTATGAGGGAGTTAAATGGATCTCTGGTGGATCTGATTCTTCCAGAAAATGGGGGTGGACCGGTCTGCCTGCGGTAAAAGTAAAGAGATGATAAAATGAAATATAGGAAAGATGTGCGGGCCTTGAGCCTGGTAATGGTGCTTTCAGTGATGATGATAATCGCGATGGTAAGTGCGGTAGATCACTCATTTTTTTGTTATTAACCCGATGATTATATTTCAGGATTGTAGAAGAAATATTTAAATTTGTTGAGGGGAAGCTCATGAAATCTAGTATAAGAATGATATCCATATGGATTTTATTTAGCCTGCTTATTGGAGCAGGTGTTTTTTTCTCCGGATGTTTTCAGGATAAAAATTCAGAAATATCCGGTACCTCCGATACCATGCAGACACCAGCACCTGCAATTGCTCAGCCACCTTCTTTATTTGTGAATGCCACTCCGATAAAGCCTTCATACCCACCAGGTGAGACAGTTGAAGTTGGTATTACCTTCAGAAATACTGGTAAAGATATGGTAGTGATTGATTCATTTCCACCTAAGATAATCCTTAATAACCCTACTTTGGGAGTTGTGCGTAGTTATCCTCACGGCAGTGATACAATAACACTGGAATCAGGCGAGAGCACTTATTACACCATGAAGTGGGATCAATGTGACGATGATGGTGATCGGACAGATCCGGGTATCTATTTTGTGGAAATATCAGATATTTCCTATGAGGAAAATGGTGAGATGAACATGATTTTCCCCGAAGGAGCTGATGTTGCACAGGTAATCATACACTACCCGCAGGGGACAATTGAAAGGGAATTACTTATTAGTCAGTCAAAAAAACTTAATGGATATATTGTTACTCTCGAAAAAATTGCGTTTAATTTCACTGCCTCACAGGCATATATTATCGTTCATCCAAGTGGTAATTCATTCTTCGAAAAAACGGATCAATCAGATATCCCCACTCCTATCCCCACACCTCCACCTGGACTTGATCCATCAGGATACTACCGGATAGATGACGGTCCGGAAAAAGACTTCATTAGTACCGGGTATAATGTCGTTGATGACAGCATCGTGCTAGTATGGGACTTTGATCCAGTACCTGTTAATGCCAGTGACTTATATTTCGTGATTACAGGACTGGGTGAATGGGAAGGTTACTGTGAGATTCATGTAGATTTAACAAAAGGGGTCTAACCCTGAGAGAATTCATGTTTTCTTTATTCTCTTCAACCTGGGTTCATTTTGATTATGAGGAGTATGTCTATGATAACTGGGCACAGGGATATAACTACATGTCAGTTTTTGAGAATAATGGCTACTATTATACAATAACTTCTCCGTCAAGTTCGACAAAGTCACTTGCAGGGTATGCAAAAAACTATGACGAAACATTGTATTACTTGGTGTACAATCACCGATATACCTTCAGAACAGATTCTGATGTCAAATCAATTACAGAGAATTGCCTCCTAGATACAGCGAAGTATATGCTTGGTCTTGTGAAATATGTGAGGGATTGATTTCATCCCTTCTGTTTTTTTTGGTTAAAGGAGTCTTATAATGCTATCTGATTTTTACCTCGCTGCCGGCTTTGTGGTGTTTTTCATTCTTCTTATTCTTTTACCCGCCGTATGCATCGGGGTTTTTTCTCTTCTGATCTATTGTGCTCTGGCAAAATTGCAACCTCCGAAAAACAGATTTGCTCCGGTTGTGCCGGTTGTGGGTGGATTATTTTTCTGTGTTCTGGCACCATTCGCCGGTCATTTTTCCCTCCTGACAGGTGCTGTAATCATGGCAATGGGTGTGCTGACATCGTTTATGGCTGCCAGAAGATTATTCATCGACCGTTTTCTCTCCAAAATTCTCCTTGCCGGTTCCATTGTTGCCGTCTCCGGACGCCTCATATATGGATTTGGAACGGCATTCGGGAGTGGGGATGTGGGATCACCTATTTTTCAGCTGCTAACTCCCCTTTCCTCATCAGATGAAGGCTTTCTGATCATGAACTCGCTCGCCGGTTATCTGGAGATGGTGCTCATTTCGGCAGGTATATTCGGGGTAATATTCGTGGCCATGACAATCGTCCGAATAATTGCGGACAGATATTGCCGGGGGGCGTAGACACGATGGCATCCATAGATACAACCAAATTCCTTTTTGTGGTGGCGGTGGCTACCGCGGCATTTTGTGATACTGTCACCCCTGTCCAGGAAGCTGCACCGATTGTCTCATGCTTATGGGGGAATGAACATGCGATTATATATTTTCTGTTTTATCCCTGTTCTGGCCATATCATCTAAATAGGTATTTCTATTTAGACGATTTGGTCTGAAGAGGTATTTATGAGGGAGTTAAATGGATCTCTGGTGGATCTGATTCTTCCAGAAATTGGGGTGGACTGGTCTGCCTGCAGTAAAAAGGAAAGAGATGATAAAATGAAAATGAAAAAAGGAACGTGGGCACTTTCCGTACTCCTGGCAGTGATGCTGGTGAGCGTGGTGATGGTGCCGGTGAGTGCGGCATCTCCGATGCCTGAAGAGGTAAAGAGCTTTGAAACAGTCGATCCGGGAGTTCTTCAGGAACAGCTACCCACCAAAGAAGAAATTATAAAACTCAATGAATTTGAAAGTCCTGCAAAGGTACTGATAGATGAATTGAAGTCTAAAAGTTATTCAAATGACGACATAACGAGAGAACTAGCAAAACATGGCTATGGCTGGTATCCTGAAACCGGAGCCTGTTGGAGTGGAACACTCCCTTCGAAAGAAGAATTAAAAATTATTCAGAAAATCCGCGGTCCAGAATATACACCATTTAGTGTGGAAGCTGGCACAAAGGCTCTTAGACAAGCAAATCAGATGATGTATGTCCTTAACAACGATGTCTACAGAGGAATCAATACATACATGAAGCCAAGTGAGATGAACGTTGAACAGGGTGGAACTTATCAGCATGTGATCACGACACATGTTGGAAAAAAGCCGAACCCCTCAACAGAGTGCTGGACGGAGGTCGGTGTCGCGAGGTCAGTTCCCGACAATACCAGGCAACGCTTCACATTTGATAATGACGAAGGAGGCTGGGTATTCCACGGTGTAACCGATGCATCGACGTACAGGAATTACATCATCTATGTCACTGATACTTACGAGATTGGTGGATACCTCTATCATATCTGGATCGATGGTGAATGGAAGCGGAGCGGACATCTGGCGTTCAAGGAAAATGACATTAATCATGCTAATGAAATCTGGTCCGATGAAAGCGATCCCTGGACCGATGACTCGGGTACTGCAGTCTTTAAAGACGGTTTCCTCTATCAGGGATCAGGTGCAGTGTGGTGGAATTCCGACGTTCCTAAGGATTGGTCCCATTCTCCTGATCCCTGTCCAATACAGGAATACACCACAATAGTAGGAAGTGCATGGAAATACGATACCTGGATTTGACATGAATGGAAAATTGATACCGGCGGTAATTTCCCTTCTCCTCATCCTTCTATTCATGTTTGCTCTTTTGTCCGGCTGTGAGGGAAATGAGGTCAAACCTGATGAAAGATCAGAACTATCGGAAGATGAGAAGAAGATAGCTGTCCGTATCGCTTCTGAAAACGCCACCGTGAAAACATATCTCTCTGGAGAGTACGAGATACTGGATGTGGAATACTCCACGCTGAAAAGGGCTTCTGGAGGGGAGGAATGGTCAGAACAGTTACCGGTAGTCACGATAAAGAAAAAAGATGCTGTTGTTATGGCATATGTGGATCCAGAGGAGGAAAGAGTGGTATCAATTGCAAAGCAGTATACGAGGGATCCCGTAATTATGCCTCCCCATGCACAGTCTACAGCGACACCCCCGGGAGGCGAAGCCCCCACAATACCTATCCCCACACCTAAGACTTCCCTACCGTGAAAAATGAAAAACTGAGGTGAAATATGAAACTGAAATAAGAATTGAGCGTGTTTTTTGTGCTTCTGGCGTTTCTCCTGGTGAGTGTAATTACGGCGTTGGTGGCAGGTCTTGTTGTCTTTGAACCCGACACGGGAGTCAGTGATACCGGGATCGCACCGGATGAGATGGCCATGGTTCACATCGATCTGCTGACGGAGAAGAGGGATGTCCCGGCTGAAGGTGTGGACGACCTCGGAATCCCGTCGTCAGTCCGGAAATATGATCTCATGGTTTTTGACACCCCGGCAATCCTGGACCAGCTGCTTCGCGGGGAGTCGCTGACCGTGTATCTTGCAGGACAACCCTACGCGGCGGATCTGCAGGAATCGCTGCTCGACACCGAAGCCCGCAGTGCGGGAATCTACTCCTTCACCGGCACCCTTGCCGGGGGTGGTGATGCGGTTCTGACCCTCAACGATGATGTCCTTGTCGGCCGGTTCGTAACCGGTGTCACCGAGTACTCGGTGGAGAGTACAAGATTAAATGATACCATATATCCGGAGAAGGTCCTCCATTACGCCTATTCTTCTGCTGATGTTGTAGCGGAGGGTCCGCCTGCGATGTTGAGCGGCTCCTTTCTCACGTTGATAAATATTAGTTGTGGAGACGGGGAATCTTCCGGGATCCCAGCGAACAGCACCGTGGCCGACCTCCGGAGTGCCGGATATGAAGTCTTCAATCTCACTGATGCCGATCTTAACAACCTTCCTGTCGTGAACAAGACAATCCGGAGCGGCATGCGTGAGGTGCCGTTATCCAAAGATGAAACGACGCGCATTTTTGAGAGTTACCGGGGGAAGATCGCGGAGTATCATGGGAGTTATTACCTGATTGATTTCATGGTCAGTTAGGGCGTGGCGGAACAACGCATCGCTTCTCTAAAATAGAGGCATTTTCTGTGTTGGGTGGGGGGATTGATGTGATGGGAACACACCGGTGTGAGACGGTCAATTCCCCAATGCTACACATTCTGTGACGGGTGGTTTACGCGGAGCCTTTCATGCAGATGGTGATATCACCCCTCCTCTCAGACTGAACTCGCATGTACAAAAGAACCAGCCGTCTTACTGGGAAAATAATGATGGTAATTCTTCTCTTTTTCTATTGTTACCAGATTGCCGGAACGGAGTTTATCAATATGCCATGAGATTGTGGGACCGGATACCTTTGCATATGCCGAGAGATCTTTTTGCGTGCAGCCGGGATGTGCGGTTATATAGCTGAAAATATCACGGGTGGTCTCACCGTCCAGAAGAGATCTGGCGAGCTGGTATTCCGGGCTGTATGTATGGTGATTTTCAAAGTAATGGCGTTGCTTTGTGATTTTTTTGGAAATGATTAACCCTTCCCGTTCCAGGATTTCCAGGTGGTGCCGCAGGGAACTGCGTTTAATTCCGGTTACCGCCTCCATTTCGGTTGGTATTATGCCTGGATTCTTCTGTATTTCCTGATATATTTTCGTTCTCCGTTCATTCTCAAGAATATTTTTCTTTTCAATATGCCGGACACCGAGAAAAGCACCTGATAGTATTGCAAGGAGACTGCCGAACGGTATCAGAATTGGGATATGTATGGCTATAAATGAGGTGAGATGACTTTTTAGCGGAAGTTCCCACCATTCGAGAACATGCACCACATCTTCTCTCGTGAGATCCGGGGGGTCTACACTCGGAGTGACAATAATATTCGAGTTTACTGCGGCCTGATTGGCATAGGCAATGATCACAATACATACAATTGCAATGATTGCCCCCTTCAGATCCATGATAGAAAATATAAAAAACGAGGTGTTTAATTTGTCGGTATCACACCAGTGAGTAACTGACAGATGATCCAAAAACCTCTCTCCCGTATACTCTGAGTTCCCAGTCAACAGATTGGTATGATTATTGCTACTGGGGTACGGGTCATGGGCGTAGGTGTGTAAGCATCCATGAAATTGGTCATAACTTTAATGCACACCATGAAGGCACTTCTGGCTATAATCAGGCGTATGCATTTAATATCGGCGGTCTGACCCATACGGTGATGTGGAGCTATTTCTTTGAACATCTCAATTGCTATGAGTTTTCATCTGATAATTATCATGGAGATGCCACACATGATAATGCAAGAGCTATACGTGAAGCAAAGGCGTGGGTTGCAGGTTATGCTTAATATTGTTTCCCTCCCTTCCATTTTATAGAGGATTGAGGATGATGCAATCATTTTCTGCGATAGTGCAGCATCACAAAAAATTCATTTTGTTACTCGTTGTAATGATAATTCTCCCTTTGATTGGTATTGCTGCTTTTCCTTATTTCATGTATCTGACCGTTCCCCCGGATTGGCTTCTCGTGTATGAGGTCACTGAACAGAAGGCCGGGGATGGTACGATTGTCCATCTTGATGATCAGAACCTTAAGGACTACCCAGTTCTTGAAGAAGTACTATTGGGAAGTGAACAGTACGAACCTGGACCACCATACAGTAAAGGAGATCTGCGCCAAGTGGGTGAGGTGGAATACCCCGAAAAGATAACACAGTGGACCATCGATAGATATGTCTTTGACAATACTACCGGTGAGCGAAAATATTTCGAATATAACGGGAGTTACTACAGGATTGGAACCTTATATGCAGATTAAATTGTTTCGGAACCGTGAGTCGTCGGGGGAAAACGTAATGCAGTTCGGCCGGGAATACTGGGTACAACATGGCGTCTATTTTTTCTCTTTCTGGAGAAATGAGAACATTTGACTGACGATATGATTATCAATATCTGCTGTCATGCTCTTCCGGCAGCACCATCGAAACGGGTCAATCCATTTAGACGATTCGGTCTGAAGACATATGTAAGATGAAACGAAATGGATCTTCAGGGAATCTTATTCGTCCTGAACAGGGGGACGGGTCTGCCTGCGGAAAAAAGGAGAGAGGGAAAAATATGAAGGCAATATGGTATTTGTTCACCATTGGTGTGATACTTGCAGCCATTGCCCTGTCAGCCGGATGTACTGACTACATGCCTTCGCCGGTAGGAGGCTATATGATAACGGACAATAACGTCACCCATCAGAAATGGATGTCAGAATACCTGGAAGATCCGGAGAAATTCAAGACGAATCCTGAAAATCCCCTCGAATGGACATTAAAAGGAATGAGCAGTGTTGCAGCGGGTGGTAGGCATGAAGAAGCGTTGGAATATTATGATATCGCAATCGGGCTTGATCCAGAATATGCATTTCCGTATTATGAAAAGGCATTTTCGTTATTAATTCTGCAGAGATATGATGAGGGTGAAGAGTGCCTTGAAAAGGCTGTTGAAATCAACCCTCAGTATGAACCGCTTGCCAAAAGAATACGGTCTGACTTTATCCGGAAAGAATCATGAAAACGATTTGCATGTATCATTATTCTTTTCCTGCGATGATTCTGCGGTATACCTGCATGGGGCATGGTCTGCCTGCTGATGGTTATAGTGTTTACCTGGGCAATTTTCATTCATGTGGCGAGTAATGAGAATCAAAAAAGTATGGGATAATAGTATGAAGGTAACTCAAAAAGATATCGTGTTCTGGATATCAATAATTTCGATCGTTATAGTTATCCTGTTCCTCCTTTATGCATCACCATCCTCTCATTTCGTTCCTGTTGGACTTATTTTTCCGATAATAATTGTATTATTTATCGTAGCAATAATCGCAATAGCCGTAAAGAAGTCCATCGCGGTTGGAATCATATCAATATTCATTATCTTCTTGGTTGTCTTTGGCCCGATACTCATATTCGAGGCATTCATTCACAATCAGGGACAGGGCAATATTGAATATACGGTATCGGTAACAGGACTTGAAGGGAAGAATGGGAATTATGTCAGTGATGTGATCGTCCCCTTGCCAATGCTAAATGGTGAACCCCTGATACCGATTGACGAAATTGATGGTCAGACCTTTGGAGAATGGCGTGCAGTACTGATAGGATTTCCCGATAGTAATGAAGAGATGCTCGCATTTCAGCATGCCGGAACAAATTTAACAGACATTAATGCTGAATTTTATCACTACCTTCCTGATGGGTTAATTGTCGATGATGAAAAAAAAGTGTACCTGTCTCCGTCATTAGATGGTCTGGAACCACTAAAGATGGCTGGAAGATATGCCTGGTCATCAGAAACATCCCTAGATCCCTTTGATTATACTTACCGTTCGATGGTTTCACTGCCGGATAACCTTGAGGATCAGTCAGTGTCAGATGAGATATGTTTCAATATTCTGCTAAGGGTTAATACAGGAGGGACGGGATTTATGACGGTTCCGGCAGATTATCGATTCACAACCCATGAAGTTTTAAAATTGGATAATTCCGGTTTTATTCCGGTAAATGTGAGTGTTCATGTTTCATAAGTCCTGTTTTGACCGTTCACACGAAACGGAAACGTTTGAGTGGTTGATGGGTGAACGATTACTCCTTTCTTTTTAAAATTCATCACTCCTAATTCCTGTATTTGGTCAATTCAAAAATGGATGGACGCCTTTCGGTGAAGTGGTATCGTCGGGAAATGTTTTGCAATAGAGGGAGATACAGCAGAATGTCGATGCAGACATTGTACCAAAATAATCGTAGGCTAATCCTGAGTTAGTGTCCACCCTTCATTCATTTTTACGGCATGGATATGCCGGTACATATATGCCACCATGTTGTTTCCGGAAGGATCATCGAAACATGTCGATCTATTTAGACGATGTGGTCTGAAGAAGTATGTATGATGAAGTGAAAACGGATTATCCGGTGAACTAATTATTCATTTGTAGAGGTGAAAAATGAACATGGAAAGAGGCATGCGGGTTTTGGTTTTTCTTATGGTAATGGTACTTGTCGGGGGTATTTTATTACTGGTGGTAAGTGCGAATGAGAAGATGCTGGGTGCGGATACCCAAATAAATTCAGGAGCAATTTTTGAAATAACCGGGTTTACGCATGTGTTGAAAACCGACGTATCACCATCAGATAGTACGCTGGAATCATTGTCAGATGAGTATGGAGAATTAAACATCCCGTCATCGGTGGAAAGATATGATATCGTGCAGTTCAGCGAAATTGATCTGAATCCGGATCAAATCAATTCGCTGAAGGTGTTACTATATGGTCAGGAATATGACATGCATCTTGAAAGGATGAATTTTGAAGCTATCGATGATGGTATTGATTCTTATTCAGGAAGTATTGACGGACTTGATGATTCGGTAGCATTATTCACCTTTGACAAAAATCTTGTTCAGGGATCCGTTCAGCTCCGGGATGAGTTCTTATTCATATCACCCATCCAAAACAGAGAAAATTCCCTGAAGACTCCGATGCCGCTGCACATCGTCTATTCATCAAAAGACATGAAACAGTAAAAATAACCGTTTACCATTGATTCGGACGGATTATCACAGTAATCCCGTCAAAAATACAATTTTCAGGCCTGAAACCCTATCGCAGAGAACAATCATGCCCAAAAGGGATGTACATTAAATGTGCTTCTCCTTTTTGTAAGTGACCAAACAAAGCATAAGTAGCAGAAATTCTGTGGTAAGAATCCCATCCGTCGAAATAACTCCCGCTCTTTTTAGCATAATACTCCCACATCACAATCCCTTCCACACGTTCAAGTATCTGCACCGGCAATATATAAGAACGGTATTCTGCATTTCTGCAATATCACCGGTGACTGGCCATGAAAGTTTCAGTAGTTATTCCGACATACAACGAAGAGAAAAATATCGGCAGGTGCCTTGAATCGCTCTGCAACCAGACGATGAACCGAACAGAGTACGAACTCATCGTCGTGGACGGCAATTCAAAGGATGCGACGCGTGATATTGCCCGGAAGTATGCAGACCAGGTCATCATTCAGACCCGTGCAAAGGTGGGGGGTGCGAGAAACGACGGGGCCGACCTTGCGACAGCTGATATTATTGCGACGACAGACGGCGACTGCGTCCTGCCTCCGGAATGGATCGAGACCGTCTATCAGGAATTTGCAGCCCATCCGGAAGCAGCGGCCATTTACGGGACGGTCTATCCCCTCGAATACACCATCAAAAACCGCATCAATCTGGGCCTTGCAAATACCTTCTCCCGGTTGGGATACTATACAAAACTGCTCTATTACACCCTTGGGTGCAATACCGCGTTTCGCAGAGACGCCTTCATGAAAATTGGCGGATACAAGGTATGTGACGCCGGAGACGACCTCGAGATTGCCCGGCGGGTCGTCCACGAGGGTACTGTCCGCTTCTGCCCGAAGATGCGGGTTGCCTTCTCCATGCGCCGGTATGACCAGTTTGGAACCCTGAAATCACTCTATGAATGGGTGCATATCGTGCGGAAAGGCGGTGACTCGGATGAGTGCCAGTATTCAAAGCGTGAATACCAGTAAATATCCTGTTATTTCCTCATACTAAAATATTTTATGAGATAATTCTGGCATCAGATTATCTGACACAAACTACAATTTTCTTTTTTGCGATTTTAATGGCATTCAATTAATCCGTTCCATCCCATGAACTGCCTCTCCCCTTGGGGGGAGGCTGGCGTATGCCGGGCTGGTGAGAGGGGGGTAATTTGTGACTTTTTTGAATCATGGTTGTATATTTGGCCACTGGAGGCGCTTCGTGCGTATGAAACCGAAAATACCTGGAATTGAATTTGATTGTCTGGGCGTTGTTAAAAAAGGTACGGCAAAGGGAGATGATTTTGGGAGACATCCTCAATTGATTTCAGAGAATGTCAGATTCTATTCTACACCAATTTGAAAAAAATTGAGCAGAGTAACAAACTTAGGTAAAGAGCAAGGGAGGGGGGTTCCCCCTCCCTGCAGCCCTCCCCCAATATGTGACACATCACAGGAGGGATGGACGAGCATCCCTCCTGTTCAGTAATTTATTTTCTGTGTTCTGCAACCGTCTCCTCATACAATATTGCGAAGAGTGGAAAATATGAATTTATATTGTATTTCTGTCATTTTCATTAGATGTAATTGGGAATTATAGATGCGATCCTCCCTTCTTTTCAGTCTATTTCTATGCGAAAAATATCGGATAGAAGGTTTTTTATCCCGTCTTCTGCCCATAACTGTTATGAATCCAGAAACCCGTGCGGCAGGAATGGTCGCAGACCTGATGGTCCTCTCTGCACGGACCGCCCCGAAAGGGAAGGGAACTGATTCCATCTCAGCCGTTGTAAAGACCGGCGATGAACTGAAATCCCTCGCTGAGGAGATGAAACGGATTGGAGAACGCGATGAAATTGGATTTTTCATCCGTGATGCAGGAAATATTGAATCCAGTGATGCGTGTGTGATCATCGGATGCGAGGGTGGCACAATACTCGGTCTTAACTGTGGCGGATGCGGGTTTGCCACCTGCAAAGAGATGGCTGATGCGTGGTCTGAGCGGGACCGGAACCAACCATTCTCCGGGCCAAACTGTGTCATTAAGATGGCAGATCTGGGCATTGCCCTCGGGTCTGCGGTGAAGACCGCATCCATCCATAACCTTGATAACCGGATCATGTACTCCGCAGGTGTGGCAGCACTGAGCCTTGGCTGGCTTCCGGGGTGCTCGGTTGCATACGCGATACCGGTCCGGGCGGCGGGAAAGAATATCTACTTCGACCGGAAGGCGTGATGTAGATGCCAATTATGAAGATTCGTGGGGGAGACCTTGATCTTGTTGAGTATGAGTTCACGGCGTTTCCACCAGGTGAGGATATCAAGACCTTGGGATATGAGAAGGACTACTCCCTTACCATTTCAGAAGAACCTGTCACCGTTCGTGTACCGGCGCGTATCCATCTTACTGTCCTTGATATGAATCGGTTTGCACCAAACCGACCCGGAGGCGGTGGATTTGGGTTTGCACTTCAGATATATTCCACAGCAACGGTGGAATGCATTCCATCCGGTATTGAAATCAACTATACCCGTGTGCCGATGCTCCGTCATCTGGTGGCTGTCCTCCAGAAGGTCACCGGCTATACCGGTGGATTCAGAATTTCCGTCGTTGACCATGAACGAAAACATGTTGGTCTCGGGTCTACAGGGACAGTACTGACAGCGGTGGCACATGCCATTAATGTCGCCATTGGCTCTCCCCTCACAACTAAAGAGCTTCGTCTTCTGGTAGGACATAACTATGTTGAAGAGACTGAAACCGGAGAAGTCGTAGAGGGATTTGAGACCGGGGTCGGGCCTGCTGCGGTTGCGTATGGCGGGATGGCTGTCATGGGAGATGAACTGACTCTCGTCTCCTGCCATCCCTTTGCGAAAGATAAAAATGTGTTCATCATTATTCCTCCGGTGGAGGCAGATGCCGCAGGGGAGAGTGAATTCAATGTCCTGATGAACCGGGCACGTGTGCTGGATTATCGTGACCGTGAACTCAAGGCATATCTGGTTTTAATGGATCTCATCCCTGCCCTGATTCATGACGACCTGCGCCGTGCCGGAGATGTGGTCTGGGAGATAGAATTCCGTGGGTCAAAGCGTGCGGAAGTGGAGCACAACAGTTTCATCATCTACCAGTATATGAGCCGTCTCAGGGATGCAGGGTTTGAATTTGTAGCGATGAGTTCGGTTGGCCCCACCATTGCGGTAGTCACAGAGTCATCCCGTGAGGATGTAGAAGCCGTCCTGAAACCTCTGGGAATAGAGATTGCTATTGAAACAAAAGTGGATAATGACGGCATCAAAGTAATCTGAGGAACTGTTATTCCTCAATCCTGTTTTACAGGATGATTTGCCGGATTTTGTGGAGCAGAAATCACCCTTCATCTTAATTATCCTGAAAGAATAACAAGGGAGGGGGGTGCCCCCCCTCCCTGTAAGACCCACCCCCCCAAAGTGCGATAAGACCGGGAAGGGGAGATTGGCGAATGGATCACTGATTCTGTTGTATATTTTGGTATTTGACACCCTGCTTTTCTGGTCGTTTAGTGACATTGAATCAAGGTTTCATCATATGAACTGCCTCTCCCCCTCTGGGGGAGAGGAGGAGCCCGGCACATGCCGGGCGGGTGAGAGGGGAATGATTTCAACCTCTAAGTATTTTGGAAATTGAATTTTACGCTGGTCATCCACATTGGAGAACCCGGAGACATTAATCCACAATATTCAGCAAAGGGTCCTGCGGTTAGAACAAGGGACAATCAAACCCCCGCCAAAAAAAGAATAATTCTAAAATCAGTTTTCTGAAAGCATCTTGTTGATGGATGCTGCTGCCTTCTTTGCAGACCCCATTGCCCAGATAACCGTTGCAGCACCGGTTGCGATATCCCCACCGGCAAAGACATGTGGAATGGACGTGCGCCCGTCCTCATCAACCTCAATATTGCCGCGGCGGCCCCGTTTCAGATCAGGAATCAGGCCGGCAAGAAGCGGGTTCGGGCCCTGTCCAATGGCTTCGATAACAACATCCACATCCAGAGTGAATGTACTGTCAACACCCGTGCATGGGCGGGGGATGGGCCGCCCGCTCTCATCCAGTTCGCACATATCCATCCGGTTGCACTCAATTCCCTGCACTTCCGGGCCGCCCAGTATTTTGGTCGGGTTGGCACAGCAGACAAATTCCACTCCTTCCTGGACGGCGTTCTCGATTTCTTCTGCACGGGCAGGCAGGTCATCTTCACGGCGGCGGTAGATCAGGTATACCTTTGCCCCCAGCCTGCGGGCGACACGGGCCGAATCCATTGCGACATTGCCGCCGCCAACGACTGCCACCCTGCTCCCCCGGATGATAGGGGTGTCATATTCAGGAAATTTGTCGGCATGCATCAGGTTCACACGGGTAAGGAACTCATTTGCGGAATATACCCCGCCGTAGTTTTCCCCCTCAATTCCCATGAAATAGGGAAGTCCTGCACCGGTACCGATGAATACTGCGTCATAGGCGAGCAGTTCATCAACAGCGACACTTCTTCCGACAATATGGTTCAGCTTCAGTTCGGCACCAAGGGCAAGCACCTGGTCGATCTCGAATTTGACAATGCCTTTTGGCATACGGAATGCGGGAATTCCGTATGTCAGAACACCACCTGCTTCATGCAGGGATTCAAAGATAGTGACCTCATGGCCGGCACGAAGACACTCAGATGCGGCAGTGATGCCTGCAGGGCCTGAACCGACGATTGCAACATGCTTTCCGGTTGTGGGTGCGGTTTCCGGTGCTTCAACACCATTCTCACGTTCCCAGTCAGCAACAAACCGTTCCAGATCGCCGATACGTACCGGCTTTCCTTTTTTCCCGAGGATGCAGGTGCCCTGACACTGTGCCTCCTGGGGACAGACACGTCCGCATATGGCAGGAAGCATATTGTCTGCCTTAACAATTCTTGAGGCTTTTCTGAAATCCTCTTCTGCAATTGCATTGATGAAACCCGGAATGTCAATTGAGACCGGGCATCCGTCTACACAAAGGGGCTTTGGACATCCCATGCACCGCTTCGCTTCAAGGACCGCGGACTCTTTGGAAAGTCCTGTTGCAACCTCGTTAAAGTCCCGAAGGCGTTCTTCGACAGGTCTGCGGTTCATTAATGATCACCACACCGGCATTTGTGTTCATGGTAGTGTTCAAGTGATTCCTTCTCCTGTCCGGTGTAGGTGCGCTGGCGGTTCATCAGCTCATCCCAGTCAACCTGGTGTGCATCAAATTCCGGTCCGTCAACACAGGCAAATTTTGTTTCACCGCCGATCGTCACCCGGCATGAACCACACATGCCGGTACCGTCCACCATGATGGGATTCAGGCTGACAAATGTCTTGATGCCGGTATTGAGTGTTGCCATTGAGGTAATCTTCATCATAATGGCAGGCCCGATGATCCAGACTGCATCCAGTTCCTTTGCGGCAACCTTCTCTTTGAGGATGTCCGCAGGGAATCCGTGGTGACCCTTTGAGCCGTCGTCCGTACAGATGACCAGTTCGTCACATGCGTTGCGGAGTTCATCCTCCAGCAGGAGGAGCCCTTCATTCCGGGCACCGATAATACCGGTGACTTCATTTCCGGCTTCCCTGAGTTCACGTGCGAGAATCGGGAGACAGGCAATCCCTACGC
The DNA here is from genome assembly GCF_026684035.1 of Methanogenium organophilum. Classification (NCBI taxonomy): domain Archaea; kingdom Methanobacteriati; phylum Methanobacteriota; class Methanomicrobia; order Methanomicrobiales; family Methanomicrobiaceae; genus Methanogenium; species Methanogenium organophilum. The sequence continues at coordinate 2,336,117 of NZ_CP113361.1, forward strand.
CGCCTCCAATTACGGCACATCGGCCCCATTTCTTCACTTCAGATGGTGTCCCCAGTGGGCCTGCGATATCCTGAATACTCTCTCCTTCCTGCAGTGCCGCGAGCTGCTGGGTTGTTTTTCCGACTGCCATGAAGACAATCCTGACATCATCCCCGCGAATGCCAGAAATGGTCAGGGGGATTCTCTCCCCGTGTTCATCGATACGAATGACAACAAACTGTCCGGCACACCCGTTTTTTGTGACGTGAGGTGCATTGATCCAGTATTCAAAGATATTGTCAGCAATCTGGTCCCGTTTAACTATTTTATACACATCGCCATCTCCGGAAGAACAAATAATGTGAATATTATTGGGTGTTATCCCTTCTTTACTTTACGCAACTTTACCGCGACACCACGGGATGAATGCATCATCTCTTTGGCACCCATGACTGCCTTACCGGTGGCCTCGGCACGTGGTCCGGTCACAAATACTTCATCCCCTTCCCGGATGGCGGGGTCCGCGTCCAGAATGCCCGGCGCAAGGACATCACCCTGGGGGATGAAGTCATCAATGACAATGTGGTATCTGCCACCGACCAGACCCCAGCCCTCCATTGTCGGGCGTAGAAGTCCGGTTGATTCGTCAATGCTGAACATCTGGTTGCGCCCTTTCATCACTTTACGGCGTCCCCGGCGTCCCTTAAGAATCAGACCGCTTGTGTTCACATCGGTGTCAAACTGCCACGAAAGTGTACCCCTGATAGCATCCGGCCATATTTTGCGCACCCCTGCGAGGCTTTCTTCCAGATACCTGAGGGATTCCGGAGATGTAGGCCTGCCGTTTGCACAGGTGGATTCAATCTCCACACCCGCCCGTGCTGCCGCATCTTCTGCGATGAGGCGGGTCTTTTCATCAAGATGGGCGATGATGCGTCCGAACTGGTGTTTTTCGAGGTAACGGGCAAGAGAGGATGCGATAAATTCCCGTTCCTCCCGGTCCCAGTATCCGGTCACCGGAATGTCATAATGGCCCGCAGGGTATATGGCTTCCAGTTCCCGTGGTACAATTCCCATGGGGGAGGTAAGGATCAGTTCATGAGCCCTGTTCTGAATCGCGTACGAAAATTTACGGTGGCTCTGTGAGAGTGAGTACGGTTTGCGTGCCGAGCAGGGGAGGAGAACCAGGGTGTCGGTGCGGGTAGGGATAAACCTCTCAATCACCCGGTCAACAAACCGATGAACTTCTACCCGTTTCAGGGAATCAGCGGTATTTGCTGAGAATGGTGTGCTCCGAACAATCGGAACAACAGGTTCTGAGAACGCTGGTGTTGCATCGAGATGCCGCATGACAGCCACCTGCCACGCAGCGTTTCGCGTTCGCTTTTCAATAAATTCACGGAACACATGCGAGCGTATGAACCAGCGTGCTGTCGCAATCTCGGTTTCGAGTGCGATTCTGTTATGGAGCCCCAGATCATTCTGTCTGCACCCTTCACAAGTACAGAGCCCGGCCTCCCGAACCTTATCATACGAAAATTCGCCGTCTGGTGTGCAGAACATCCCGCGTACCGTCATCAGGTCGACAGCCCGGTAATCAAAGAGATCAAATCCGCAGTATATCAGAATCGCCGCATTTGACGGGAGCGCACTTGCCGGAGCATACCAGGCAGTGTCCATGGAATATTTCTCTTTGAGTGCAATCAGGAGCTCAGTAAACCGCCGGGGATTGTCAAACAGGGTGTGGCACCCCGGAAAGATGACTGCGGAATCCTCTGACCCATCCGGTTTCTCTCCCACAAGGGCATTAAGAATTCCGGTATACTGGATGGGTTTTGGCCACCGGACCTTTTCCGGAAACTCAGGAGGGGTGTTTGCAAATGGATGGGTGAATAAATCCGGAAACATCTCTTTTGGGTCGATGATTCCAGGTGTGGCTACCACCGTGTCTCCGGACGTATATTTTCCGGTCCGTCCCATGCCATCACGCACAGTACGTTCAAATAAACTCATATCTTTCCTCCACATTCTGCAGCGCATCTGCGATAACCTGGTTCCATCTTTCACCTGCACGTATGGTGACAGGGATGTCCGGATTTGCCTCAATAAGCTGTATGATGGCAACGCATCCGCTTCTGATCATATCCTCATCCCATTGAGGAATTTCACTCTGGCCGATAGGGAAAGTCTCTTTGAGTGCAGAGGGATACGGGCCGAATGGTGGCTTAAAGAGAAACGTGGTTGCCCCTTCCGGCCCCTTATCATCTGAGAGACTGATATGGATGGCATCTCCGACAGAAAATCTGGGGATCATTTCGTGATACCTGATGACCTCGGTCCTCTCGCATGATTCACTTCCCCGGTAGAAGAACCGGCGTTTTGATACCGAATCGCGGGTCACGAGGACGTCTTTATATTTCAGCAATTCCCGGTAGCCGTCAAGCAGGCGGGGATGATTTCTGCAGCGCTCATCGACCAGTTCCCAGAGGGTGCCATCCTGAATGCTTTGCCTGATGCGTGCAATCTCAGCAAGACTGACGAGGAGGTTATGTTTTGCGAGCAGTTTTTCTTTATCCGGCGATGCCTGTAGTTCACGTGCAGTATGGGAACGGCAGACTTCACAGGCACAGGGGAGTTCACTGAGTTCAGCAAGTTTAAAGCTTCCCGATGGTGTCATGTACCTCCCTTCACGGGCATAGAGTGCATAGGCGGCAGAATCAAATACGTCGCATCCCATTGCTGCAGCAAGGGCAAACATCGACGGATGACCTGCCCCGAAGAGATGGATACATGAACCCGGAGAAATTGTCTGTTTTGCTGCCATTACGACAGTTACCAGATCCTTATAGCGATATGACTCCATCAGGGGCACCACAGCCCCTATGGGGCAGAATACTGCGCCTGTTTCACGAACCTCTTCTCCTGCCTGTTTCCGGAGATCCGGATGGATTCCTCCCTGCACCGGTGCTGCCAGATGGCCGTCATCGATGATTGTCATTGCCTCACGAATCCGCTCCATCGTGACAGCGAGTTCCTCTGCCGCCCCCTCGTGATCCCTGTCCGGCGGTGTGGCGATATCCATCGGGACGATGATTTCACTCCCGATCTGACGCTGGAATCGGACAGTATCGGTATTTGAAAATTGTACATCCCCGTACACCGACTGCTGGAATGCTCCGGAATCGGTCATGATGATACCGTTGAACCCAAGGACTGAGTGCAGTCCTTCATTCATAGCCTGTTCACGGAAATCCTCACTTTTACTGAAGATATATGCATTGGTGATGAGCGCTTCAATACCCATTTTTTGCATTTCTTCAGGAGGAATCAGCTGGATGTGGGGGTTTATTACCGGAAGGAGCAGGGGTGTCTTTGCAGTTTTGTCTCCGACTCTGAGCTTCCCTGTTCTCGCCCAGATGTCTTTATGCTGGCTCTCAAAGGTAATCACGTGTGTTCCTCCTCATAAAATATCTGTCCTTCAAATGTGTATAGTTCGGTATCATCTTTTCTCCATGTTCCGGGAGGAAGGCCTGCTTTTATACAGACCTGATCTAAAAATGTTCGGGCATCCCAGTGGTATTCAACCGCCACCTGTGGAAGAAGAAGGCCACGTCTTCCGTACCCCGCAATAATCAATCCGTGTTTGCCTACCATGACCGCTTCCGGACGTTCTGACGGTGGGGATGAAACAAGGATGGGAGGGGTAAGTACAGTTACTTCGATGGAAATATCCGGTAGCTCATCAGCAGTGACTGGTGGAAAGCGCGGGTCATCCAATGCAGCAGAGAGTGCGGCCTCTTCAATTCCTTCTGAAAGCGGGAGCATTGGTGTTGGATAGCCAATGCATCCCCTCAGTTCCCCGTTACGGGTGAGAGTAACAAATACCCCGCGTTTTTCACTAAATGATGGCGGCATGGAGAGTTCCGGCATTGTTTCGCCGGCGATGTTCTCCTGAAGAACGTTTCGTGCACGTTTCACTGCTGTCGCACCATCTTCATTGCTGATCCCGTCCATGCCCATAAATATAGCGAGATACGATATTAATAGGAGAGGGAGTGTGCGGCTGACGGTGGCATGAAATGCTGCTGAGGAAAGTCCCCACACCAACCGGACGCGTAGCCGCATGCAAGTGCGGGTGGCGAGAGTCACGGCTCTGACACAGAAACGACACGCCCTGCCGTTAGCGATGATGCGACTGAGCCATCAGTATATGCTGGTGGCAAGAAGGCACTCGCGTGCTGAGTTAACTCGCTGATGCTCTGATCGGCAGGATTCGATGGAACGGTGAAACCCTATGGGTGCAAGCCAGAACAGGGCATACGGGCTGTCCGGGCCTGCCCAGGTATGGCGCGTAGCTGAATGCCGCATAGAAACAGAATGGGGCTTACTACTCCCACTCAATATTCCTTTTGAAAAGATATATCCCTGTTAACTCTAAGGTATCATATTACAGGAGAGGTATCAATGGATGATACGGATTACTTTTCAGATTATATTCAGAAATTAAAAAATGCCTGCCCCCTTCCCGATGAATCTGCGGGACATGCAATTGCCTCAATGCTTATCGGGCACAGGATGGGGCTATTTGACCGGGCAGTTGCACAGGGAGATAAAGCACTGAAACTCTTGGGGGAAACAGAACATGTTCCCGGCGTGGTCTCCCGTGCTGTTATGATCGTACGGAGTGATGCATTGCATAAGGTGCCCGCACAGGTGACGATAAAATCAAGCTTTGACTGGGAAGGAAAGGATCCCTCACACGATGACAAACGAAACATCACGGGTGATGACCGTGAATATACCTTTGATGAAGAGAGTCTTCAGTGGCTTGTGGTATCCCTTCCGGAAGAAAAAGAGGATATCCGCGATGTATACATGCTGGATACTGCCCTCGCCCTGCTATACGGTGTAGCTGTCTGTTCGTCACCAATGGACGAACAGGCTATGGAAGAACACCTCTATGACTATCTCATTCAGCGTATCGGACTCTATCGTGAATAAGGGATGTCCGGGATGCCGGGCGTCAATATCCTCCCTGAACATATTATTTTAAATTATTATCACCATTGATAATACCATGAATGTTCCGACATCTGCTGAGATTCGGGAAAAACGTATCAAAGCGGGCCTGACACAATCAGATGTTGCGGCGCGGGCGGGTTTTTCACAGTCAATGATTGCACGGATAGAAGCCGGGACTGTCGACCCGCGGGCAAGCACGCTCCGCCGGATCGTTACTATTCTAAATGAATCTGAAACACAGCGTACATCTGCAGGTGACATTATGACCGCCCCTGTCATCAGTATCTCTCCTGAGGAAACCATTGAAAACACGGTGGATGTGATGGAAAAGTATGGTATATCGCAGGTTCCTGTGGTGAAAAACGGCGTCCCTATCGGGTGTGTATCAGAATCTGCAATTATTGGTGCGATGGAGAACGGGACGATTCAGCGTTCAATGAAAAATTCTGTAACAGATATCATGGAAGAAGGGTTTCCAACCGTTCCTCCTTCAGAGCATATCGATACGATTGTCCACAGTCTTCGCAGTCATCATGCTGTCCTGGTAATGAATAAAGGAAAAGTGGTTGGTGTCATCACCAAGCATGATTGTATCAGACGACTGTCTTAAATTTTTGAGACAAGATCGCGAAGAACAGCTTCCGGATCTTTTGCTTTTACCACACCTGATGCGAGGAGAACACCATCAGTGCCCAGGTCCAGGGCAGTCTTCACACATTCACCGGTACTGATTCCGGCACCTGTCAGTACCTTTACCGTTTCACGTACGGAACGCACAGCTTCAACCGATCTTTCAATAATTTCAGGATCTGCTTTTGAGACAGATACCCCGCTTCCGATCAGTTCCGGAGGTTCGATAGCAATATAATCCGGACTGAAAAATGCTGCTGCACCGCTTGTGGCCACATTGTTTGTACATATGACGGTCTCAAGTCCTGCAGCACGGGCCATTGTATGTGCTGATTCAACATCTGCCAAAGTCAGCCTGCGTTCTGAATGGTTTATCAGAGTTCCTGTAGCACCCGCCGCTTTCACCGCCTCTGCGACAATATGTCCGGTATGTGCCCCTGGAGACACGGCGTCTACGTGCTGGGCAAAGACTGGCAGAGAATAATGGACATTTAATGGATGGATGTCCATATATCCCGGCGCAAGGCCAATTCTGACATCATTCTCATGCGCTATTCGTTCTGCACTCTGTGCAATTTTCTGTGCGTTATGTCCAAATCCCTCGGTGTAGGTTTTCAGATTTATGAGAATGAATGGAGTGGCCATTTTTTTACCCTTATAAATTTGTTTATTTCCCCTGCTTTTTTATCCGGATCACATCTCCCAGTGTGGTTGTCACTGCGGAGGCGCCGGATGATTTCAGGTTATCATTAATCGATTCAATCAGTTTGATCTCCAGGACTTTCTCAATCTTCTTTAGCACCTGGTCTTCAGGAATGAACCCTGTCTCGATCTTTTTGATAAGGTTTTCTTTCTCCTTAATTTCATGTGCGAGATCTTTTTGTGTCCATCCTTTTGCCATTCTGGCTTCCCGGATTTCAACATTAAAATCATCCACAATGTCACCTTCCATTAAATCAAGAACATCACGAGGTCTGCTCTTCTGTGGTTTTCTTGATTTAACTGTTGGTTTTGCTCCCGGCACTCGTGCACCAGGCGGTTTTTTAATCTCTGTACCAAGTTTTGCACATTTCGGGCACACCCACATCTTAGCACCGCCAATCTGAACGAGAATTGGCTCGCCACGGATTGATGCACCACAAACTTCACATTCGGACATTTCAAATCGTAAACAAATTTATAGTCATATGAACAGATATACCTAATTGAGGTTTCAAATGGGGGAGAACTCTGCACATAATCCGGAAATTGAGGATGAAGACCTGAAACAGTACCTCCTAAACCGGATTGCAGCACTTGAATCAAAGAATATGCAATACAAAGAGCAGGTACGGCAGCTCGATATCGAAAAAAAGAATATTGAAAATCAAAAAATCCGCTACGAACGTGAAATCAGAAAGCTGAAGAGTGAAGTGGAAAAACTCAGAAGCCCCCCCCTTGTTATCGGCACTGTTTCTGATATTATCGATGAACAGCGCGTTATCGTTCAGAGCAGTGCGGGTCCGCGATTTATGGTGCGGGTCTCGAATTTTGTCAGGCCGGAAGATATCAAGCCCGGTCTCAGATGCACTATGAATCAGCAGTCTCTTACTGTTGTTGAGGTATTACAGGAAGCCTTTGACAGTCAGATTTATGGGATGGAAGTCGTTGATTCGCCCGAAGAGACGTATGATGATATTGGTGGTCTGGAAGAGCAGATCCGTGAGATAAAAGAGGCCGTCGAATTGCCCCTGATACGGCCGGAATTGTTTCGTTCTGTCGGGATTCTCCCTCCGAAAGGGGTTCTTCTGTATGGGCCTCCCGGGACCGGAAAGACCCTTCTCGCCCGTGCGGTGGCGCATGAAACCCAGGCCCATTTCCTCCGTGTGGTTGGGTCTGAACTGGTTCAGAAGTATATTGGTGAGGGATCGCGTCTCGTCCGTGAACTCTTTGAGATGGCAAAAAAGAATGTCCCGTCTATTATTTTCATTGATGAAATTGATGCAATCGGTGCGATGCGCAGTGAAAGCACCACCTCCGGTGACCGTGAGGTGCAGCGGACCCTGATGCAGCTTCTTGCCGATATGGACGGATTTGAAAACCGTGGCGATGTAAAAATCGTTGCGGCCACGAACAGAATTGATATTCTTGATCAGGCGCTCCTGCGACCGGGGCGCTTTGACCGGATTATTGAAATTCCCCTTCCCAATGTTGAAGGACGGCGGTCGATTCTTGAGATCCATTCTGCAAACATGGCTCTTGATGCCGGAGTTGATCTTCATGAAGTTGCTGAACTGACAGATAGCAAGAATGGTTCTGAGCTCCGGGCAATATGCACCGAAGCCGGGATGTTTGCAATCCGTGCGGAGCGGACAAAAGTGTATCAGTCTGATTTCATCAAGGCAATTGACAAAGTGACTCTCGACCTGGCACATCACCCGAAGTGCAGTCCGTACGACAGTGCAATGTTTGCCTGATTATTTCATTTTTTCCAGATCGTCTATCAAACAGCGCGCCCGAAACGTTCTGTCCATATCTGATGAAAATTCACTGATATCGTTTATTGCTGAATCAGGGGTTACAACAATTCTGTCCATCACAGTATGATATTTTATGCCATAGAGGATCTCCAGGTCCCAGCTGTCATGGACTGACCCCTCGCGTTCATAGATAATTCCTGCGTATGCAGGCGTACAGATAATGCCGTTTGAAAGAAGACAGAGCGGCTGGGAAACATACCGCTGGATATACCATTTTAGTTCTGACACAACTGACAATGCACTTCCCAGAGTCGATGCTTCAATACATACTCCCCAGTCTGTTTTTTTCGGGTGATAAAAACGAAGCACTTCTCTGCTGGTCTCGGATGCGAGAAGAGTGGAATGAAGGTCCACTCCTTCTTTTTGTATAAGGAGTACTTTCATGAGACTAGAGGAACATGATGTCCTGGCTCTGAGTCTTGTCTTTGACCTTCCGCATGGCCTGTTCGAAATCAGACCATGTGATTGCATCTGAATCACGCCTGACCGCCATCATTCCTGCTTCCCGGCAAATTGCTTCAAGTTCAGCACCCGTGGTGTTCTCTGTTTCTGCCGCCAGTTTGTCAAGGGGAACTCCCCTGAGCTGCATCTTTGCGGAATGGATCTTCAGAATTTCATGGCGGGCAGCAGTGTCCGGAAGCGGAACCATCAGTACTCGGTCAAACCGGCCAGGACGGAGAAGTGCCGGGTCAAGCATATCAACACGGTTTGTCGCTCCCATAATTCTCACGTCCCCACGGTTATCGAATCCGTCCATCTCCGCGAGGAGCTGCATCAGGGTCCGCTGCACTTCTGCGCTCCCTGACGTTCCGTCATGCAGACGCATGGTCCCGATTGCATCAATTTCATCGATGAAAACAATGGATGGTGCCCGTTCTCGGGCCATGGTAAAGAGATCGCGGACCATCTGGGCACCTTCTCCAATGAATTTGTGAACCAGCTCACTGCCCGACATCCGGATGAAGGTGGCATTTGCCTGGTGGGCAACAGCCTTTGCGATCAACGTTTTTCCGGTACCTGGCGGTCCATAGAGGAGAATTCCTTTCGGCGGTTCCACACCGATTCTCCGGAATACTTCAGGCTTTGTCAGAGGATATTCAACGGCCTCTCTGACTTCTTCTATTTCTTCCCTGAGTCCGCCGATTTTTTCGAATGTAATATCCGGAGACTCGATCAGTTCCATTACCCGAACACGTGAATCAACGGAATTCCCGACGATGCGCACAATGGAGAGAGCATTATTTACCGCAACTTTCATGCCGGGTTTCAGTTGCGACTTCAGCTCGTCTGTGCTTCCGGTAATATATTCCTGATTATTCCCCTGCTGGCGAAGATAGACCTCTCCGGAATCAAGAATATCAATAATAGATGCTACGAAGAGTGGTGTCCGTTTCAGCTGGTTATTTTCCTTTTTCAGCTGTTCAGTCTCTTTTTTAAGACTGAAGATTTCTTTCCCCTGAATGTCAATTTTTTCCTGCAGACTGTCGATTACCTCCTCATATTCCTGATCGGTCATGCTGGCCAGATTACTCTCGGTATTGGTATTGTTGATGATGCTCTCATCCATGTCATATTTATCTTTGTTCTCACCACATTTATGTGGTATGTCCATTACAATTCAGGCACGCGGCATTTCAGCGGGCATTGGGTCCGGTGCCCTTCTTGTCAGCAGTGAACCGATATCATTTTTGTCCGGGGTAGACCCGGATTCTGGTATAGTGATTGAATCCGGTCACCCTCTGGAAGGGCAGTCAATAGCGGGAACGGTTCTTGCCTTCCCATTTGGGAAAGGCTCTACGGTTGGTTCGTATGTCATTTATGCGCTCAGACGAAACAATGTGGCACCTTCTGCAATAATCAATACCGAAGCAGAACCGATCATCGCTGTCGGGGCAATACTCGCAGAAATACCAATGGTAGATCGTCCCGACACCCCGATAGAAGATATGAAAGACGGGATGTCCGCATCCATTGATGGCAGTTCAGGTACGATAACAATCAATGATGAGTGATCCTGGGTATCAGCGTGTATTACCATATCTTGTTAAACGATCTCTGTAATCTGAATTGCAGATACTGTAAAGGACGGATATTTCCTGAGATGGATACTGACTGCTGGGATTCAAATCCCCGGCAGGTTCAGTCAGATATTACCTATAGTCATGGGGAACTGTGCAGGTTCATCCGTCTTGATTCCGATCCATGCCTCATATTTTATGGCGGTGAACCGCTTCTCTCCATAGAGACCATTCAGTCAATAATGGGGGTGTTATCAGGAGAATGCCGGTTTATGATGCACACAAACGGTACCCTGCTGGACCGGGTGCCTGAAGATGTTCTGATGCAATTCGAAACAATGATTGTTTCAATAGACGGCTGCGAGGCAACCCATGACAGAAACCGGGGACGGGGCACATATCAGACAATTATAAACAATTGTGAGCGTATCCGTCAAATGAATATTCCTGCTGATTTTATTGGCAGAATGACGGTGACAGAGGACACTGATATTTACCGTGATGTCACCCATCTGGCATTTGAAACCGATGGCCTGTTCCCATCTGTTCACTGGCAGCTCGATGCAAATTTCTCGGAAAACTACTGTCATGATTCCTACAGTGAATGGGTAGATAATTCGTATATTCCCGGACTCTTCAGGCTGATGGACCGATGGGTAACGCATATGGAAGAGACAGGCGAGGTGTTGAGATGGTATCCGTTCATCGACACTATGCAGGACACACTCAACGGGATTCAGCCGTCTGTTCTCCGGTGTGGTTCAGGATTTGCCAACTATTCCATTACACCGGATGGTCGGTTTGCTCCCTGTCCGTGTATGGTTGGTATGACCGAGTATTATTGTGGTGACATCAGGAAAGACAGTCCGGAAACATTGCGAAAAGTGGTATTTGATGGCAAATGCATGGATTGCGACCTCTTTGATTTTTGCGGAGGAAGATGCCTGTATTCTCAGGTTATGGATCTGTGGCCGGATGAAGGCTGTACTGACATTTACCGTACCGTTCATGCACTTTATCAGGCTGTTTTGGAGGCTTTCCCGCGCGTAAAGGCGTGTGTCTGTGATAATATTATTTCTCCTGAACAATTCGTTCATCCGAAGTTTAACGGATGTGAGATCATTCCCTGAGGAAGATACCCGATGAATGTTAACTGGCGGTCCATATCCTGGGCAAAAAATTCATTTGCAGCACTCAGCGCAGCGTGTGAACGTTTTGGCATTACTCTGAATGAGGTGGATTCACCGGAATGTGACATCACCTGTTATAGTCTGAATTCTGTAAATGAACCGCATTTCAGAGAAGAAATCTCTAATGCAGAATGTATTACAATTGTTGGCGGACCGCATCCATCTGCCTGCTGGAAAGAAGTGAGCAGATATGCAGATTATGTGGTGATTGGTGAAGGAGAATATACCCTTCCTGCTCTCATCAGGATGATTGAGGAAGGGAGCAGTAGCCTTCCGGCAGGTGTGGCGACAAAGGATCATGCCCTGATGCCGGATACCTGTGTGTTTCTCCCTGCATATCCTCCGTTTACAACAGTCCGGGGCTATATAGAGATCACCCGCGGGTGTCCGTTTGGGTGTGGCTACTGCCAGACGCCGCGACTTTTTGGCAGGCATATGCGTCACCGCAGGATTGATGACATTGAGCGTGCTTCCCGTGTATATCGTGATGTCCGGTTTGTCACGCCGAATGCCCTTGCATACGGATCTGATGGAATCCATCTGCGGCTTGATAAGGTTGAAGCACTGTTGCGAGCGCTTACCGGAAGACGGATTTATTTTGGAACCTTTCCCAGTGAAGTGCGGCCGGAATGTGTCTCTCATGAATCGCTGGATTTGATTGAACGCTATTGTGCAAACCGGAAAGTGCATTTTGGAGCGCAATCCGGCAGCAATCGTGTGTTACAGATGCTCCGGCGTGGACACAGTGCCGAGGATGTAATGCGGGCATATGACCTCTGCCGTGAGCATGGGATTATCCCAATCGTGGATTATATTGTGGGACTTCCCGGCGAATCGGATGAAGAGCAGCGACAATCGGTGAAACAGATGAAAGAGATCATCCGGTATGGCATCGTGCATGTCCATCATTTCACTCCGCTTCCGGGGACGCCCCTCGCCGGCATGTCGGCACGCTCTGTCCTCGCGGATGTACAGCGGGACCTCGGAAGGATGGCGAAAAGTGGCAAAGCAACCGGTTCATGGATTGATGCTGAGGTAAGGTTTTTTAGGGATGATGAAGACCAGTTACCATGATGAAAATCCTTCTTCTGACAGATATCCATGGGCGGTATGACATTATTGCCGATTTCATGGAACTTGCTCCGGATGTGGTGGTCATTGCCGGAGACATTACGGACTGTGGGGATCCGCAGGAAGCAAATGAGGTGTTTCGGCAGATCGATGTTCCGTGTCTTGCGATTCCCGGAAATTGTGATGCCCGGCAGATCCTGGACGTAATTGAGCATTCAGATGCGGTAAACCTGCATGGGACTTCTCTTGAAATCGGGCCGGTTACATTCACCGGTATCGGTGGTTCGAATCCAACGCCGTTTGATACCCCGTTTGAACTCTCTGAGGAAGAACTGGATGAATTGCTTGTGAAAGCAATGGAGAGGGCACGACCAAATGTGCATAACATTCTCGTGAGTCATGCACCTCCCTACTGTACCCTGGATGATATCGGAAATGCCAATGTCGGGTGCAAATGTTTCCGCGAACAGCTAAAAAATTTTGATCTGGTATGTTGCGGGCACATACACGATCATACCGGCGTTGTCGCCGTCGATGATACGAAGGTTGTGAACCCCGGCCCTGCATCAGAGGGAAAGTGTGCGCTTATCACACTGGGCGATGACCCAAAAGAGATTGACGTGGAATTTGTCACTCTTTCATAAGCAATAGTTCGAGGTAGGACTCCGGGATGTGGTCCCCGGAAATATTCAGTTCTTTTTTCACGGATTCAATTGTTGTATTTGCTGCTGAGACATCTTTCTCGGTCAACACTTCGATTTCGACATAGGTACCCAATCCCTCAACATGATCAAGAGCAATGGTTGTGCCGCCATATGTGTATTCCTCACGTTCTTTTTTCACGATTGCACTGGCATTGAACCCGGTTGCGGTCAGGAGACGAATGGCATCCTCCGCAGATGCGACAGAGACCGTAATCTCTGTTCGTGCCTTTGCCCCGCTCTTCTGCTGTTTCGGACCTTTGTAGGTGATCTCGACACCTGCATTTGTTTCACGAACACGGAGCGCCTCGTCAGTCTCGGCATAATCACAATGAGGGGCATTCAGATACGTGTCGCGCTGGAATGAACCGCCCAGATACGATGCACCCAGGGAGCGCAGGCGTTCTGCTATTTCCGGGATATTTGGTACCGCAATTTTGGTCTCTACTTCGATTACAGAGCTCATTATTTTAAGTAGGCACGCCGTATAAATATAGACAGGTGAAAGGAATGGCAGTTAATGAAGGAAGTTTTATTAAACTGAGATTTACCGGCTTATCAGATGGTGAAGTATTTGACACCACTGAAGAGGACAAAGCTAAAGATGCAGGTATTTTCAATGAACAGAAAGCATATGAGCCAATTGTTGTACGCCTTGGCGGAATGCACATCATTCCCGGACTCGATGAGGCATTAATCGGCAAAGAGGTTGGCGAGAAGGGAACCGTTGAAATTCCTCCCGAAAAAGCATACGGACCTCATGATGAATCATTAGTGAAGTCTGCTCCGGTGAAAAACTTTGCTGAAAAACCTCAGGTAGGTATGAGAATATCGTCTGAGGGTCAGGAAGGTGTCATTGTAAATGTCGTCGGGAAACGGGCTGTTGTTGATTTCAACCACGTACTTGCAGGCAAGACTCTTACCTACGAATACGAGATTGAAGCTGTTGTTGAGGACCCTGCAGAGCAGGTGAAGGGGCTTATCAATCTCTATAGCGGGAAAGATATGGATCTCGAAATTACCGACGGCGTGCTCACCATTCTTCTTCCTCCCGGCATCAATTATGACAAGCGGTGGGGAATGGCACGCGGCATTCTTATCCACCAGGTCTTTGAGTTCATCAGTGGTATCGATGAAGTTATCCTGAAAGAATCATACAAGCGTCCTGCTATGCCTGAAGACGTTGAAGAAATTGAAGAACCTGAAGAAATTGAAGAAGCAGATGAACCTTCAGCAGCTGAAGAGTCATCTGAAGAATAATTTTTTTATTGTATGGGGAAACGCAGAATTGCGGCAATTCCCCCAATCGCTGCAAGTTGTTTTCCCGGTTCAAATTCTGAGGAGAATACGGTTATTTTTGCACGCATCGTATCAGCCGATTCAAGAAGGCTGTTTATATTTTCTTCACATACTATGGTGTCGATGACAAGAATATCTGACACAGCACCATACTGAACTGCTGCTGCCACTTCATCGTATCCATATGCCGCAGGGCCGGAACCTCCCATTCTCCTGAGCAGTTCTTCAATAAGCGTGACCTCCCGTCCCAACTGGAGGTCCTGAGTTATCCGTTCCAGAATGCCCTGCCCGATTACTTCCTGCACAGCGCCGCGTCCCGTCCTGCGTGTTTCAGCTGCGAGCATGCGATCTGCCATGTCTGAGTCTGTTCTGCGTACATAAAGCAGAAAATCGTCTTTTACAAAACCGGGCCCTGCGACGACAACAGATCCGGTGACCGCAGAGAGTGAATGATAGATTTCTTCAAAAAAATAGTGTTTGGTATCCACACCTTCACGCTTTCCGCCTCCTGACGTGATTGTCAAAACATGCTCCGGTCCATACTGGCGGATACGGTATATCTGGGCTTCACCTTCTTCAATGGCAATAATATGCGCAATCCCTGTTGCCGAGACCGTGACTGCCCGTTCTATTCTCTCGAGTTCAACAGATGTCCATCGTTTTATTACAGAAATTTCCCGGGCTGTTTCGAGATTGATGGTATGATAAAACCCGGTATCCGGCCCGTGTTCGATAACACCGGATATTCTCAGTCTGGCGGTGTCCGGGTGGAATTCAGTCTTCTCCACACGAATTCCCAGTCTCACTGGCTTTTTCTCGGCCTTTTCCGGCCGGGTTTTATCTGTCTGGGAATCCATGCTCCTGAAGGTATCGGCAAAGATGAGATCGCCCGTTCTGATGAGGTGGTTTATGTGCCAGAGATCATCAACTGTTTCCGGAAACAGCCGTATTTCACCCTCTGAATGTTTCAGGGTATCATATTCTGCTTTCATAACTCTTCTGTAATGTCAGATCCGCCTGGTGGAACAAATGCGGCAACACTTTCTGAATTCAGGATGTTTTTCACTGATTTCCATCCCTCTCCGTATTTTTCCCGGAGGATTCTGAGTATTTTTTTGGCCGCATCGTTTGGCTCATACTGTCCCGGGCGAAGGATAACATAATGTTCTGCCCTGCTTTTCACCGCGTCAATCGGACCTCCGATCACGCCCATCTCCGGAGTTGTCTGCAGACCGATTGCAACCCCCAGGGGTACGTTGTGGAAATATGTCCGTTCTCCTCTTATCACAAAAGAACCCCGTGCGACATATTCTCCGGTTTCCGGGGTCTTGCTTACCTGATTTGGGGCTGCGGCATAGACGTCTGCCGTCATATGGCCGCTCTTCCAGGCATTGGAATAGGATGCGGCAAACTGGGCAACTTCATCTGTTTTCTTCGTTGCTCCCTTTACAATGATGACACTGCCGCCGTGCACATCTGCATGGACAAAAGTGTCACCTCCCTGAAGATATTTCTTCACAATCTCTTCATTGGTACCGGCGTCCTTTCCGCCAACCATCAGAACGCCGTCAGAGGTGTAGCACCAGCGGAAGCGGTGATACCATTTCTTCTTTCTTGCCGGGATGGTGATCTTCTGCTTTTTTGGAACAATCTGCATGCGCTCCATTGCGGCAAATGCGCCTTTTCGTTTCTTTTTGAATTTTTTTGCCATTTCGTAATAGCGATTCGCGTTGACTTCAATGCTGTCTTCTACAAAAAGTTTGACTACCTTTCCCTCAATATCAAGGTCAATGGCACTCTCCGCAGGGTAAATCGCCTTTATTGCAGCAGCTGACGGGCTGTCACTTGTTCTGAGTATTTTTTCTATCTCCTGCCAGGATGAAGTGCTACGTGCCTTTCTGAGCGCTGCAAGGACATCATCAATGAACGTATAATGCGTGTAGAGCGTCTCGACAATTGCTTCATACCTCTCGATTTTCTTTTCGAAGGATGCAATAGCGTCCAGTTGTCGTTTTCGGATGTTCTCTTCCCGGGTAAGTTTGGGTTTCGGTGGGGTGGTCAGCTCCTTACCGCGGGGATAATACTGGTCAAGGGCCTCATGAAATGACGTGAATGTCTGATCCGCGGTTTCATTTCCAAGGAGGAAAGGCCAGCACCCTGATGAGGTAATACAGGGACTGCGTTCTTCTTCTGTTTTTTTCAGCACCTGTGAATACGCCGCAAACAGTTGGGCGGCGGGAGCGGTAACAGCCGGTTCGGATTTGCTGACACCAGCCATACTGCACACTTCCTCTGCAAATTTGCCACCGAGGAGCATCCGCGTAGCAAGCGTTCTGACCGTGTCAGCGTCTGATTCATGAAGTATTGACGCAACTTCTTCAACAGACGAGGGTGCGGAATGTGATGCAAGCGTGTACACAGCACCGGCAGTAACTTCCCGATCTTTAAACCGGTGTTTCCGGAGAGGCTGAATGATCGTATATTCCCCGTCTGTGAGGATGATATTGCCTTCGTCAAAGAGTTCAACAATCAGGTGAAACCGGTTATCGCTTTTTCCGATCTCAATATCAATAACCCGTTCAATGCCTGGCTGTGATATTCCCAGAATCCTTCCGCCGATGCAATATTTCCGGAGGAACATAGAATATCCTGATGGATTTGGCGTCGCTGCAGGGAGAGAAAATGTAAAATGCATCCGTTTTCCAATTTCAATTATCAGCGAAAACTTCTGCTTCTCTTTGCCATTAAGACGAATTCCAAACAGCCCTGTATCATATTGGTAGGTTTTCCCTATCCACAAAGGAAGGGACCCCCGGGCTTCAGATACCATTGCATGAATATCAAGCCCACTCATTCCCTTTAAATTCGCCATTTATACCAAATTACATATTGTTCTACGACAAAATTATAATGACTGGTGTCAGGATGACTGAAGAAAACGTATCCAACGGAACTGAGGCAATAATTGTCAAGTCCGGAGATCAAAAGAGAAAAGAGCATAATGAACGGATTTACCGTACCGGTATTGCGAGCATTATGGGAATTGTTGCAGGTGTTCTCTCATATCTCTTAATCCAGAATGAGACTCAGGGTGTAATCGGGTTTCTTCTTCTCCTTGGTGCAATGGTATTCCAGAAACATATATTCATGCTCATGAAGATTGATGTATCCGGGCTGGGAGGAAAAGACTGGTTCTACCAGAGCTTTATGGCCTTTGCTTTCTGGTTCATTTCCTGGACTATTCTCCTGACAATCCCCTTCTAAATTTGTGATATACTATGCGTATTGCTGTTGTTCATCGTGATCGGTGCCACCCGATAAAATGTGGCACTGAATGTATTTTGTATTGTCCGCGAGTCCGAACCGGTGATGAAACGATTGTTATCGGAGAGGACGGAAAAGCGGTTATATCTGAAGAACTCTGTGTGGGGTGTGGTATCTGTGTCAAGAAGTGCCCGTTTGAGGCGCTTGATATTGTCACCCTGCCGGAAGAACTTGACAATCCCACCCATCGATATGGGACAAATGGGTTTGCGTTATATGGACTGCCTATTCCTGTCGAAGGAAAAGTAACGGGAATTCTTGGAGCCAATGGTATCGGAAAAAGTACAGCTGTGAAGATTCTCTGCGGACAGCTCGTGCCGAATGTGGGTAACCCGTCGGGTGAATCAGACTGGGATGAAATATTAAAGCAGTACACAGGAACCGAATTATATGACTATCTCCAGCAGGTCTCGAAATCATCGGTTAAACCGGCACTGAAACCCCAATACATTGATTACATACCAAAAGTGTTCAAAGGGACGGTGTCTGAACTTCTGACGTCAACGGATGAACGGGGGATGCTTGATCATTATATCCGTGAACTTCGCCTGGAATCCATTCTGGACCGTCCGATTGGAAACCTGAGTGGCGGCGAACTGCAGCGGATTGCTATTGCTGCCTGCCTGTCACGCGAAGCAGATTTTTATTTCCTTGACGAAATCACGCCATTCCTCGATATTTATCAGCGAATGACCGCCGCAAAACTGATCCGGGAACTTGCAGAGACTCATCCTGTGGTAATTGTTGAGCACGACCTTGCTATTCTTGATATGCTCGCAGATACCGTGCACGTTGCCTACGGAAAACCCAGTGTCTTTGGTATCATCACACGTCCAAAGGGAGTGAGAATTGGTATCAATCAGTATCTGGAGGGATTTTTACCGGAGGAAAATGTCCGGTTCAGGGATTATGCCGTCACCTTTGAGACACGGGCGCATATGCGGGATGTCGTGCGTCAAACGCTCATTGCATTCCCTGAGATGGAGAAGAAGTATGGCGATATTTTTTCCCTTACCATAGCCGCCGGAGAAATCCGTGCAGGTGAGGTGCTGGGACTTGTCGGTGCAAACGGTATTGGAAAAAGTACATTTGCAAAACTTCTTGCCGGTGTTGAAAAACCTGATCACGGTGAGATGGACAAAGAGGTCAAAATTGCATACAAACCGCAGTATGTGAAAGGAGACTCCTCAATGTCAGTAGAATTTCTCCTGAGACAGGCATGCCGCACCTTTGATTCATCATATTATCAGCACGAAATCATCGAACCACTCTCTCTCAATCCAATTCTCCAGTCATCTGTTGACCAACTCAGTGGCGGTGAACTGCAGCGTGTTGCAATTGCCCTGTGCCTTTCTCAGGATGCTGACCTCTATATTCTGGATGAGCCAAGTGCACATCTGGATGTTGAACAAAGAGTGAAACTGGCACGTGTCCTGCGTCGGCATGCAGAAGGAAAAGAGGCGGGTATCATTGTTATTGACCATGATATTTATCTGATTGATATGATCAGTGAACGCATGCTGGTATTTGACGGGACACCTGGTGTTACGGGTTCGGCATATGGTCCCTATGATATGAAAGATGGAATGAATCATTTCCTGAAAGAACTGGAAATTACATTCAGACGTGATAAATCGGGACGTCCCCGCATAAACAAACCGGAATCCTATCTTGACAGAGAACAAAGGGCAAAGGGTGAATACTATTATGCAGATGTCTCCAAATCGTAATGATTTATCCCTTTAAAAATAATATACTGTACCAATTGGTGAGATATGGCACGGGGTGAAAAACTCGGGGATGCAATCCGGTATGAAAAAATAGATAACCTGCGGCAGGATCTCTATTCGTATATTGGGAATAATTCCGAAAAAATAGATGCTAATCTCCCTGTTTTTTTTGCTCATATCGTATCTGCACTGGATAACGGATTTCCTGATATTGACAATGCAACATACGATGAATTTATCGATAGTATTGCATACCGGTTGATGACGAATAGCAAACAGGGAAATTCGACGCAGTATATTGAACGGATTATTAAAACTGCTATTCGTTCCAAACGCTCTTCGGGAAAGGCATCTCTCAGAATTCTTGGCGGGTTGCAGCTTCTTTCGTCTGGACATTTCCAGGATGCGATTACCTATTTTGCTGATTATTGGAAACATGATGCCAGAATCGGTTTTTATATCGCATATTGCTATTATTCTGCTTCAAAATCCCGGATAGGGGCCGAGAATTCAGAATCATCACGAAATAAACAGGAAACAGAACTTGCAGCCCGTGAACAGTTACTTGAGATGATACGGGTTCGTCCCCCTCTCTACCGTCTGAAACCACTTGACCTGTCTCGCGATGAAACCGTGGACAACGCATTTTGGTTTATGATAAAGATGTCGCTCTGGTGGTTCCCAAATGAAAAATGGTTCATTCAGATTGGTTTGGAAAAGGCAAAACGCGATAATTTTGAGGCAAAACGTGTTGAACTTCTCAATATTGCAACAGTAAAATTTTTCAACGATCTTGATTTTCTCCGCGAATCATTTGATTTCCGACTGGAACAGGGTGATGGCGTAGGAGCAAATGGCATCGTAAAACAGATGATACAGCAATATCCCGAAAGTCTTGAGCCAATTTATTATGGGTTGAAACTTTCTCTCATTGCAACAGGAAAATCATCATACACCCATTATCGTTCTATAGCATCGGAAAAAGGAATGCCTGTTTACCTGATCCAGATTCTGGACTGGGCTTTTTATGTGTTAAAGGATCAGGAAAAGGAATCAAATATGCAGTTTAAGGAATTATCACGCCGGTTCAAGTCGTTATCCTACTATCTTATTCCGTTAGAGTATCTCGTACAGATAATATTTTCCGGAAATACGGAAGAGTCGAAACGGGCGCGTTTGATTTTCATTGATTCACTCGACATGTATGCAAAAAAAGTCCTGAAGGTTCACACGTAGATTATTCGGAGTAATAAACCGGAATCCGAAGTGGGACGGATGAACCTGATATTTTTGGTGTATCTGGTGTGACATCATCTGCTATTGTCACCGGTATTTTTTCTGGTGTTTGTTCCGGGAAGTAATATCCTGTCTCCCCTTTGGTAATAAACCACCACCGTCCTTTTGAGTCGGGAAATACCTTTACCACTTCGTCACTGGTAATGCCATGTATATTTCGGGCGATGTGGATAGTAATTTCATCATTGGAAAGTCCATACAGTCCGTTATTTGTACCAATAACATATGTCCCGTTCTCGGTAAGTGCAACATCATTGATGCGGGTAACGCCATACCCGAGTTCTTTTGTATCAGCTTTCAAACAAATACCGGATGATTCTGAATAGTACAGGATATGGTTTTTATTAAAAAGAATCACACCTCCAAACGGATGATCAATGGCCGCTTCTATTGTTCCGAATTCTTCATCATTGTAGGGAATCGGCGAAAATGTGATCCCCTCCTGATCAGATACCCCTTTCCATACGCCATGAAACCGGGTTGTGAGGATGATATTTCCTGTTGCATGATCTTTTGCCATTGAAGTAATGTAGTAGGCACCGGGTCCATTTTCGGTAAACGGACGCATCCATATCCATCTTCCCCCGGTAAAATGACTTAAACCGGAGTTTCCATTCGCAATCCAGATGGTATCCTCATCGCGGAGGATATCATGGATGTCCATCGTGTTAAAAAATTCATTTGTGCCGATCCGGGAAAAAATTGTTCCATTGGATATTTGCAGCCCGGCCGCAAAACCAAGCCAGATATTATTATTATTATCAAATTCCAGGGCCTGAATATAATCATCCTGCAATCCGGTATCATATTCCCATGGTTTTGCCTGAATTGTTGCCCAGTCTGAGTCAAACAGGGATAGGCCGTTTGCGGTTGCAAAGGCAATCATGCCATCATGGCTTTCAGCGATATCTTTCACATCAAGCGATGATATGGAATCGCTTCCCGGTATAAATGTTATAATTGCACCGGATGCCGGAATAATAATCAGGAGAAGGACGATACAGAGAGCTACAGATCGTAACATTTTCCATCTGCTCTTCTGATGCATATTTTTCCTCCGTCTTCAGGATAGAATAGCACAGATCTTCCCGATGTTCCTCCGATATCTTCAGATTCCAGATAAATATGGTGTTCATCAAGACAGTGTTTCAGTGCAATTACGTTTCGCTTTCCAATATCGAGATTCCCTTTAAACTGCTGGAACATACTTGCTCCGCCCACCAGATATGCTGACAGGTTTTGTCGTGACGATCCACTTTTCTCCATTTCATGAATCAGATGGGGCACTGCTGTATCAGCAAATTTTGCCGGTCGTTCACTTCTGCCGTTGCTCTCCGGTAGCATCACATGTGCCAGTCCACCGGTCTTTTGCTTTCTGTCATACAAAATGAATGCAACACATGATCCAAGCCCGATCGATGATATTTGTGTATTTCCCGTTTTAAAATCCCCAATTCCGACATTTGACCCTTGTGAACCAGATGTATTTTTTTTATCCATTTAGCAGTGCCGCCTCTAGATCTCAGGGGTAATTAAATTGTTGAGGAGTCGAAGAATCTCCTGAAGAGTTGCTTCTTCAGGAAGCATGATAATTGTACTGGATATGTCATTATCGTTTGATTTCAGTTCAGTTTTGAAGAGGATGATTTCATTTATATCAACTGCCACCTGTGCCAGAATATTTTCAAAGGCGGCAAGAGCCATATTGATAGTCATCATTGGAGGTGACGGGAGCATGACAACTCCCAGAAGTTCTGCTGTTGCATCAAGGAAATGGGATATCATGATGTTGCCGATTTCGATGATTGCACTTTCATCAAGTTCGTTTAACTCACGGTCTTCATCCGTTGAACCAAGCATTGTATTGGTAAGTCTTATGGCTGATAATTTAGGTACATGATAGACAATATAACCCGCAGGCTGAATTTCTCCCTGAATTTCAAAGACAACCATAGCTGCAATTTCTTCACTAAAAACGTCATTAACATCTGAAATATCGATGACAACAGCTTCCGGTACTGTCATTTCAATTTCACTCATTAACATCTGGGAAAGAGAAGTTGCTGCGTGTGATGCACCGATATTTCCCATTTCTCTTAGCATATCAAGTTGCTGATCATTTATATCCATTATATTCACCTTTAAATCATTGAATTTACATCAAGAATGGGCACCACATCACCATCACCGGGAATCGTGACCCCACTTACACCCTTGCAGGTTCCAATTATATTGCTTAACGGTTTGACAACAACTTCCTGCTGTCCTTCCACCACATCCACCGGGATGCAGCATTTTGTCTCCTGATATTGTATAACAACAACAATATCGCCGTTACTTTCTCCTTTAAACATTTCATTCAGATGGTGGATCTGAAGAACTTCCCCTCTGAATGGAATGGCTTCACTCTTTCCTATCCGGCTGATTGAATTCCGATCAATTCGTGCAACTTCTACAACTGAAGCAATAGGGATTGCACAGCGTTTTCCGTTTATCCGGACCATCATCACTTCAATAATCGCCATTGTAGGTGGAAGGACAAGAGTAAAGGTTGTCCCCTTTCCCTCAGCACTTTCAACACTGATTGTTCCTTTCAGTGATTCTATGGCACTTTTCACCACATCAAGTCCGACACCTCTACCGCTTATATCGGTAATTTCATTTGCGGTGGAAAAACCAGGCTGAAAGAGGAAATTAATGATTTCATCCTTGGTTAGATCTTTTGATTGTTCGGGTGAAACAAACCCTTTTTCGATGGCCTTTGAAAGAATGGCATCTGCATAAATTCCTGCACCATCATCTTTCAGTCTGATAAGAACATTTCCCTTTTCTCTCCATGCTGAGAGAACAACAGTTCCTTTTGGTTCTTTTCCTGCCATTATCCGGTTTTCAGGCTTTTCGATTCCATGGTTTACAGCATTTCGGATTAGATGGAGCAGGGGATCGCCAAGACCGTCTATAACACTTCTGTCCAGTTCTGTTTCCCCCCCGCTCATGATGAATTCAACCTCTTTTCCGTCGTGTACTGCAACATCTCTCACAACACGGGGGAACCGGTTAAATATCTGGTTGAGCGGGATCATCCGGATATTCATCATGAGATTCTGTAAATCAGAAACCGAGCGGCTTACCATATTGAGCGCTTCATCCATCTCTTTGCTATTATATTGGTGCGCAATCTGGCGGAGCCTTCCCCCGGTAATAACCAAATCCTCTACTAAATTCATCATCTGATCAAGGCGGTGGATATCCACCCTGAGATTCTGCACCTCTTTCTTTTTTGATTTTTTAGTGGTTTTTTCCGGATTATCCTGTGGAGAATTCCCGGAACCGGCTTGTGAATTCTGGGATTGCGTTCCTGAATGTATTTTAATATTTGAATCCTCTTCCTGTACAAAATCTTCAACCAGTACATTTTGAATATCAACACCGGATGCAGCATCATGTAATGCCTTATATCCCGCATCAGAATGGAGGATGACAACAAGACTCCCTGAAAATGCACCGCTATCCAGATCTTCAAGGGATGGTTCTGATGAGATGATGTTTCCGATATCAGCCAGATTCTGATATGCGATAAGGGCTCTCACATCTCCCAGATCACTGCTTTCCGATACCGTGATTATGACCTTAAATAAATTATTATCAGGGTTTGGTGTCAGATCTGCAGGTATCTGCCCATTTGTTTCCGGTTCTGATGAGAACGGAACCACGATAATATCTGATATTTCAGGAACCGTTGCTGCATTTTGAATCTCCTCTTCATTTGAATCTGTCTGAATGTAGATATTCAAAATGCCATCAAATTCTGAATCCGATGATTCCAGTTTATCAGCTGATGGACTGCAGCACACTATCTCTCCGATTTCTTTCAGATTTTCAAGAGAAAGAAGTGCACGGATGTCTTTCATTTGACTGGTTTCATCAATTGTCAGGGTAATCTGATGTGAGTATTTTTGCGGCTGTAGAAGGCATTCAGTATTGGTTTGAGAGTTTTGGTTCGTTTTATCATCCGATACATCTGTTTGATCCGAAGAGAGGGATTTCAGCTGTTTTACCAGTTCACTTGATGTTATGGAAGAGCAGTCTCCACCGGACTCTACATCATCAAGCATCTCTTCAATTTTATCGGTGCATGCGAGGAGGATATCGATGAGGCCATTATTAACACTCCGTTCACCACTTCGAATAAGGTGGAAAACATCTTCCATGGAATGGCAGAGTGTTTCCATCTCGTCAAATCCCATTGATGCCGACATTCCTTTTAGTGTGTGGGCTGCACGGAATATTTCGTCAATTGCTGCCATATCCGAGCCATTTTCAAGAACGAGCAGATTATTAACAATATTCTCGTGGTTCTCTATTGATTCAGCAACAAAGAGTTTCCGGTACGTGTCATCTTCAGCCATAAATTATTCCTTCTTTGCGATGTATTGCATAATCTCACGGTGTATTCTGTTGAGCGGGATGACTTTGTCTATACAATCTCTCTTCAATGCAGATCTGACCATGCCATACACCAGACAATCTTCTTCCCGGACAGCAAAGGTACTGCCTCCGGCTTTTTTAATGGCAAGAGCTCCTTCTCCTGCATCATTTCCCATCCCGCTAAGAATAACGGACAGACAGTTTTTTCCAAATACTTTGGCAGCTGATGAAAAGGTAATGTCGACTGCCGGACGGACAGCGTGAACCGGAGCAGATTTTGTAAGCGTGATTTGTCCACCTTGGTGGCCGTATTCATCGATATGGCGGGAGATTACCGTATGGTAGCCCCCTTTTGAAAGATAGACATTACCATTGTTAAGAATGTCACCGCTTTCAGTTTCTTTCACCGGCATCGGACATATTCTGTTGAGCCGCTCTGCAAGTGCTGCAGTGAAACCTTCCGGCATATGTTGTGTAATAATAAATGCAGCATTTTGGTCTCCCTTCAGATTAGACAAAATCTGGTCCAGCATTGAAGGTCCTCCTGCTGATGAACCAATGACAATAAGATTTTCTGCGGGAATATCGGATTTTGGTGTGCATTTCTGTGGTTCTGAAATACTGATGATCTGTTTCAGCTTTGTTGTCAATTCGTTTTCAATGCCCCGCACTTTTGAAATATTGCGTGGTTTCAGCATGAAATCATCAGCGCCCAGGCGTAAAGCAGTGTATGTCAGATCAGCATCCCGTGAAGTGAGGGTGCTTAATACCAGGATTTTTGGTCTGTATGACTGATGACTGATCTGCTTCAGCGTTTCGATCCCGTCCATCTGGGGCATCTGCATGTCCAGTGTTAATATGTCCGGCTTAAGCTCTTCGATCATTGGAAGTGCCTCGACACCATTGCATGCCGTCCCAATCACTTCTATTTCCGGATCACGGTTGAGTAAGTCTGATAAAACAGTCCGGATAAACACTGAATCATCGACAATAAGAACCCTGAGCATATTGACGTTTTATGATTTGAGTACGTTGTTTATCTCTTCCAACACTTTTGGTGCCTGGAATGGTTTTACAATATATCCTTTGGCACCCGTTTTAATAGCAAGTTTTACCATCTGTTCCTGTCCGACAGCAGTACACATAATCACTTTTGCCCCAGGGTTTATCGACATTATTTCTTTTAATGCTTCAATTCCGTTTTTCTTTGGCATTACAATATCCATTGTAATGAGATCGGGCTGGAGTGATTTAAATTTTTGAACTGCATCCTCTCCGTCTTCCGCTTCACCTACAATATCGTGGTTACCGGAGAACAGGATATTTTTCAGAAGCGTTCTCATAAAGAGGGTATCATCAACGACCAGAATCCTTCCCATATGTAATCAATAATCCTTGTGCCACATATGTAATAAATATTCGTAAATGGATATTTTGGAAGAATATCTGTAATATAAATTTATGCCATGTGTAATATTATATTTTAAATATGGTTATGGGGATGGTGGTTTCACCGCCTCAGTTACGAACCGAACACCCTTTGTGGTCAGTTTTACTTCGCGACGTGTCTGGACAACTTCAATCAATCCAAGTTCCAGCATCTTGTCATAGATCCCATCAATATCTTTCTGAGTTTTTTCCAGCATTCCCTCGATTGAATGGGTATCCATTCCGCTATATACCAGCATCGCTACCTGGCCCGAAAGCGGATCGAGTTCCCCCTCCAGCGAACTGTCTTTGGTGGCATCAGTAAGATAATTGTAGAGAATCTGCAGAGTTGTCGGAGGACAGAGAACAAAACTTGTCGAGACTTCACCGGTTTCCACATGATCAATCTTTACAACCTCTTTATCCATTCCCTGTACATCTCTTTTTGTCTGTTCAATTGCTGAAACATCTTCTATGGGAACACATATCTGATTATTTTGGCTAACGAACCATATTCCGGTTTTGAGTACATTTATCGCTCCCTTTTCCCATTGCGAATTTTTCACCATCACCCCGCCCCTGATGGCAGGAGACCTAAAATATGCCATGAGTCGATATCCTGAGCACCCCATAAGTATTACCCGTTTTAACACCGTGAGTGCCTTGGGTACTGTAGCTAATCTATATGTGGTTTCTCCAACAGAAATGATGAGAACATTCTTTTTTTGCTGGACGTCATCAATTGATTTGATCGGAATCTGTGCGTCTATTGGTTCGGGTATATGGATGGAGGTTTCGTCGATTCCGATTTTTGATGGGATCCATTTGCCTTCTGCTTCGAATTTGACTGGTATTGTTTTCATTTTCCTCTCCTGGTATTTTTCCCATTTTGTTGGCGAATTTTTCCTCCCATTACACTAAGAACGGTTTCAAGCTCATCAGCCAGATCTTTTGCTTCAACATGTACGTCCTTCATTTCGCGGATAAGACTTGGATCAGGCCCTTTCTTTGTCTTTTTAATATCTGATTTAAGAACACTCAGGATATCGTCATATTCATTTTTTCCCGAAAAGGATATGGTTTCATTTATTTGAGACGATTCGGATCCGGAATTTCCAAGCAGGGAATTATTGTTTTCCGCTGTAAGAAAATCTTCATTCTGGTTGCTCATTCCACCAGATGATGTGATGAAATCGTCCGGAAGAACCTCTGCCTCACCAATTTCTTCCTCTTCTTCAATGATAATATCATCCGTTTCGATGGATAAATCATCAGTGTCAAGTTCTTCAAGATTAATTGAATGAAAATCTGAAAATTCGTCATCGCTTATATCGATTTTTTCAAATTCCGGAATATTGGTGAGTTCTTCGAGTGTTTCATTCAGGGTAACAGTATTTTGATTTTCCGGGGAAGTTTCGCGAATATGAATAAATGGTTCCTCATCAAGTCCATCTTCTATACCCTGCACAAAAAATATATCCGAGTCAAATTCCTCTTCTTCTGTAGATATATCCTCAATTTCTGTATTTTTCAGAAGGGACTCTGACAATAAATCTTCTTCAGCATCAAGTGCATTTTCAGCTAACAGAATTGAATGAATTTCGTCATCGATGTTAAGTGTGTCAGAATCAGAATCTTGCGATATTTTGGATTCATCGGGAATATCAGCATTTAAATCGAGGGATATGTCTTCTCCGTCTATTTCAAGAGAATCCAGGCTTTCAAAGTCTTCGTCATCAAAGAAATCAAATTCATCTGATAAATCTGAAGGATCATCTGATGATGGTGCGTCAGGATCACTGTCAGACAGATTATCGGAAGAGACAACCGGTTCTTTGATTGCTGAATTAAGAAGGGTGTCTATTTTTTCGGCATGCTTATTATCACGTGCCTTGTGTATTGTTGACTGGAAAGAAGCAAGGGTTGCACTTAGACCGGCTGATAATCTGTTTCCCCCTTCTTTTTTATGTAGCGTTGGCTGAGCTTCTTTCTTATCGGAGTCCTTTTTCGACCGTGAGAAGACCTTTTTGAACCCGAGAGATTTCTTTTCTTTTTGATCCGGATCTTTTTGGGATGGATTGATTTTTATTTCCTTTGTGTTATCCGGTTTATTGGGGTTTTTTCCCCGTAATCCCGGAATTTGTTTAAGGTCTTCTGATTTTAACAGTCCCAATCCAATTGCCATGATGACGCCAAAGCCGAGTGTTGCAACTAATGTAATGGGAATTGATGCATTCAGGAAGATCAAAATTGTTCCTACCGCAACAATTCCAATCATCATTACAATACGACGTGCAATTTCGTTCATTATCCTCCTCCAAATACCGGAATCTGGAACAGCATATCAACAATAAACGGAGTTACGATATAAATTACACCGGTAAGACTGAATAATATACTTCCAAATGCGTAATAAAGGTAATTTGAGCCGCCTTTAACAATTTTTCCGGCAATGATATTAGCGATAGTTATTATTAACACAACAATTGCTATATATGTCCCCATTTTATCTTCCGGAAAATTGACAAAGATATTAACCATACCTGACATTGATCCTCCGACGGAAGTAACTGAATCGCTCATTGCAGCGCTTGTCTGATCAAATGAAGCCATAACAGCAGTTACTGCATGTGACATTGAGACTAATATTTGATAGAGGAACATAAATATCGCAATCATTGCCACATGCATGGGAATAAGAAGAACAATAAATCCTGTAGAGAGCATATCCCGTTTTTCACGCAATAATGTCTGTTCGAGCATGGAAGAGCTGACAATTCGTGCAACTTCTGATGGGTTCCCACCAAGTTTTATTGAGTCGCGAAAAATATTCAGATATTTTGATATGAGATTACTTCCTGATTCTTCAATGAACCGTTCCCATACCATATTTTCGTCCAAACCCAGATTCATCTTTGAATAAACGGACTGAATAAATTCAGAGAGAACCTTCAAAGTTTTTGCATCGATTTCAGCCAGAGCATAGGTAACCGTAAGACCTTTTCCACCCATTATCGTCCCAAGACTTCTGATAAATACAGAAAAGTCTGCATCCCGATGGATAATATTTGTATCATCAATGATTCCAAATATTCCGAGAGGGGCAAGGAGAATTCCAATTAACAGATAAATAAGGCCTGCATTAAATCCCCCGATTAAGAGAATGATCGTCGTAATGATTACAATAGGAATAATGAAACGTTCCATTTTACGTATCATTTTCTGTTCATAACTTCCTTTGCCCGGAAGTTCGTGGCATTTCTGATCACCGGGAATTGCACGGTACATTGTTCCTATGCCAAATACGGAAATGCCAATTGTCAGGAGATATGAGGTATTCAGTGTTGTTTCCAGATCATCAGGTGCATAAATGGCAACAGAGACCATGATGATGATGCTGACAATTGTTGCAGAAAGCATCAGGGCGATGTATGCATCTCCCCACTTTTTCACCATCTCTATACCCTGTTCGAAATGGTTTCGGTAAACACTTCTTATCGTGGATAATTCCAGTAAGATGAATTCATTATCAGGCACTCCTGACGCAATTGAATTTCCATATCGTGTGAACATACTGGAAAGCATGGGATTTTTAGTTCTATCAGCTACCATTTCGAGGGCTTTTGCATAATTATAATTCCACCGTTTAACGAATGTCTCAACTTTTAAGATGTATTTCGTTGTGATGTATTCTTTTCGTGACGCGGTGTATGCAAAAATTTCAGGCCGGGATATATCAGCACTGAGAATTGAAGCCATGTATGTAACCATAAAAAGGAGGTCTGAACCCATTCGTTTATTTTCTGAGATCTGGGAAAAAAACGCCTGGATTTTTTTTCCGGAATCTTCAAAGGGCATCTTCCCTCCTGATTTTTCACGGATATTTTCAGTGAATGATTCAAACATGTCTCAGATCTCAATTTTAAGAAGGCCCTGTTTTTTGATCTTTGTAATCATATGATACAGATCCCAGAATCCTGTATATCCTGCTTTGTGCAGCCGTTCCAGGATTCGGGCCCGTTTCTCAACTTCCTGATAAATATCCGCTCTCTTGTCATCGGGCATTCCAAGAAGCGTTGCGATTTTATTTTCCAGAAGAAAACTGCTTCCTTTTCCGGGAAAATCAAATGTATCCGTTACCGGATTCCAGACAAACATTGCAACAAAAGAAAAACCGCCGGTTTCAGGGTCGTAGCCTACCAGTTCATTCACAGAAAGCATTCTACGCACCATGTCACCATTTGGTCTGCGTACCGCACTCTGAATGATCACGATATTCAGGTTATCTACATGACTGATAGGGATATTTATCGGGTCACTACAGAGACGCTGGATGAGTTTTTCAACAGACGCTGCGTGGAATGTACTCATGACCGGGTGACCTGTCTGCATAGCACCAAATGCAACTGATCCCTCTGAACCTCTGATCTCACCAACAAGAATCTGGTTTGGCCGTTGTCGCAGTGCTGCCCGCAGGAGATCAAACATGGTAACCGAACCACTCTCTCCTTCCCCGCTTCCTTTTCCTTTTGAGACCTGCCGTGTCCAGTTTTTGTGAGGTACGGTCAGTTCTGGTGTATCTTCTATGGTTACAATCTTATTTTCCGGTGCCAGAAAGGTAGTTATTGCATTCAGGCTCGTTGTTTTTCCCGATGCAGTTTCACCGCTGACAAAGAGGGACATGCCATATTCCAAACAGATCCATAAATAGGCAGCAACCATGTAGTCTGTTGTATTCCATTCGATCAACTGGAGGATACTTGCCGGTTCTTCACTGAATTTACGTATCGTAAAGTTTGAACCATGTTTACTGATCTCAGTTCCGTAAACGATGTTGATCCTTGACCCATCGGGAAGGGTTGCATCAACAATTGGATCACGATAGGTAAGCGGCCGTTTGATACGTTCTGCCATGCGGATAACAAAATCATCAATTTCATTGGATTGCCTGAATTCTACTGCAGATTTCAGACCTTTAAATATTTTATGTTCAATAAATATTGGGCCCACACCGTCACAGGTAATATCCTCAATATATGGATCATTTAAGAATGGTTCCAGAATTCCCATGTGAATTTTATCACGAATCAGAAGATATTCAACGGAATTGTATTCCATTTGTGTGAGAATCAGTTTTCCTTCCGGGGTTGTTGGAATTTCTGGAAGTTTGGATTTTTTCTGCTCTTTCTTTTCAGTAAAATCAGTATTCAGAAATTCAATGATTCTCCCTTTTAATCCCGTTTGTTGTTTATCTCCTGTAGTGAGTGCAGAAATATCCTCATCGGGGGTTAGGGTGTGTGTAATTTCCCGCATCACACGGCGAAGAACCTCTGTTCGTTCATCATCAGTAACCGGGTCTTCTTCAAAACTGTCGATGAAGTCTACCAGTTTTTTTTCAACGTGAGGCAATATTTCCGTTACACTGTGAAGAAATGAAGGTTCAATGGGAATGTAGTAGTTTCTGACATCATTTTCATCCGGAAAAATGTGGATGAATGTCATATCACTCACAGGGTAAATGATATTCGGGTTTTCCATTCCTTTGACATCACGAGTCAGTTCTGAGAAAAAGAGTGGAATTCCAAAGGTATTTACCGGAAATATATTGAGATATTCAAGGAGATGCGGTGCCTGTTTTACGTATTCCTTTGCATTCGCGGGGAGCATTCGGTATAATGCGCTGGATTCGATTGATTTCTCATCATATAATATTGATTCATCAACTTCCTCCGGTGTGAACGGAAGATTGATCGAAGCGCTTAATGCCCCCATAACTCACACCCGTGCCATTGAAATTGGTATGATCTTCATACCAAAACCCGGGTGCACTTCAAATGAAACAATATTTCCGGTAGTTTTTCGCGCCCCACGGATTTTGACAACTTCCATTATCATAACATATTTTTGACCGACAAGTGCCCGTTTCATCATGAGATGTGCATCACAGATTGAACGAATTCGTACGAGGGTGTCCTCTTCGAAGGCATATGTATGAAGAGTGATGAGTATTGTTTTTTCGGTATCAACCAGTGTTTTGCAGTTAGTAAGAAATGCAAGCAAATCTGCAGAATTTGTTGATTCTGTCAACAGCGTCAGAGAATCAATGATGATAACATCAGCTTTGGATTCACGCATGTGAGTGATGATCCTTCGCAATATTCCGTGCATCTCATCTTCACCCCATTCAAATCCAATGGTGTGCATGGGAAAAATCCGGAGATGTCCCCATGCAAAGTAATCAGAGATATCAAGACTCATCGAATCCATCTGACTGAGAAAACTCTTTGCAGTATTTTCCGATGTATAGATATCCACATCCATACCTGCTTTCAGGCCACCCCAGATGATCTGTTGGGTGATGACACTTTTACCGGTATCATTTTCTCCTTCAATGAGGGTGAGAGACTCCAGCGGAAGACCGTCCGCAAGTTTCTTGTCAATATCAGGATATCCTGTTGAAAGAATTCTCCTGTCATCTCCTCCCAACAAATCTCCCAATCCATTGCTATTACTCATCGATAATCCCCTGTTTCGGTCAGCTGTTTATATATGCTGAATCATATACTCCGTTTGGAGTGGCAATTTTTATCCATAACGGAATGATTCCTGTGGTGTATGTTACGGTTATTGTCGCCGATTCTCCGGGATCAAGCTCATTTGGATGGACAATATCAGGCGAAATACTGGATACAGACCAGGTGTTTTCTGTACTGGGTGTCTCCGTGTACGGTGCAAGTATTGGTTCTGCCCCTGGATAGATCATATATATATCCATGTACTTAAACTGCGAGATCTTCTCATTCCCACTATTATTAACAATCATCGTGAGGGTATGCGTTTCATTTAAGACGGTGATGTCAAAAATATCAATAGAGGTATGGAGTCTGGATTCCTGAAGACTGAACCTCTCAGACTGTGACATGGTTACGATATCTGAGGTAGCAAGTATTCCTCCAACTACAACATATGCAGTTACTATCAAAAGCACCAGAGCGATCGCAGTTGCAATAAGGCTTGCACTTCCCATATCTCCTTCCTATGATACTGTGTACTGGGTTGAGACAGACACTCCGTTGGGTAGTACAAACTGGAAATAGGTATACTCCCCGGTTGATAATGCAGAAGAGTTTCCGGTCAGTGTTATTTCAACAGTTTCACCGGAATCCCAATATTCATTTGGTGTGCCGGCATCTTCTCGTATGGAAAATGTCCATTGACCGCTTGAAGGGGTTGTTCCTGTGGTATAAACCATATAATCAAAGCCTCCAGGAATTCCGAAATATACATCAGAAGAAGATATGTCGGAATCTGCAATTCGCAATGATCCGATATTTTTGATCCAGATTTTTGCATCACCATCGGATTCTGCATATGCATTTACAATTTTCACATCTGTTCGCAATCGTTCATCTGTGCTTTGTGATGATTCGGTAAATGTACTGGTTGCCGAGTAGATTACAGGAAAAAATGCATTCACCAATATCGCAGCGGCTACAATTGCCGTAATGAGAAATATTGCTGTTGTGAATGTTTCACTTGACATTTATTATATCCTGTCAAGCATGTCAATCCATTCATCTTTTGCCATTTTATTTTTTGTTTTTCCGGGTGTTTCTTCCGGTGATACCTGTCCTGCTCTCATATCCATCAGAACTTCAATCATATCACGGTCAAGTGAAGAATCCCTTGGAGAAAGAATTCTGTTGAGGACGTATAGTTCGGACACAAATTCATCTGAACTAATTTCATGGGACTCTCCCAGACTTTCCGGCATAAGACGGGCAATGTCGTTTACCTGCTGATATGAATCTTCAGAGATGTATCCCATGGTACGATACGATTCAATCATTATTTCAAGTCTGTCATGTCCATATTTTTTGACCATCTTATTGGTCCATTCAAACAGGCGATGGAGTTTCTGGAGGCGGACCTTCTCTGGCGCAGCATTTTTTTCTGCCGGAGATAATTCTTCCATTTTCTGATGCAGGGAAAGAAGGAGGGATTCGTCCTTTGATAATTGTGAAAACTCCGGAGATGGTGATCTTTCTGAAACCAGACTGGCTGGCTGCTGCAATGATCCGGTATTCAGGGGTTCATGAACAGACTGGGTTCCCGATTCTTCGGCAGGAGATGGCTGCATTGTGGTTTGTTCAGGGATCTGAACCTCTTCCTGCAAATCATCTGTTGGTACTTCAGGAGAAGAAACGCTTCTAGGCAGTTCCTGCTGCATGGACGCAACAATGAATGGATTTTCCAGTTCGTTCATCCGTTCCCTGATATCAATGAGCAGTTTTTTTATGGATTTTTTAAGAAGATCAACCTCGTCCTGAAGGTTCTGCAGTTTTACCTCCGGATCGTCAGCAGAGGCCGAATTGATTATGTGGTCCACCTGCGATTGATTTATTGCCATAACACTAGTTATTTTAAAAAGGATAGTATAAATACTTTTATAATATACACTCGGGAGGATAAATCCGATGCCGTGGTATTGTGGTATCTTTCTCGTGAATATTCCCCGGTTACGGCAGTTTCTGTTTTCATTTATTGGATATAATATTGTCCTGAAATTTCTGAAAACATGGGAAATATTTATATGGGAGTGGGTTGGTGGTTCATTTTTGGTGGTGTGGGTTTTTTCGGCTGACTGATGCACCCGTTGACGCGTGAATTTTCTGGTTCTATTTTGTCGCTTTTCAACAACTGGTTTGGTGTTTGCGGGAATGGTGCATTTCATCTGCTTTTAGAAGGCTGGCACCTGATGTCTCATCTGTGGTATTTCATCCTGCTGAGGGGGTTCATGCTGTTGTTGTCTTGGCTTTTCTCTCATTATATACTTCCACCGGTGATGCGCCCGTTCATCTCATCTATGTGATATTGGAATCAGCGGGTGAATCATCTGTGGAGAGATTCCGTGGAATGTATCGTTTTTCATGACATTTCCATCATCTGAAATCAGGCCTATAGCTATCCCTGTTGACTTTTATGCCGGATGGGTCATTTCAAAATCGGTTTAAATATCCCGTGTGGCGATTTTTGTGTGAGATGCCCCTGTTACCTGTTTCCAGGACAATTGCTCCGGAAACATGGGCCGGACAGAAATTGTCATATTCGGTGGATTAGTACTTCCCTTTTACAATGGGAAACAAATGCATCTATCTCGTTTTAAGAGTTGTTTCCAGGAACCACAGGAGAACTGCTGCGTTTTGATTCCCTTTCGATTATCTGAGAAAAAAATGTTTAATAGAGTAGATTTACCGAATTTACCTTTGCGGGAATGGTTCTTTTCAGACCGAACGATGCACCTACAGACGGACGGATCTCAAGATTGAATTCCTCGTTTGCACTGAGTGTACTGTCTGGCATGGCAAGAATGGTAAATTTGTCCTGACCTTCTAGTAAGTAATCACTGGTTGTAGCACCATTAGAAATATTCCAGTTTCCTGTTGCTACAGCTGCTGTCAAATCGGTTTCGTTATCCAGAATTTTAACAGTATCGCTGGTTGCAAATACTATCTGGACGGTTGAGAAATCAACGGGTGATCCACCAGCAGACAGGCCGACAGTAAAGCGGATGGTGTCAACACCACTTGCGGGAGTTGCAGCGAGACCATACACATCGCCAATGACTTCCAGGTTGGATGATGCCATCTCAACACTGGTATAGACAACTTCCTGGGATTTCTGTGTGGTATAAAACCCGGCGCCCAGCACCACGTATGAGAATGCTGCAGCAACCACAACAAATGCGATTAAGACAATTGCCGCCTCAAGGCCGGTAAATCCTTCTTCTTTAACGATAACTTGCTTCAAGCATACTCCCCATGTATGTTTGTCTTTGCATAAATGTTACAGAATTTTTGAGTACGAAATTTTACAAAACAAGAAAAAAAGATTAGTAGAGAAGATTTACTGAGTTAATCTTTGCAGGGATGGTCCTCTTCAGACCAAACGCTGCACCTACAGACGGACGAATCTCAAGGTTGAATTCCTCGTTTTCAGTCAGTTCATCGGTTGGGTGTGCAAGAATTGTGAACTTATCCTGGTCTTCAAGCAGTAAATCTGTCCCAGTAACGCCATCGGTAATGTTCCATTCCTTATCAGTACCAGAAAGTGCATCCGTGTGTCCTGAAGTTGCATTCAGAATCTCAACAGTATCTTCGGTTGCAAATACCATCTGTACGGTTGAGAAATCAACGGGTGATCCACCAGCAGACAGGCCGACAGTAAAGCGGATGGTGTCCACACCAGTTGCTGTATCTGCAGCCAGACCATACACATCACCAATCACTTCCAGGTTGGATGATGCCATCTCAACACTGGTATAAACAACTTCCTGAGATTTCTGTGTGGTGAAGAAACCTGCACCCAAGACCACGTATGAGAACACAGCGGCAACGACCACAAATGCAATGAGCACAATTGCAGCCTCAAGACCGGTGAACCCTTCATCACGGTTCATAATTTTCAGCATTTTTTGCCTCCTTTCAAAGTTCATCAGTTTGATGAATTACAATGAATATCTTGCAGGTCATACATATATATCTTTTGTATGTTTCCTCTTTTTTGTCCCATAATTTGGGTTTAAATTTATCTCATGTTGATATTTGCAACACCCATATGCCTATCAGTCATGGTATGCCCCTCTGTATTCCTATAGTGAATGAGAGGTTGATACGCAGACTCACCGGAATGAGATTCATAATACCATATCCTTTTAGTGCACCGATGTCCATAATTTCTGTATGGACAGGAAGGATCTGGCAGTTTTTGGCGTGGGGATTGCCATAGTCATCATCGTTGCCCTTATTGGAAAACCACTCCTGACGGGGGAATCGATTCCGTTTCTTTCATCATCCGAGCCGTCGGTAAACCACAGTGGGCCTCTTCCTATCCCTGAGGATCTTTCCGAAATAAATCCTGCGATTACAAAAACAACCACGCCAACGCCTACGCCGGTGTGGGACGGTGAAGTCAAAACAGTGGGGTATGTTGATCCGTCAACATACAATATTGAAACACCCGAACAGCCTGTTATCGGTCCGCAACCTACAGCATACCAGCAGAACCGGGAAATGACTTCATATGCGGTCATTCAGGGTGAAGCGAGCGGAGTTACAGAAATGGTAAATGTCCCGTATGGATATTGGGAAGTTCATATCACTTTTAACCCCTGGACAGACAATCCTATCAATTCATATCTTGAAGTTCAAATTCGGAATGCAGAGGATAGATCCGATTATCAGGCATTCAGTTCGGTAGATGAGGCGCCACGTCCTATCAGGGATTCTGATGCCAAAGTCTGGGTCATTGAGCAATATGGTGCAGGTAACTATTATTTCGTCATCAATGAACAACTGCTGAAATCATATACCATTAAGATAATGGTTCCAAAAAGCGAATCCTGATATTAGGATTATTTTTCGTTTTTTATCTGGTGGGCTGCAATAAATTCCCGGATCAGTTTTGCTGCCACTGCTGCTGTCTGTCCGGCATCAATGGGGCAGACTTCCATATAATCAAAGGCCTCTGCAAGGGGTCCGATTCTTCTTATGACATCCCGCACATCAAAATGCGTAATGCCAAACGGTTCCGGTGTACCCAGGCCGGGGGTTAGGCAACAGTCAATTGCATCTGCATCAATGGACAGATACACACTTCTTCCTGCAATCTTTCTGGAAATTTCGTCAAGAATGTCAGTAATCCCCCGTTCTCTGACGCAATCCGCGGAATAGAGGTTCAGGTTCTTTGCAAACTCATATTCTTCTTCCGTACCGCTTCGCGCGCCGATAATAAATGTCTCTTTTGCCCCTGCTTCATTCACTCTGCGCGTGATGCAGGCATGGTTATATGGCGTGTTTCCGAATTCTTCTCTCAGGTCAAGGTGGGCATCACAGACGACAAAGCATTCTGAAGAAAATGCCCTGTACGAACCAAGAGTAATGCTGTGTTCCCCTCCCAGAACAATGGGGATTTTCCCATCCTTTCGAATCTGGCAGGTAATCTCTTCAACTGCGGAAATTACGTCTTCGGGAACTGACGCCACCTCCAGGTTGCCGAGATCATGAATTCCCGCTTCACTCAGCGTGTACCCGAATTCCGGAAGAAACTGTTCGAAATTATAGCTGACTTTTCGGATTGCGTCAGGTCCATCGCGTGTACCGGCCATGAATGATGTTGTTCCATCGAACGGTACTCCAAAGATGACATAGCGGGCATCCTGATAGGGCGTATCAGCATCCGCAAAAAGATTGTTGTTGAAATATTGCATTCTTAGATGTCAAGTTTGCGCTTTCCGAGTGATGCGATGTATGGAATCTCAGCTCCGGCTTCAATACTTCCAAGTTGAGCATCCGTAACATCAAGGTCAAACATTTCATAATCCTTGACATCCATAAACTGGACTGTATTGCCTGCAATAGAGATTACCTGTGCACTTTTGCGTTCGACAATGGGTACATAGGTCTTTGCGGAAACCGGCTGCACAATTGAACGCTTCATACCGTCGAAGATGCCGACAACATCAATTCTTGACTTTGCAGCGCCGTGTTTTCCGGGCTTTGATGTCGAAATTGACAGAATTTTACAAGGTTCATCATCAACAACCACGTACCTGCCTTCTTTCAGTTTTCCAATTTCTGTCTGCTGTTTACTCATGATGATCAATCTCGCAATACATATCTCGGTAAAGTTAAATAAATACACTGGTAATGTGCACGTAACAGCAGGTCCAGATATGAGTTTTTTTTCCCTATTCGATGAGATTACGTCTGCAGTATCAGATGCAACGAAAGATCTGGTTGATACACCGGATGCTGGAATTACGGTTGGAATGGGGGCAGACAATACTCCCACAAAAGCAATTGACAAGATTGCAGAAGACATTATTTTTTCGTATCTAAAAAGTGCGGAAGCATGTGGTGAAGTAATCAGCGAAGAGGCTGGCAGATGCAGAATTTCTGATGCAGATGGTGTAATTATTCTTGATCCGATTGATGGGACATACAATGCCATTCATGGAATACCGTATTTCGCAATCTCTGCAGCGTATATGGAGGATGGGAATGTAATGTCCGCATATATCAGTAATCTGGGCCATCACGAAGTATTTACCGCTACAAAAGGAGGTGGTGCCCTCCTGAACAAAAAACCCATACAGGTGTCCGATATTCGGTCGCTGGATGCAGCAACGGTAAGCCTGTATGGTAAACGATATCATTTTGAACAAATCGCAGAGATTGCCGGTACGGCAAGACGGTGGCGCCATCTGGGTGCATCAGCCCTTGAGATCGCCTATATCGGATGCGGAAGAATAGATGCCTTTGTCGACATGCGTGAAACACTCAGATATACCGATGCGGCAGCAGGCATCCTGATCTGTGAAGAAGCAGGCGGAACGGTCACGTCTGCTTTTGGAGATCAGGTTCTATTTTCAGAAGATGTTCGGGAAGGGTGCGCCCTGATTGCGACAAACGGATTATTACAGAATGAAATTATTAATAATCTGGAGGTCTCGGGATGAAGATAAAGATTATTCCCCGTCCTGATGATATGCGTGCAGTTGAGTACGCCCGCGAGCTGGGGATGAAACTTCTTGATGACGGACATGCCGTCTGGTTTGAAGAGGGGAGCACCCTGAATGAACCGGCTTGCATATTTCCTCTGACGGATGCAGAGGCGGATATTGCCGTTGTTATTGGTGGAGATGGTTCTGTTCTGCATGCCGTGCAGTCCATGAAACCGCAGATACCTCTCGTTGGAATTAATTTCGGAAGAGTGGGTTTTCTTGCGGATCTGGAATCCGATGAGGCGTATTCATTTATCTCTCAACTGAAACCGGATACTATTGAGACAGAATCCCGAATGCGGATTCAGATTGTTGTCGACCAACAAGTATACAATTGCGCATTGAATGAAGCTGTCATCGTCACTGAACGTCCGGCAAAGATGCTTCAGTTCTCAGTGATTGTTGATGGTATCCATGTTGAGACGTTTCGTTCGGATGGACTGATACTCAGCACACCCACCGGATCAACTGCTTATGCAATGAGCGCCGGAGGTCCAATCGTAGATCCGAAGGTGAAAGGATTTTTACTTGTTCCTTTGGCACCGTTTATGCTTTCGTCCCGCCCGCATCTCATTTCAAGTGAACGAAATCTTTCAGTCCAGCTTGATAGCTATAAACCGGCCAATCTTGTTATTGACGGCAAGTTTGTGGGACAATTGCATAATAAATCTCTGATTACGGTAAAAGAATCACCGGAACCGGCGCTCTTCATTAATGCCAATGAAAATTTTTTCCGAAAGGTGGACCGGAAGCTTCGGACACTATAACCATTTGTTTTTCCTTTTTTTGTCAATGGCATAATGTTTATGTATGTCCCGACTGATGTGAGAACATATCAGAAAGATGGTGATACAATGATAGATGAAAATAAATTAGATCTAGATTATCAGAAGATTGCTGAAGCATTCAAAGACGCAGGTATCTCTGGTTCCCCTGTTGCGGTAAAATTTGCAAAAACAGAAGCAGGAATACCGGCTGGAGTGGAAGAAATATCCGAGCCTGCCCGTCACTGTAAGATGGTCTCGATGGCACGCACGGAGGGAGATATTCTCTTTGCCCGGCCCGATAAGCACCAGTGCATGGGTGGTGCATGGGCCCTTGGTCTGATTGAACTGACGCCTTCTCTGAAATCCGGTGAATTCTATTTCAAGCTGGGCAAATTTTCATCGTGGGCCGGGTGTATGCGGACAATTGATTCCGTCCCTCATGTGCACCCCCCCGGCAGCGAAGAAGTCAGCACCTATGCAACAGTCTATGCACCTCTGGAAAAAACACCGTTTGATCCCCACGTGGTAATCATCATGGCACAGCCCCTTGTCATGCTGAAGATTGCACAGGCAGTTCTCTACAAAATGGGAGGCCGTATCCATACACAGATGTCCGGAATCCAATCGGTATGTGCCGATACCTGTGCCTATCCGTACATGTCCGGTGAAGTCAACTTTTCACTGGGGTGTGATGGTTCGAGAAAGTTTTCCGGTATTGACGATGACCTGATGGTCATGGGTATCCCTGCTGAAATGCTGCAGGATGTAGCAGATGCGTTGCCGGTGATTCTGGGAGCCGCAGGGTCTAAAAAATAATTATTCTTTTTTTATTTCGTTCAGGATTATCACGCACGCATCTTCTACTGCAGTTTCCATCTCAGGACTCATACATGCAGAAAATTCCTCGATTTTACCGGCTTCGATACCAATGATTGTGATTTCCGGACAGATTCCCAACTCTTCAGCAACATTTACTGCATCAAGTACTCCGATATCGGATAACGAGAGAGGAAAGAATTCATTGGACGGAGGCTTTGAAAATATGAGTATTTCCCCAATATGGCTGCCATATCCTGTTGTAGCATCAACGAGGAAGATGTGGTCATAACCTTCCATCATGGGAAGCATCCCGAGTCCTCCCACACCCCCTTCGATAACATCTATCTCAGGATGCGTTTTCTGCAGGTTTTCAATAACACGGACACCCACGGCGTCATTTCCCATTAATGGATTGCCACATCCGATTACCCGTACACGCTTATTTGTCATTTTGATCTTTCCCGATAATTCCGGATAATTCCTGCATAGAAAAACCTGAACACAGGTCTCCACTCAATAGTATAATGCTTATCCCTTTTGCGGTACAACAAAAGAGCAGGAGGGAATATAATTGCAGGTTTCGATGAAACTGGAAATGAAAGATTCACCTGGTCAGCTGGTCGCTGCTCTAAAGCCGATATCTGACATGGGTGGCAATATACTTTCAGTAATTCATGAACGCGACCCGGAGGCAGACGGGGGTCTTCTTGACGTTCAGATAATGTGTGAGATTTCGGAAGGAACACTCGATACATTACTTTCCCAATATCGATCACAGGGAATCAGTGTTCTGCGAGTTGGTGAGGAACGGTTTCTTGTCCGCCGATCAATCATTCTTATTGGGCATCTGATTCACACGGATATTAGCGATACCATCGATAAAATTGATTCAACCGGGTACGCTGAGGTGCATGAACTGTCGATGGTGATGCCTGCAATAAATGAACCGTCATCCGCGAAAATGACGATAAAATCAGATTGCATCACAGATGTAAATCGTGCTCTCGCGATCCTTCGTGATGTGGCACGAGAGAAAGAATTGTTAATTATCGAATCTCTGGAGGGGAACTGATGCGCATTGCAATCATCGGGTTTGGATCGGTAGGGAGAGGTGTTGCAGAGGCGATCGCAGACAATCAGAACGGACTTACTGTGACCGCGGTAGCAGACTCCAAAAGTGCTGCCATTGATGAATCGGGCCTGAACATCGCAGAAATTCTCAGAAATAAGGCGGAGACCGGTATATGCGGTTCTCCTGACATTACTGTCTCTGATATCATTTCGTCAGATGCATATGATATTCTGGTTGAAGTATCTCCCACAAATGCGGAAACCGCTGAACCCGCACTGGGGTATATCAGGGGGGCACTTGCAGGCGGCAAATATGTTGTCACCTCAAATAAAGGCCCTATCGCTCTTAAGTTTGAGGAACTGCATGCACTTGCCGAAGCTCACGGCGTCACTCTTCGATATGAGGCAACCGTATGCGGTGCAATACCTCTCATACACACCATTGAGCATGGTATTGCCGGAAATGAGATCTCCCGTCTGTATGGGATATTTAACGGAACCTGCAATTATATCCTGACCCGGATGGCAGAAGAGGGTCTTACCTATCAGCAGGCACTTCTTGAGGCGCGTGAACTTGGGTATGCTGAAGCGGATCCTACCTATGATGTTCAGGGAATTGATGCCGCAATAAAACTGGTCATTCTTGCAAATGCAGTATGGGGCATGAAGAAATGCCTCGATGATGTGGATATTATCGGTATTGACCGGGTTACCTCGGCAGCGATTGCCCTTGCAGAAAAAGAGGACCAGACGATCCGGTTGATCGGTGAAATTGATCCGGCTGATGACATACTCCGTGTATCTCCCCGTATTATCCCGAAATCCCATCCCCTTGTTGTCCGGGATACACTCAATGCGGTAACGATTGAGACCGATCTTGCAGGAGAGATCACCCTCATCGGAAAGGGTGCGGGTTCATCTGAAACAGCCAGCGCAATATTATCAGATCTGCTCTTCATTTGTGATTGTTATGGCAGGCGTGATTGAGAAACGTCGTGAGCTTCTGGGCATAATGAGGGAATTTACCCTCGAATATGGTTTTTTTACAATTAATGATATCGCGGACGCAACAGATATTCCACGAAGTACCATTCAGGACTGGATCAATCGTCTGGTAACAGAACAGTGCGTTGCCGTCAAAGAAGAAAAGAAAGGACGTGCACCTGCACGATATATGACAACCAATGTGATGATGGCCGGTTCGTGCAGACGGATATTTACCACCACTGACGGGGACTTGGTGGCTATCTATCACCAGTGCATGAGCACCGGGTGTGCTGCGTTCTGTGAGTATCATCACCGTCTTGCAGGAGGGGTTATCCATGATGTCAAACGCGACGGGAGAATACTGGTTGAATACGCACGTCTCGGAACC
The DNA here is from genome assembly GCF_026684035.1 of Methanogenium organophilum. Taxonomy (NCBI): domain Archaea; kingdom Methanobacteriati; phylum Methanobacteriota; class Methanomicrobia; order Methanomicrobiales; family Methanomicrobiaceae; genus Methanogenium; species Methanogenium organophilum. The sequence continues at coordinate 2,380,348 of NZ_CP113361.1, forward strand.
GCCGATTCTGACATCGGTCTCTACCCAAAACCGGCGGTTGGCGTTACCGCAGTGAGAAGGGAAGGAGACTATATCATTCAGACCATCCGGTGTGTGGGAGGTCCTGCCTATTCTCTTACCGATATGATGGCGATGGCGGTCGGTGTCTGTGAAGTGCGCCTGAAGGATAATGGCGGGATTACCGAAGGGGAAGTGGTATCCCGTGCCCTTACCCATCTTGTCATCGGCATTGATGATACCGATTCAAAAGAGGGAGGTGCAACCTTTGCCCTTGCCCTTGGTCTTCTTCAGTATCTGGGAAAGATGCATGAAGTTATTCCGATTAATCATTCCGTTGCAATGCTTTTCCCCGGTCTCAACCGATGCACGGCTGGAAATTCCTGCAGTTTTATCGAAATTGCAGTGAACCCTGATGCCGTCGAACATGTTATCGGGCGTGCGGTGCGGTTTATTGCGTCAGAATCCCTCTCCAAAGAGTGGGGTATTGCGGTGAAAAAAGGATTTTGTATTTCTGATGCCCTCCGCGGGTTTGGTCTTGCAGCGCGTGACCATGAAGTGACAACAGAGATGGCAATTACTTTGGCAGATTCAGAGAACATCATTCTTCATGGCGGGAACGGAAGAATTGGAGCAATAGCGGCAATCGGTCTTTTGCGGGAAAATAATACTGTCCTTCTGAACCCTGGGTGTTCATCTGATCTACATCACTGATCTTTTAATACACTCTTTTGCAGCAAAAAATTGAACTATTATCCCCGTGATTTCTATAACTGTATGAAGAAACTGTTACTGAATAAGATGACAGGAGTGCTCTGTCTTCTGTTAATATGTGTCTGCGCAGCAGGATGTGCAGACCAGTCGCAGGCAACTGACGTTGCGTCTGCGGGTGATACGGTACAGGTGGACTATAAAGGATATTATGATGATGGAGAAGTCTTTGATTCATCCTATGAACGGGGCGAACCACTTGAATTTGTTGTTGCAGCGGGTCAGATGATCCCCGGGTTTGACGCCGCGGTTGAAGGTATGGCTGTTGGTGAGAAGAAGACCGTCCGGTTGTCTCCTGATGAGGCATATGGAGAATGGGATGAAAGTTTGGTTATGACGGTAGACAATAGTACATTTGCTGAAAATTCAACTCCGGTAATTGGTGAGACCTATTACACGTTAACGGATCAGGGATATGTACAGTTTACGGTGGTTGCAATCAATGGCACGGAAATATCTATTGATACGAATCATCCAATGGCCGGAAAAACGCTGAATTTTGACATTGAACTTGTGGCAATCAATCCTGCAGATGTCTGATGTCTGAAAAAATGGTGCCTCAAATATCTGTGGGTGATACAGTCACCCTGCATTTTTCCTCAACTGACGCAGAGACCGGTGAATTGCTGGAGTACACATATGAGGAAGAACCGAAGGCGTACACCATTGGTAAAGGAGAGATCAATCCCAGGTTTGAGGAAGCACTTATCGGATGCAGAGCTGATGATGAAATCACAGTGGATTTGACGGCAAAAGAGGCCTATGGGACCTACAACAAAGAACTGGTTCTGACGATCAAGCGAAAGAGGTTGCCAAAGAATGCTGTTCCGGAAGAGGGCACAATCATTCCCCTGAAACTGCCCCGTGGGGGCGAGGCACACGTAAAAATTTTGTCTGTCTCCAAATCGACGGTTGTTGTCGATGCAAATCATCCGTTTGCAGGAAGGGATATTCAGTACAAAATCTGGGTGTGTTCCGTCACTCCTTCTGCATCGAATATTCACGACTAACGGTGCGGTTCGGATTTGGGATCTGCCTTCCCATTTACGTTTTTAATTTTTGGATTATATGATCCTGACGAAAGGACCGGAGAATGGGGACTGGTTGCGTTCATCCCCTGTGAATATTTTTCCTGTAATTATATCGGGTGTTTTCAAACATTTATCATTCCGGCCGGATACGTTCTCACGTGATGTTTTGGTTCCTTTGCTAAAGAGTCTCTTCTGATTATTCTGACGAATAATCTGTATCCCGGTGAATGAAATAATCGGAATAAATGAATGGCTGTCTTCCATTCGTGTCGGTTATTGGGTCGGTTATTGCCAATAAGGATACATTTTTTGCAACATTTCACTGTTGAATTTCATACCGGCGGATATGAACCAAATATGATAAATGTCTTCGAACGGATAGAAAAATGAAGATGGCAAATCATTGTGGAGTGTTATCCGATTCTTCCGTTGACTTGCCTGAATCTGTTATTTACAGCGATTATATTTTCCGGAGATACAACAATGACATCCACCCAAAAAGACAAAGATATACCGACACTGGAAGAGTTACGAGGACAGGAATTAGGCATCCCGGTAATGCTACCGCCCTTTAATCCGGATACCGATGTCCCGGATGCTCCGGATTATGCGGACCCCGACAGCTGGCTTACCATGCCCGCATATTTTAGTACGGATGAGCAGCCGGTCGATGTGTTCTGGGTGTATCCCACCATTCTCTCTGACAATTCGACCTATCTGATGGACATCCATGATCCGGTATTACGGGAGAAGGCACACTGGACACTCGTCGAGCAGGCCAGCATATTTGACGGACAGGCAAATATCTACGCACCGTTTTACCGGCAGAATAACGTAAAAATCAATCCCCTGATGCTGACCCGCGCAAACCCCATCTTTCGTCTGGGGCAGGAGGATCTCATCCGTGCGTTTGCCTATTTCCTGGAGCATTTCAACAAAGGAGAACGGCCCATTATCCTCGCTGCCCACAGTCAGGGATCGGTACGGGTCGTTGAACTCTCCAAGACGGGCGAACTCCTGACCGGTGATGCTGAATCACTGAAGAGACTGGTGGCGGCGTATGCTATTGGGTATTCGATTACACCCTCAGATCTCGAACAGAATCCTCTGATGAAGATCAGTGAAAATGCGACGGATACGGGGTGTTTCATTACCTATAATACGATATCCGATGAAGAAGGCAAAGAGAAAGAGGGGCCGACGATCATTCCCGGTACATTTGTGGTCAATCCCTTAACCTGGAAGACTAATACCACGTTTGCACCTGCAACTGCGAATATTGAGGCGGCATTTTTCAAACACGAGCATCCCGAACGTCCGGACAGGCACCCGAATTTTGCAGCGGCACAGGTAGTAAATAATGCCCTTGTGATCACAGACATATCCAATCCTGAAGAGCTTCCGGCGACCAGTGTGACGTTTCCCGCAGGTGTATATCATATGTATGACTATGCCATATTCTACGAAAACCTTCGGCAGAATGTCGGAGAGCGCATTCAGGCATATCTAAACCGGCAGTAAGGCCTGCATAATCCTTTAGATGTCCCTTTTTTTGTTTTATCAAATTTATTAGATAAATTCCTTAGAAATTCAATAAATCCGTTTCATTCCATGAACTGCCTCTCCCCCCTGGGGAGAGGAGGAGCCCGGCGTATGCCGGGCGGGTGAGAGGGGCTGTTGATATATACCTGTTTATTGGACAATTGAACCCAAATGCAAAAAAGATCTATGAAGATATTTTTCAGAGAAACGAGACTGCGAGCAGGTTGATGACGGTCCCGATTCCCATGCCGAGGGTCAGGGTATATGCCGAGACGAGGAGAGCGGTTTTCCATCCCATTTCCCGGTAGAGAACGGCAATTGTTGAGACACACGGCACAAAGAGCACACTCACAATCGCAAAAACATATAACTGCAGACCGCTCATCACCGAGCCGAGATCTGCGGTGCCTGCGAGGATGGCAAGGGTTTCAAAGGCCATCTCCTTTCTGAGAATACCAAATATGAGTGCGGTGGATGCATAGGGTGGAAGGCCAAGGACGGCTTCCATGAATGGCGCGAAGATGTTCTGAAATGCCTGGATGATTCCTGCATACTGGAGAACGCCGAGAAATATACTGCTGACGAGAAGAAGGGGCATCGCAATGAAGAGGAATTCCTTCATATGCAGCCATGCCCGTCTCAGGGTCTGGGCCGGCTGCGGGACTCTCAGGGGTGCCATCTCAAGAATCATCCCGAACTGTTCACCGGGTGCCACTTTTGTCAGCACAAATCCGGTGAGGACGATGAGGATAAAGACGATCAGGTAGATGGAGAAAGCCCAGGCAACACCGACAAATACCGCAACAATACCTGCAATAATGACCGTTCGTGCCGAACAGGGTACCATGGTAATTAAAAATGATGCGATGATACGCTCCCGTTTGGATAACTGCCGGATGCTCATAATGGCAGGCACATTACAGCCGAGCCCCAAAACCATCGGTATCAGCGCCTGTCCGTGCATACCGACATGGTGCATTGCCCGGTCTGCAAGAAATGCCGCCCGCGTCATGTATCCGGAATCCTCAAGGATGGAGATGAGGATATAGAAGACGAATACAAAGGGAAAGGCAATGCCCAGTCCTGCCTGCACCGCAAGAATGAGAGAGAAGAGGATCTGTTCCCAGAATGGTGACAGTCCGGCAGCCATGAGAGGCACAATCAGATAGACATTGAACAGTTCAACAATAATTTCTTCGAGAAAAGAACCAACAAAAAAGACGGTCATAAGCGTTGCAAAGAGCAGGGTAAGGAGGATGGGAATGCCTGGGAAAGCCCGTGTTAAAAGGCTGTCCAAATCCGGTTTTTTCCTCTGTTCTTTCTGCACCGTAATTATATCTGCTATTTTTGCGGCTGCATTGTGGCGGTTTGTCGCGATGATCTGGTGCACTGACATCTGGTGTTCTTCTTCAATTTCTTCTGCCAGTGTTGACGCTGATTCCAGAAGGTCGGCGTCTGTTCCCAAACCCTGCAATGCATCGAGAGCCCCCCGGCGGGAACATCCGTGAATTTTTTCGAGGCTCCGGATGGCGGCTTCGATGTGCTGCCCATACGGGACATGGTAGTTCATTTTCCGTGCATCGGAGAGGGCAGAGGGGATGATGTCACCGATATTTCTTCCTTCGGACGCGGCAGCAGCAATGACCGTGCATCCGAGCATGTCAGAGAGATGGGCAAAATCAATTTCGATACCGGCTTTTTCGGATTCATCTACCATGTTGATGACGACAACACCCGGCAGTCCGTACTCGGCGACCTGAAGAAGCAGGTAGAGGTTGCGTTCAAGATGGGATGCGTTCAGGACCGGAACGATAACATCGATATTCTCTTCATGCAGGTACTGGCGGACACTGGTCTCCTCTTCAGAGGTCCCGTCAAGGGAATAGATGCCGGGGAAATCAACCAGTTCTACAATTTCGCGCTGGTAACATACGCCGCCGGATAATATATCTATGGTCGTGCCGGGGAAATTGCTTATTTCCACACCAATGCCTGTTAACTGGGTAAAGATAAGTGATTTGCCGACATTGGGATTTCCGATGAGTCCGACTTTCATTCAACGGGCTCCACAAGCACAGATGCCGCAATCTCGGGGCTGATTGCAACATCACTTCCCTTAATGGTGACAACGAGAGATCCGTTTGCAAGTTTCCTCTGGATAGTAATCTCTTCACCGGGTATCACACCGATATCATTGAGACGTCCCAGGCGGCGGGGTCCCCGGATTAATGCGACTCGGACGGTCTCTTTTTCCTGGTAGGAAGAGATGGGCTTGAGATCTTCGCATATCTGTGCACAGGGACGGTGGCGTTCCTGTCTGCACCGCCGGGGGCGGGAGAGATACTGATTGAGTCTGCTGATGGTGTCATCTGTTGCTTCGTGTTCCATGCGGCACGCCTGCTGTGAGGCAGTGTCCGGGTCCATCCCCAGCATTTCGGTGAAGAAACATTCCAGTGTTTTATGCTTTTTGAGGACACATTCTGCCGTTCTCTGTCCCTGTTCTGTCAGCCTGACAGCAGTGCCGGGTCCCAGAATAATATCCCCGGATTCTTCAAGGAGTCTGAAGTCAGCCAGAACGACATCGATATTTTTTTCACATTTTTGGGAGATTAGCTGAAGCGTATCTTCTTCAAGAGATTCTATCCGGTTTTCGAGGATCAATTCCAGATAATCCTCATGATCTGAAGGCTGCATATATCAAAATACATTATGCCATCCGCGGCTAATGATAATGTCGGCGTTACCAACGGCGTACCAGGGTGATCGTAATTTCAGATACACAGAGAATAATTCATGAACCAAACTCCCGACGGCTTCTCGAACCCCCGTTTTACCTCAGGCAGTTTGAGGATGCATTCCGTTTTATTATCGATGAATATCATATCCCCCCGCACGACATCGGTGTATTCATTCCCTGTGCGGTAAGAAAGCCCTACAGCACATCACCAAGTCATCGCCTGTTCCATAAAATACTGAATTCTGTCTATGCGGACACCTCATATCATGTGGTCATCTTCGGCACATGCGGGACAGTTCCTGCTGAACTTGAATGCATGTACCCGTATGCCCAGTATCACTATATGCTGGGCAAATGCACAGACCAGCGGGTGAAAGACGATTTCCTGAAGATCGAAACCTATCGCCTGACAGAATTTCTGGAGAAAACAAAAGACACCTATCAGGTGCGGATTGCCTACTGCATCGGGGTGTTTCGCGAGGCGATGGTCCGTGCCGCCGCAAGGACCGGCACAGACCTTCTGCTCTATCCGACCGATCCGATGATTGAACGGATGTACAATGACGACTGCCCGTTTCCGGAAGGGAGTCTCTCGATGCAGGAATATATCGATGAGTTCACGGCCGGGCTTTTGGAGGCGAAGGGAAAACCGGGGGTTGATGACGTTCAGAGGTGACGATATTCATTTTTCTCTCACCTCCGCATTTAGCTTCTTCAGCTTCTCCCGCAGCACAATCGCCCGTTCAAAGTCCAGCCGTTCCGCTGCCTCCAGCATCTCGGTTTCGACCTGAATGATCATATTCGGCAGTTCTGAGCGGGGGATGTGTTTCGTGTCCTGAATCTCGACTTCCTTTTCCCGGATGGGTTTCCGGATGGTAACAGGGCTGATGTCGTGCTCCCGGTTATACGCCTGCTGCATCTCGCGGCGGCGGTTTGTTTCCTCCACCGCCGTCTTGATGGAATCCGTGATTTTGTCTGCGTAGAGGACAACATGAGAGTGGTCGTTTCGTGCCGCCCGCCCGATGGTCTGAATCAGGCTTCGTGCGTCCCGGAGGAACCCTTCCTTGTCCGCGTCCAGTATGCCGATGAAACTCACCTCCGGAATGTCAAGCCCTTCTCTCAGGAGGTTGATGCCGACGAGCACATCAAACACGCCCAGCCGGAGTTCACGCAGGATCTCGGTCCGTTCGATGGTGTTGATCTCCGAGTGGAGGTAGCGGGTCTTGATTCCCTTTTCTGCGAGGAATTCTGTCAGTTCTTCGGCGAGTTTCTTCGTAAGGGTTGTGATGAGTACCCGGTCACCTGCATCAATGGTCTTTTGGATTTCCTCACACACATCAGGGATCTGTGTTTTCACCGGACGTATTGTGACCTCCGGGTCCAGAAGCCCAGTCGGCCGGATAATCTGCTCTACGACATCTCCTGAATGCTCCTTTTCATACTGGCCGGGTGTTGCGGAGACGAATATCACCGACTTCAGGTATTCTTCGAACTCATTGAATTTCAGGGGGCGGTTGTCAAACGCGGACGGGAGCCGGAACCCATAGTCCACCAGTGATTTCTTCCGTGAATAGTCCCCGTTGTACATCCCCCTGACCTGCGGGAGCGTCTGGTGGCTCTCATCGACGACCATCAGGAAGTCGTCCGGGAAATAGTCCAGAAGGCAGAACGGTTTCTCGCCAACCTTTCGGTGATCAAAGAACCGGGAATAGTTCTCAATTCCCTTGCAGTACCCTGTCTCTTCGATCATCTCGATATCATAAAGTGTCCGCTGACGCAGACGGTGTGCCTCGATGAGACCAAGGGTGGGAAGGGTCTCTTCGAGTTCCTTTTTGATCTCGACAATCGCCTCTGCCTTCTCCTCTTCCGGGATGACATAGTGCCGGGCGGGATACACGAAATAATACGGCAGCGTCCGGATTGGCTCGCGGGTGATCCGGTCCATCTCCGTTATTCTCTCAACCTCACTCCCGAAGAATTCAATCCGGATGATATCAATCCCGGAACCGGGGATCAGGTCAATCGTGTCCCCCTTTACCCGGAATCGTCCGGGCTGAAGCTCAATATCATTACGTTCATACTGGATGTCAATCAGGCGTGAAATTATCTCGTTCCGGTTTATGCGTCCCCCCTGTGTTACTTCAAATCCCAGTCCTTCAAAATTTTCCGGGTTTCCCAGACCATATATTGCGGAGACTGACGCAACGACAATCACATCATCATGGGACAGCAGGGACGCCGTTGCAGCCAGGCGCAACTGCTCGATCTTTGGGTTTATCTGCGCATCCTTTTCGATATACTGGTCTTTCTGGGGGATGTAGGATTCCGGCTGATAGAAATCATAATAGGAAACAAAATATTCAACCCGGTTGTCAGGAAAAAAGTCTTTGAACTCGTTGTACAACTGCGCCGCAAGCGTCTTGTTGTGGGCAAGTACCAGCGTCGGTTTCTGTGCCTGTGCAATGACATTTGCCACCGTGAAGGTCTTTCCTGACCCCGTCACGCCCATCAGCGTCTGGAACCGCTTTCCCTCGCTGATGCCTGCCGCGAGGGACGCGATCGCTTTCGGCTGTGAACCCGCCGGGGAAAAGTCAGCTTTCAGATTAAACCCGGTCATCTCTGATCCTCTTTTTCATGAGTGTACGGTTATAGGTTATGGCAAACCGGTGTGCCTCATCCCTGATTTCCTGTACAAAGAGGGACGCTTTCTCATTTTTCTTAATGGGAAGCGGGTGGGGGAACTGCGGGATGAAGATCTCCTCCTCACGCTTTGCAACCGAGATGAGGGGTATCCTAAGACCCAGATTGTTCAGGGCATCCTCCGCTGCATGGAGTTGACCTTTCCCGCCGTCGATGATGACCAGATCCGGGAACTCTCCGTTTTCTTTCAGTATCCTGGAATATCTCCGGTGCACCACTTCGTGGATTGCGGCGAAATCATCAATCCCCTCCACTGTCTTGATCTTAAACCGACGGTAATTGCTCTTGTCCGGGATGCCGTAGCGGAACTGCACCATTGACCCCACCATCGCACTTCCGGCATGGTGCGAGATATCAAAACACTCGATAACCGTGGGGGGTTCCGGCAGACGGAGGCGTTTTCCGAGGGCGTTCACCTTCTCTTCTCCACCGAAGAAGGTCGTCTCGATATTGCGGTCCACGATATCCAGGAGGTCCTTTTTTGTTCCTTTTTGTGGGACAGTCACCTTGACCTTGCGGCCCTTCTGGAGAGAGAGATAGTCTATCACCGCGTCATCCGGCATCTCCGGGAGGACCAGTTCGGTAGGTGGTTCGTTTTCTCCGTAATACTGGACCAAAAATTCTTCAATCGCATTTGACTGAAAATGAAACCTGAATTCCTGCTTCTCGCCCAGTGTTCCCTTGTATACGGAAAAGAGCACCAGGTACACCACATCCTCACGAATCCGGTAGTGGATAATATCTTCATCCGCCTCCTTCGTGCGTTCAACCGCCTGCCGCTCGGAGAGTTTTCTGACCGCGTCTATCTGGTCACGCAGTTCGATTGCCCGTTCAAACTCCTGCGCCTGTGCGGCATCGTTCATATCGGATTCGAGTGTCCGTACAAGGGACGTCGCATTCCCCCTGAGTACCTCACGGGCGCGGGACACCTGTTCTGCATATACCTCCTCTGTCACCGCACCGGCACAGGGTGCGAGGCATGTCCCGAGATGATACCGGAGGCAGGGCCGTTTGGGGATTTTTTTGCACGACCGGAGACGAAACGCCCGCTTAATGACATGAAGAACATGATTACGGTCTTTTCCAGAGACAAACGGGCCGAAATATTCCCCTGCATCTGTTTTCTCCCGTGCATAGTGAATACGGGGATACGGGCCGTCTGAGATGTGGATGTAGGCGTATCGTTTGGAGTCCTTGAGGTCGATATTGTATTTTGGCTGGAGGCGTTTTATGAGAGAATTTTCCAGAATGAGTGCCTCGACCTCATTTTTTGTGACGATATAATCGAGGTCTGCTGCTGTGGAGACCATCGCCTCCGTCTTCGGATCTTTAATCGTGCGGGAGAAATAGCTCCCCACCCGCTTCTTCAGGTTTTTTGCCTTCCCGACATAGATGACGGTGTCTGTGTCATCACGGAAGAGGTAACAGCCGGGATCAGAGGGGAGGGAGTGATAGTCTATCATGCCTGCAGGAGGGGACGGAGATACATGCCGGTATAACTGGTCTCTTCTGCAGCCACTTCTTCCGGTGTGCCGGAAATCAGAATTTCTCCGCCGAATTCACCACCATCAGGTCCGAGGTCAATCAGATAATCGGCTGATTTGATCACATCCAGATTGTGTTCAATCACAATGACTGAATTGCCCTTCTCCACCAGTTCATCCAGTACGCCGATGAGTTTTTTGACGTCATGGAAGTGCAGCCCGGTGGTGGGTTCATCCAATAGATAGATGGTATTCCCCGTCCCTTTCTTTGAGAGTTCACGGGTGAGTTTGATCCGCTGGGCCTCACCGCCGGAGAGCGTCGTTGAACTCTGGCCGAGTTTGATGTAGCCAAGGCCTACCTGCTGGAGGGTTTTGAGTTTCTGCAGAATTTTCGGATGGTTTTCAAATATTTCCACGGCCTCGTCTACGGTCATCGCAAGAACATCTGCAATCGTTTTGTCTCTGAACCTGACCTCCAGCGTTTCGGCGTTGTAGCGCTTCCCTTTGCATTCCTCGCATTCCACATAGACATCCGGAAGGAAGTTCATCTCAATTTTTATGAGACCATCTCCGCTGCACGCCTCGCAGCGGCCCCCCTTGACATTGAACGAGAAACGGCCGGGCTTGTAGCCCCGCATCTTCGCCTCTTTTGTCCCGGCAAATACCTTCCGGATCTCATCGAACACCTTCGTGTAGGTGGCCGGGTTTGACCGCGGCGTCCTCCCGATGGGACTCTGGTCAATGACGATGACCTTGTCCGGTTCCTCATCAAATGAGAGCGACTCATATTTTCCGGGGGTGACGTTTGATTTGTGAATTTTCTTCATCAGTGCCCGGTAGAGGGTGTCATATATAAGGGTGGATTTTCCGCTTCCTGACATCCCGGTAACAACGGTAAAGACGCCCTGGGGAATGTGGGCATTCACATTTTTCAGGTTGTTCTCCCGGCACCCGAGCAGATGAATATAATTTCCGGCACTCCGGCGTGTTTCGGGCACGGGAATCGTCTCCGCCCCGGAGAGATATCGGCCGGTAAGGGATTCCGGATTCCGTTCGATCTCCTGCGGGGTGCCTGCCGCAACGACCCTGCCGCCATCAATACCCGCACCGGGGCCCATATCAACAACATGGTCTGCCTGCCGGATGGTGTCCTCGTCATGCTCGACCACGATGAGGGTGTTCCCCAGATCCCGCAGGTGCTGGAGCGTCTCAATGAGACGGTGATTGTCTCTCTGGTGCAGCCCGATGGATGGCTCGTCAAGGACATACAATACACCCATCAGATTGGAACCGATCTGGGTGGCAAGCCGGATGCGTTGTGCTTCTCCGCCGGAGAGCGTGCCCGCCGCACGGGAGAGGGTAAGGTAGCCAAGGCCCACCTCCTCCAAAAATCCCAGACGGGAATGTATTTCCTTGAGTACCTGATGTGCGATCTCTTTTTCTTTTTCCGTGAGGACGAGCTCTTTAAAAAATTCTCGACAGCTGGAAATGGAGAGGTCGGTGACATCGATAATGGATTTACCGTCGATGCGGATGGCCAGCACCTTCTCTTTGAGCCGCTGTCCATGACAGGACGGGCACCCGGAGACCCGCATGAACTTTTCCAGTTCCCTGCGGCGGTAATCAGACTTTGTCTGGCCATAGAGCCGTTGTGCCTGCGGCAGGAGCCCTTCCCATTTCCCATTGTGGGCCCAGTGTCCCTCGCCGCTTTTCATATTCATCCGGAATTCAATGGTCTCATCAGATCCATACATCAGGGCCGTGTATTGCTGTTCGGTGAGATCTCTGATCGGGGTGAATATATCAAACCCGTAGTGTTTGGCCACCGCTGCCAGGTACTGGATACGGTATCCGTCCAGGAAATTCCGGTACAGGGCAACGGCACCGTCGGATATAGATTTTTCTTTATCCGGGATGATGAGTTCGGGGTCCAGTTCCATGCGGATACCCAGTCCATTGCACACTTCGCAGGCTCCGAACGGGCTGTTGAATGAGAACATCCGCGGCTGGAGCTCTTCAAATGAGATGCCACAGACGGGACAGGCCATACGAGAGGAATAGACACGTTCTTTTTCTCCTTCGGTTCCTGCGACAATTACGAGGCCATCGGATTTCTGCACCGCATTTTCCACCGCTTCGACCAGCCGGGAACGTTCATCATTCATGCACCGGTCAAGGACGATCTCGATGTCATGCTTTACATACCGTTCCAGCTGGATTTCCTCATCCGTCCGGATAATATCTCCGTCCACTCTCGCACGGACATATCCTTCCTCATTCAGGTCACGAAGGAGCTGCTGATAGGTGCCCTTCTTCTGGCGGATGATGGGGGAGAGGATGGTGACTTCGCCTTCAAAGTCAGACTCGATTGCGTCTGCAATCCGCTCCGGGGACTGTGATTCGATTTTTATTCCATGCTCAGGGCAGTATGGTGTTCCGATCCGCGCAAAGAGCAGCCGGAGGTAGTCATAAATTTCGGTAACGGTGCCCACCGTACTGCGTGGATTTTTTGAGGTGGTCTTCTGTTCTATCGATATCGCCGGTGAGAGACCCTCGATGGAGTCCACGTCCGGTTTATTCATCAGGCCGAGGAACTGACGGGCGTATGCGGAGAGTGATTCCACGTATCTCCGCTGCCCTTCGGCATATATGGTATCAAAGGCAAGTGTTGATTTACCGGAACCGGACACACCGGTGATGACGATAAACTGGTCCCGCGGAAGGTCCAGTGTTACGTTCTGCAGGTTGTGTTCCCGTGCTCCGCGTATGGTAATATGATCCATAACTCAGTCCAGATATATATGTGCGCCCCTTAAATAGACCTACAGGTAGGGGTATAAGTATGGAGATTTTGAATGACAATCCGCGATGTGATTTTTGCGAGAAGAAAGCGATCGGCATGCAGATACTCGGATGCTGTAAACAGGAAGTCTGTGAAGACCATGCGGAAGAGATGCTGCTTGAAATGAAACCCGGTGAGCGGAAGGACTGGGGGGCGTGTTATTATGTGCGGTACGATGATTTGAACGATTCCGGTGGGGAATGATTGGGATAAATAAGAGGTCATGTCTATCCCCTTACGGAGGGATGAACCGGTATTCCTGCCGGGGATTCTCACACTCGACCTATGGGCTGTATTTTCCATGATTATGACCGCAATCAGGGAGAAAAATAGAGGTATGTACATTAAATATTGAGAAAGTAAATTGATGTACATGAACAGCACCGCTACGAATTTAAGGTGTGATTTTTGCGAGAAGAAGGCAATTGGCATGCAGATCCTGGGTTGCGTTACCCAAAATGTCTGTGAAGACCATGCGGAAGATATGCTGGTTGCAATGAAACCCGGTGAGCGGAAGGACTGGGGAGAATGCTATTTTATACGATATGCTGAGTAACCAATCCCTGGTGATTGATTATTCCGCGTCAGGGCTTGCACCGGTTTCTGGTTCAGGTCCTTCTGTTTTGATTCTGGGCAGTTATCCGAGCGAGCAGTCGTTGCAGCGGCAGGAATACTACGGTAATCCCCGGAATCAGTTCTGGAAGATTATGGGAATGGTGTTCTCATTTCCATTTGAGTACCCGGAGTTGCCCTATCATGAGCGGCTGAATTATCTGACCAGAGAGGGCATTGCCATCTGGGATGTGGTTGAATCCTGTTCACGAAAACGTAGCAGTGACAGTTCGATATGTGACGTGACACCCAATGATATTCGCGGGTTTTTGAGAGAGCATCCCACCATCCGGTGCATTGCCTTAAACGGGAAAACGGGTGCCGGACACTGGTTTAAGCGGTATTTTTCTGATGTTGGGGAACCGGAAAACAAAGACACTGATTTTGTTATTTTACAGCTCCCCTCCACCTCTCCGGCGTATGCGGGGATGAGTCTTGATGATAAGGCAGAATTGTGGCGGGGGATATTGCCGTTTTGTGTGAGTTCAAAATGAATGAAGAAAAATCGGACGTCAAATGAACGTATATTTTAGCCTGCTTCATTCTGTTTTCCATGCAACCCGTTACTGTCAATACGAATGACTGCCACCGGCTGATATCCGGATCATCAATCACTCTTCTTCGGCGTGATGGTGGTCAATGTGATACTGGATCCTACTCTTTTACCCGGTTCATTTTCAGGTATTGCAGCTGTTTTGAATTCAGCGATGCTTTGACATACCACATTGCATGAACAGAGGTGTGCTCCGAGGCGTTGTATGAAGAGAATCTACTTCATAACAGGCATTCCTGCCCGCTTCTGAGAATATCCATTTTTCCATTTTTTTCGAACTGTGAGAAACAGGCAGGCATTTTATCAGACTTCAGATGAATCTCAAAGATTTGATATATGAAAAATTCACTGGAAAAAAAGGTGTTCGTCATTATATTTATTCTAAAACAGCTCCATGAGCGAGAATATGAAGGCTATCGTGAGAGGCAGAATGATAATCACTGCAATAAATATCACAATGACCAGCAGCGTCCCGATGATTATCTTGTCCTCTTCTGTTTCCTGTGTCATGATTTTGGTGCAAATCGAATGAATTGCCGATTCAATCATCGTCGGACGGTCATCATCGGCACAGAATCTGGATATAAGGGCATGGAATATCAAAAAACCAAACGAGATGATGAATACCATCAACAGGACCGGAGAGTAGAGCTTGTCGGTCAGGGTCTGGATTGTTACGGCCGAATCAAGAAACAGGTACCCGAAATAGAGAACGGCGAGAGCGAAAACTGCCGTTGTGTATTGGCGATATTTTATCAACAGAAATGCAAGTGAACCCGCACCGATTGCTTCGAGGAATAAGTATAGTCCTGCCGGGGGTCCGGCGAGTCTTATTCCGAAAATAAAGGCTTCCCAGTTTATAATAAAGACAAAAATATGGATCAGAAAGGACAGGAGAAGGATTGCTATAAGGCCATACTTCAGTAAAACATCAATATTTTTTAAGACTCGTTTTATTTCCATCGTTTTTCCCCGTCCTGGTTTTTACCGGATACAGAATGTTCGTCTCTTCGGGTATACATTAGTACGTTCGTCGAATATTCAGCAATCGGATAATATTCCCGCGTTTGGTGGAGATAAATTGGGAAATGGTGATATGAGTGAGATATGAATATCTGCATGTCTCTTTGATTTGGATTAGAGGGCCCGCCCCATCATCCCGGTAAAAATATTCAGAACCATTCCATCGAAATGAAAAGGGAGAGGATACTCATTGCACCTTACTATTCTGCAGTACTGGCAACAAGGTATCCGCCGTCTGATGTCGGATTCACCGAAGTAATTTTGAACAAATTCTCCAGATCCATCGGGTGACGAATAACAAGAACGGTCTCAGTTCCATCCCGGGAGTGTACATATAACTCTGTCTTGCCTACTGCACATTTTTTTGTGTCGAACGTCAGATCAGGTGCGGTTTCATGACTGAATGAGTCCGGGCCGGGGGGGAGCACCTCCTCACTAATGATATTTCCCTCATGATCGAGCGTATACCTTCTCTCACCTTCTCCGCGGAGATACACATCTGTTGTTCCGTCATACCGGGGCTGTATTGAATAGACCACTCCGTCGTCCTTCTCGACGAATTTCTGCTTCCAGAGATAATTTCCCTGAAGATCAAGAGCCGCGATCACGTTTCCGCTCTCATTGGGATCATCGCATTCTGCATAACAGTTCACCAGCAGGTTTCCCTCCGGTGATACTACTGCTCTCCCGCAATGTGTGAAGTCATTCTCTTTCTTCTCCCATGCGGTATTCCCTTCCCCGTCTGCACAGAGTATCCATCCGTCAGACCCCTCTTCATTTATTTCTCCGGTCAATACGTATCCACCGTCGGGTAAGGCCAGGCCGTTATTTATCTGTGTATGAGGATAATAGCGGTGCCACCACACATTTCCCTGTCCATCCAGCCGGAGAACAATTCCATCAAGCATGACCACCGTATACTCTCCTGCTGTTGGAAGGAGATCCCTGATCACACTGAGATCTGTTTCAGGATAATCGGAAGTGTCCCGGCGTATATCCCAGACGGGACGACCGTAACGATCGAGTTTCATTACCCGGAGACTCGGTTCTGTCTGCCCGGCATACTCGAACATGCCGGCTATAACGCCGCACCCGCCATCTTCTGACGGACATGCATAGAGGTTCATCACACTGCGTCCATTCACAAGGGCCTGCCATTCTGTGGCTCCTCCTTCGTTGATTTTTGTTAACAATGTATCCCCGGTGTAATCTGGAACTGATGGAGATGCAACGGCGTGCGTACCGGAGAAAAACATCGAAAACAGGGGCATTACCAGTAAAAATAAAAATACAATGGCAAATGCCGCCACCATCAGAATCACTATTTGTTTGACTGTATGATCATCTGATTTTTTTGTCTCGGTTGTGAATGAAGTCGTTTCGATTTTCGATTCATTCATCGATTCACGTGTAGATTCACTTATCAGTGTATCATGACCACCATTCCCGAATCTGGCTGAGAGGATATGAATAATCAAAAAGAGAAGGGAGATGATGAATAACACCAACAGGAGGGGAGAGTAGAGATTGTCGGTCAGTGTCTGTATTGTTACGGCCGAATCAACAAAGGTGTAACCGAAGTAGATAACGGCGAGAACGGCAACAGCAAGAGTGTAACGGCGATATTTTATAAGGAGAAACGCAAGCGAACCGGCAATCATTCCTTGGAGGAGCAAGTACATCCCGGCCGGCGCGCCATTGAGTTTCACCCCGAAAAAATAGGCTTCCCAGTTGATCGTAAAGACAAAAATAAAGATCAGAAAGGACAGGAGAAGGATCGCGACGAGGACATATCTGAATACTGTATCTAAGTTTTTTAGGATTTGTTTCGTTTCCATCGTGTTTTCTCCATCCTGCTTATTAACGGATACAGAATGTTCGTCCCTTCTGGTATACATTAGTACGTTCGCCGAATATTCAGTGATCGGATGAACAGATAATTACATGAAGAGGAGCACTTTTGTCGCTCACATCATTTTGTAACAGAAAACTGTATCGTGAAAAAAAGGTGGGGATAAAACTCAATCTCTTATGCAATACATATGGAGAAGGGGGACATCACTCCTCCAGACAACAGGTACTGCCCGTCGGCAATGAGGTCATACAACACTCTGCTGAGTTCGGCTCCGTTGTAAAAAATATTAGATCTCTGTATATCAATCGAGATACCGACGATGATTGCCGTTTCGACTGATTCTAGCTAACCACTTGCAAAGGACGAGAATAATCCCGATATCCATGGCATTCAGAATCTGAGATTTGTAAAGGTCATAACAGCTGGTTTATCCATATTTATTAGCTTATTGAATTCCATTTGGGACCTTTCATTTTGATACCAAGACTAATTGATTTGAGAAAAATTGCGTTGCGAACCCTATTTTTACTGAGATTGATGGCGATAGTATCAATCGCAACGTTCACAATCCAATTTCCCTACCGAACCCTCACGAGTCGCATACAGACTGGCATCGTTAATGAGAGAATGTACCCGTTCTTCAGAATACCGAAGGGAGGCATCATCCAGATAGCCATAATACAGGATAAAATAATCCTCTGAGGAAGAGATGAATGGACGTTCTGCAACAATAAAATATCCCTGGAAAGTATCCGTTGAGTATGCGGTAGCAGAGAGGGTATACTCATAACCATCAGGTGTTTTCATGTGAAGGAGCACAGGTATGATACTACCGTGAGAGGAAAGATAATTACATAACTCACATTGAGCCTGCAGGAAATTATCAAAATCCTCAAAATAACAGGATTCTGTCATTAGCCTGGCCCTGGTTGCAGTATCACGGTATTCAGTATGTGAACATAGGCCATTTTGGTCAGATATAAATGGAAAATCGGTAGATTCCTCAACACCGAGGAGATAAATTGAGCTATTTTCAATTGATTTGATGTCTGAGCCCGGGATAAACCAGTCTTTTCTGATATCGGGAGGAGGGAGGCCGGGACCAACTGGCAATACTACAAAAATCAGGAATAAACAAACGATAACAATACCGGATACCGCTGCAATTATCGCGAAATGCTTTTTTTGAAGATGCCGATCCATATCAAACACCAGACAGGGAGATATTATGGGTTGACCCATGTGGCCGTGGTTCCCCACAAGTTTTTATAGTCAGTAGTGGGCTGAATAACTAATAGATATTCCTCCCCACGTATCACATGTATTACATACTGTATTGAAAACTCACTATATCCAGCACAGGTGATACTATTTTCCATGAAGCTGGAAATTCCCTCTGCCTGTGCCTACATGAAGCATACTATTAACGAATGGCTTTTGCGAATTTACTGTATTCTTGATTTTTCCCAATTCAGGCATCCTGTAGTATAATAATCAGGTGTTTTTGCGTTTTTTCACTGCTGAATCGAATACTAATACTCAGGAATAAACTGGGAAAAATACCCCTTGCATGGGAGTATCAAAACGGCCATTGTGTGTATATTCATAATAGGTAACAACGAGGAGAACTACTGCAAGAGCAAATAATAGTTACCTATTAACGGCAGATAATTACGAATCATATTCATCAGAAAAATAAATTATTCAAATATAATTATACTGGTGTGGTAATCGTGTATCGATGCAATTTTCCTTAATACCGGCATTCTATAGCAGTTCGTCTTCAAAACGCGTTTCATCTGTGTGCTTACTGCGGGCATAAATGCAACACTCTCCAGCAGCACGGAGAGTGTCTGCATTCCAGTTCTTTTTCCATATGTTTACCTCCGTTTTATCAGGAGGTAAACCATGAAATCAGCTCCAAATACTATCGAAGGCAATGAGTTTTGCCTCCGTGCAGTGCGGGGTTCATATGACTGTGTGAAATGAGGTGAACTCCCGACTACAATTTATCGTTGTATCTTCAGGTATACATTAGTTCGTTCGCCGAATATTCAGTGATCGGATGAATGTATACCAACACGGAAAAAACGCATTTTTGCTGCTTAAACGAGTTGCAGAACAGACAATGGGATCCGGGAAAAATAATTGGAGAGTGGGTAGAACCCTGTTTTCTTATGCAATACATACAGTAGAGATGTACATCACTCCTCCAAGGAGCAGATACTGCCCGTCTGCTATGAGGTCATACAACACTCTGCTGAGTTCGGCTCCGTTGAACAAAATAATATAACTCTGTACATAAATCGCGATACCGGCAATGATTGCCGTTTCGACAATTGAGAGATATCCGTTGCAAAGAACGAGAATAATCCCGATACCCATGGCGTTCATTACTGACAGAAGGATTCTGGTCTTCTGTATCCCAAGGATCACAGGGATGGTCTTTACGCCCAACCGGATTTACATCCAAAATAGCAACCAGAACCCAAACCCAATCAGGATAATCCCACTAACAGCTTTAATTACATTCCTGTGTTCTCTAATTTTGTTCGACGAGCTATATCCCCCGATGATCCCGACTCCAATAAATGGCGTGAGCACTCCGGCCCCAAAGACCAGTAAGAGTGACAAATCCTGTACCGTGCCATCAATTAGGATTTTGCTCAGCAATATGAGTATCATTGGTGCCGCACATGGAGCCTTGACGATTGAAAACAACATACCCAGAAAGAATAAACCAGCCAGAGTGGCAGAATACTTCCGAACAGAGGATTGAATAAAGGTGTTTGTGTCAATAGGAATTCTTAACAACCCAATAAGGTTTACCCCAACAAGTATCGTGATTACCCCTGCCACGATAGTGAGGCATGGACCGAAACCACCGAGCGACATTCCCGCGAGCAGGACGCAACTCCCCATAAAGATATACGCGGCAACCAGCCCCAGGCCGAATGTCAGTGAATTTAGTATACTATTTCTCAATCCCTTGCCCGAACCTGTGACATATGCCAGTATAAATCCCAATATTGCCATCAAGCAGGGCGAGAAACCGGAAAAAAGCCCGAATGAATACGCAAGCGGGATGTCCCAGTCTATATCAGAAGGAATTTCCCCCCTATCAGTTTCTGAAAGAGCACGCTCAATTGCTGCCCTGATGTTTTCTTCGGTGATTTCCTCTTTGGGAATTTTTATGGTGCCGTTCACAACCACGGCCGGGACTTCGAGAAATCCATGTGGTTTCCATCTTTCCCATCCTTCCAGAGTACCGGTGTCGATCCATTCGATAGTCAGGGTACCGTCATAGGCATTTTCCAGATCTGCAATCAGTGGATCGGTAATCTTGCAGTCCGAGCATCGATCCATATGATAGTATTCAAGGAAAATCGTTGAGGCACCAACTGTGGAAATGCACAGTATGCAAATGATGAATAGAATGGCAATTATATGTGGTACTTTTACGGTCATGATTTTACCGACCTCCAGAGAGCCGTGCAGATCGTATCATTCACCCTCAGCACAATCCACAAACCATCCATCGGCCATCAGTCCATTTCATTCCGTGCAAACCGTTTTTCCCACATTAATAGGACAACAATGGAAACAATCCCGACGAGTATGAGTCCTCCAAGGATGGGGATAACGGGATACTCTAGTATCAGATAGCGCAGAAGAATTATTGCGGATACTATGAAGTAGAAGACAACCCATCGCACGAGATTAACACGATATTTACCACGTTCGATAAAGATAATACGCGTCAATAGTATGCCGATGATAACAAGGGCGAGGAACCAGAAGATCTGGTTGACGGAAGATACGAGGGATGCATAGAGATATATCAAAAAAACCGCGACGACAAGAACGGCATCGACCACCTTCTCAATGACGGCTCTTCTCTGCTTTGTATCTTTTTCTCCGTGTCCCTCCAGTTGAAGGGCGTGACGGAGGATATTCGTGATGGTGGGGTCAGCCAGATGTTCCTTTCGTCTATACCACACCATGAGAAGAAAGTGCGTTGCAGTGGGAACCAATGCCAGGAGGAATATGGAAGATAGTGGTAACGGCAGGTACCCCTTCACGACGAGGATGCCGATAACAAGAAATGATACAAAATACACTGCAACTGAACGCCACATTTCCTCTTTGATGATATAATCTATTTTCATATGTACACCTCAGACGCACCATAGGGGACGGTAAAAGAAAACTCGTCATCGTTTGTTATGGAATTTATAGAGTAATTTCGATATTCGAGGGATAATACCAAATTGCCCTCATAGTAACTCTGCAGTTTCAACGGGATCAAATTATTTGAATCGATCCATACAAGGTACTCCCTTGCACTCCCGTTGTCCAGCTCATGAGGAATCAGTTTCACTCTATAGACCTGAGTTGAGTTGATCGATTCCATTTCTGGATCTTCTATGGTGTATTTTTCAGTAATGTTAGTCATAAATGTATAGATCGCAGGCTCCGGTATCTTCTCTGATGGAGTCTGATTCCTTATCAGCACAACATTTTTGATAGGATCATAGATTCGGATTTCTTCTCCATTTGAAACGATCTCCGAGTGTGTGAAGGAGCCGCTCCTCTCAATCCTTCGGAACTTATCCGGCTTCTTCAAACGTACATCATACTCAACAGTTCTCGTTTCATTCCCGATGTACATAGTAAGTGTTTCGATGTACGCTAAGCTCTCGATGTTTTGCTGACTCTCTGTAACTTTTTCCAGAAGCGTATTTGCATCAATATCTGAATCCATACAACCAGAACAAATAAACGCAAATACTACGATAATCAACATGAATTGGGTGTGCCATTGTAACTTCATCTAATCCACCGTAAAAAAGAAGGTATTTGCCTCATTTATAGGCAAGTTCCCATACACCACGCTATCTCTACCCCCATACAAACCGCAGCAGGTGCACAGGTATACGGGCTTGGCATATAATAGCAGGGTGTCAACAACGCTACACATATGTCGCAGATTGGAATTCCTGGTGGGCAGGGGATTCCCAGAATCGCACAGAGACAATCCCCAATGATGCAACTGGAAACACAGTCCCAGTAACCATCTTCTTCTGTTGCGAAGAACTGTTCTGGCATTCCTTCAGCCAAGGCACCGCCATCGATTATAATTTCTTCAATTACGTCTCCATTGCTGTCGATTCTGCTAAACGTAAGTTTATTCAGGGATTTGTCCTGATACGTACTTGTGTACTTGAGTACCCGAGCCCCATCATTGTCCCATACTGCAATAACATTCGACGTCTGAATGGAGTCGCCATTGTCGATAATAGATTCAACGGGCAATACGACAGCAGTTATCTGTTTAACTGATCCATCGTCATACTTCTTCTCGAGAGAAAATGCCTTGGCGTTGTCGACGATCATACTCAGATCTTCGGAACGCGGGATTCCCGAAAGTTTTCGCACATCGTTCAGATTCAAAGCAGAAGCAACAGCCTCGTACTTTTCCAAGCCCGATAGATCGGTTTGCCCCATCTTTTGTTTGACATCGCCACAAGATGTACCAGGTACACAAGCCATTGCCGGCACCATCACCATGCTGACCAGCAGTAACGCCAGCAGCACAGACAGTAACCGGGTTCTGAATTTCATTTTCATACTTTTTCCTCCGTTTTTCGAACCGGAGGTAAACCATGACAACAGCCTCAAATAGTATTGAAACCAATGAAGTTTTGCCTCCGGGCAGTGCGGGGTTCATCTGACTGTGTGAAAGGAGGTGAACTCCCGACTACAATTAACTCTCATCTTTTTTAGTATACATTAGTTCGTTCGCCGAATATTCAGTAATCTGATGTATGTATACTGACACGGAAAGCAACGCTCTTTTGCGGCTCATACGATTTTCAGAACAAATAATAGAATCCTGTGAAATAAGAAACGGGTTTTAGCCCCGCCCCTTATGCAATACATACGGTGGAGATGTACATCACTCCTCCAAGGAGCAGATACTGCCCGTCGGCAATGAGGTCATACAGCACTCTGCTGAGTTCGGCTCCGTTGAACAAAATAATATAACTCTGTACATAAATCGCGATACCGGCAATGATTGCCGTTTCGACAATTGAGAGATATCCGTTGCAAAGAACGAGAATTATCCCGATACCCATGGCGTTCATTACTGACAGAAGGATTCTGGTCCACGGAATTCCAAGGATCACAGGGATAGTCTGCACGCCTGTCTCGGCGTCGCCCCGTACATCCCGTATGTCAAATACCGTTGAATCGATAAATGACAGGAGAAAGAAGAAGAGCCCCATTGCAATTGTCATCTCCCCAAGGGGAATTCCTGCGCATGCAACCGGCAGAAGTGCGACCGGAAGCGCCCAGGCAAGTCCCACAATGAAGTTTTTCACAAAGGGGATGTCCTTCAGGCGACGGTACCTGAACCTGTCGGGCAGAAACGGTATGCTGTATAAAATTCCGTTTACGAGGGGTATGGCGGTGATTACCGCTGCCATAATCCCGTACATCCCTGCTATCAGAAATGCAACAACGTATGCGGCAAGGGATAAATACATAAGACTGTTTATATGTTTTTTCGTGAACGCATAACGTTTGGAATGGTTGATTGCATCTTCATCCTCGTCTGTTTTCCTGTTCAGGTTGTATACCGAAAAGGTGACAAGGAACATGATAACGCATGACGCCGGAGATACCGGTATGTCCTGTAGCACAGAAGACAGGTAAACCATTGAAACGGCGGCAATGCAGAGATACAAAGAGCTGTACAAAATTGTATCAAACAATGACTGAAGATTCAGCTCACTGTTTCCGGGGGTATGCTCGAATTTGAACATACATTACCATGGTTACAGGTAATTGACATTAGTTCGTTCGCCGAATGTTAAGTTATCTGACTAATATAAAGAATGCCCTCGTGAGAGTCAGAAAAAATCCCTTTTGAGTATTTGCAGGGGTATATGAGGCTGAATACTTTTGATATGTCCTGATGATATGAAAAGAGGTACTCACCGATGTAATGGCTGGACTGTTTCAGGGCTGATAAGGTCATTTGTAATAGTATATCCGTGATTTGTCAAAATCATCCAATGACATTCTCATCTGAATCTTCTTTGACCAAATCTTTGTTATTTAGATAATTCTGTGAAAAGAACAGCAGGCAAATTCCGGCTGAAAGAAGAGGAGGGAGTTTACAACCTTGCTGCGATAGGCATTGTGCATATCAACGTGCAAATCGAAATACCGGACCCTTCAGAATCCATATCGACCATCCCTGCACGATACGAAGCGTTCAGAAATAAATCGAATTTCCGAAGATAGCAAATCCGCCGTCTGCCGTCTGAATGATTGATGTAACGTATCGATCATTCCCGATATTAAACGATTTATCCCATGTGACCGCCCCGTCATTGTCAAGCTTGACGACCTGGAGGGGAGTGCCGCGATGGCCGGACTCATGCAGTTGGTTATATTTTGGGTTAGAATATCCGGCATATGCATATCCGCCGTCTTCAGTCGCGACGATGAATGGGGAGGCCTGCACGGGCCGTTCCGCGATCAGTTCGCCTTTTGCAGAGAGGGATACTTCGGTTGTCTCCGTGAAAAAACTATATTCCGGGCCCCTGGTAATAACCTGTTCGGTAGCATAGATGAGGTCATATGTGCCTGCGGGGGAGAGACGGACGATATAGAGGCGGGTAAGTAATTCGTTCGAAAACGTCCTGTTCCATACGCGGTCTCCTTCGGCATTGAGTTGGGCGACCCACGCACCGGCGTCGCAGGTTCCTCCGGTGACAAAGCCTCCCGCGGGTGCTGTGATTATCGTTCGGGCACTCTTGTCCGGAGCAAATGCGGTCTCCCAGAGGGTCATTCCATTCTCGTCAAGTCTGACGGACTGATTGTTCCCCACTACAGCATATCCGCCGTTCGGTGCCCTGACCAGCACCAACCGTTCCCCCCGTTCGCTTTCGTCATCGATTGATGTGTTCCAGAGGGTATTTCCCCTTACATCCATCCGTGTCAGAACTCCCGAATGTCCGGCGACGACATACCCGCCGCCCGGAGCCTCGACAAGTGATTCACCCCATTCCAGTGTTGTATCAATGGCGATATCTGATACCGCCTCACCCCCTGCATCAAAGGTAAAAATGCGGGGGATGAGACCCTCTGTGCCTGCGACTGCGTACCCGCCGTCAGAAGTCTGGATAATCGCTGCACCGGTTATTTTTGGGTCGCCATCAATGATCGTGGTCCACTGCTTGTTCCCGTCTGCATCGACTTTGAGGATCCAGATACCCGTTATTATATCTCCTGTGCCGTACTGTCTTTTATTGAGACATCCGGCGGTGAATAGTGTGGTTAGTATGAAAAGAACGACGATGATCACGGTGGCCGTATTCCGTATTCTTTGGTGATCCTGGCTCAGCATACTCTAAATTCTTGTTCTTTTGGTATACATTAGTACGTTTGATGAATATTCGGTGATCTGAGGAATATGTGGGCGTTCGGATTGAGATGACGTGAGGTGATGAACAGTATCTGGGAGGGGCATGTGATAATCCTCTTTGCCCTTGTGGTTCTGATGACGGTTTGAAAATCTTTCTATGGCCTTTGTGATTAATGGATCTCTTCAAAAAAAAGGCTGGCCGGGTTTTAATATGATAATATCTCCCGGGTGAAGTTACATTGTAAAAATACCTGTCAGGATCGTATGTCCTGGTTTGAATTATTGGACAATTTCGTGAACTTTTGATGGGATATTGTTTAACTGTCAAATTCATTTTCCCGACGAAATTATGGAAAATTTGGATCACGTTAGTGAATAGTATTCTAAGGTGGTTCAGCACAAAGTGGCAATGTATTGTCAGTACATCTGTGTTGATGTACGACTGTCGATTTTTCGGGGATTTCCACCATACCAGCCGAACACCGGCTCTTTGCGGCTGTACTGCTCACAGATGAAGAGAATGGGTTTTCTGCCCGGACCGGATGGGACTGTTCTCCGGATTTATAAAAATCGAATGTCCGATGAGGGTATTTTTGAACAGTTATTTGTTCATTAAGATAATTGTCTCCCTATTTTTCGGGCAATGATATTATATATCTCTGCAAGAAGGAACCCAACAATACTACTAATGACGATGACTGCACCAAGGCACCCGATAATGGTATAGATGTTGAAGAACTGAAAAAACCCTGCATATTCTTTCGGAAGGAATATCATATTCCCTCTGATGATGAAATAATACAATAAAAAACCGCAAACAGACAAAATAATAGCAATACCGGAGACAATTCCGGTGAACATTTTTACAAATGAAAACGTATCGATTTGAGAGATTTCAACAGAATCTGTGTTGGTTACCTGTTCCTGTTTTTCCATGAATTTTACCTACATTAAATAATTATTATAATTTTGAAGAATTAAAATATTTATGAAATATATGTCCATCCTGTATCGGTGAAATATGTCTGTACAGGAGGGAAATATAACGGCCCAACTTCTGCGATGTGGCCACCTGTTGTCTTATAATTACCCGACGAAAGAACTGTGTATGCGAAACCGGCCTTCATTTCATATACATTGCAGCCATCCTTATAATCAAGGGCATATGTTATTCCATTGTCTTTTTCCAAATCAGATGCAACGGACATGTAAGGAATTGTATACCAGGGATTTGGAAGCCAAACTCTGCTATATGATTCAAAATCCACAGTCATTGAAAATAATCTCTGGTTAAGAGACGATTCGGGATGCACAACAATAAAAGGCAGACCGTCCAATAATTGTTGTTCTTCCGTTTGGTCGTTCGTGGATAAACCAGTATTCTGATCCTCTGAGCATATGAATGGCTGTTGGTAAATAAACTGTTTTGTGCTTTCAGACATACCATTTAATGCATCTGGAAAAACGTTTTCAAGAAATTCTCCGGTTGTAATATGTTCACCCTTAAGTTCATTGTATACCTTCAGTTGCTCTTCACTTGCAGTAAATGAATGTCCTTGCTTCACATCGTCTCTGGATATTTCTTTAATTTCATATTTTACCGTCGTTGGAATATACTCATTATTTTGTCCTTTCATCATTTGAGATGTCGAAGATAAATCCGCAGTATATCCAATTTTAGATAATTTCAACAGTGTTGAATCAATTTTCTCTACAGATTGCATTATTTTTTGATGGTCTTGCACGGATACGGCCTGATTGTAGTCAATAACTTGTTCATCAAGAAGTTCAGTCAATGACGTTTTTATGATTTCTGTGTCATTACTCTCTTGCTGCGCACTCCCCGCCGACACCATCACCACGCTCACCAGCAGCAACGCCAGGAGCACGGAGAGTGCCCGCATTTCAATTCTTTTTTTCATACTTTTTCCTCCGTTTTTCGAACCGGAGGTAAACTATGACAGCAGCTACAAATACTATCGAAGCCAATGAAGTTTTGCCTCCGGGCAGTGCGGGTTCATCTGACTGTGTGAAATGAGGTGAACTCCCGACTACAATTTACTCTCGTCTCTTCTGGTATACATTAGTACGTTTGCCAAATATTCAGTAGATTGAAGAATATTCAGTGATCTGCTGAATATAATGGTACCCCTTATGGGGTTTGAAAAAAAGTGAGTCTGGAAGAGGAGGTGTAATCAGATGATGGTAAATTCTTCTGATATTTCCCGGTAATACGAAAAGAGACGATCACCCCATGCAAGGGCCGGACTGTCAGTGGCGATGAGGTCGCTTGAGATATCGTACTTGAAATCATCATTCCTGCACAGCCCGAATGAGAGGGTTGCATTGGTCACCGTCAACCCGATATAAAGAGGCATGGGCGCCACATATACCCTGAAGTGATTATAGCCTTCAATCTCTTTGATCTTACTCAGAAACGGTTCTTTCCTGAGTTCTTCAGCGATCTCTGAGTTCACCACCATCTCCACATGTACTCCTTCCTTCACCTTCGTAATGAGGGCATCTGCATGGTTGTGGCTCATGAAAGAGGAGACGACAGATATCCGTTCGGCATCTGCAATCATCTCGAAAAAACACTCAAGGACGGAAAAAATATCGGTATTGCTGGTTTCGACAATCGTGGAATTATAGAGGTCGCCGATGTCACGCAGGAACGGGGCAGGAAGTACTTCAAGATAATGTGTGGACCAGAATTTTGGATTTTTACTGAAAAGGTATCCTGCTCTGATATGATCCTGTACCTGTGATGAAATGACCTTTCCCTGAGGGGTCAGATAATAGGCGTCGTCACGGTAGTGAATATAGTGTACTCCCTCCAGAAACCGAATCTTTGGAAGGAGTGTCTGTGAAGTAGTGTCGGTCACATCACGAAGTTTTGCGAGAGTTTTGCCTCCCTCACTCAATGAGATCATGATCTGCAAAAGCAGCCGTGACCTGAACAGCTTCTGGATGCCATCCTGGTATGTATTGAAAATCTCAAGCGTGTCCATGGTATGCCTTATTAATAATCATTATTTTTACATATATACTGATATACTTTAATTTTGAAGCCAAAAGCTCTGTATTTGTTGCCATAATTGGAAAAAATTGGCAAATTGGTCTGAAAATATTTGCCGGTTCTCGCCGGTTGTTCTCTTGCATGAGGATGCCCTTTGACCATTCCCATGCCATATTTATATGAGAATTCTCTTCCGCACAAGAGGGGCTTTCGGTACCATCGGTTCAGCAGGAGAAATGGGGTGGCGGGGAGGGTTCGAAGATACTATTTACTGTTCGATTTATTCCCTCCCGCCGTAATCAGGAAGAACTCTTACCCCCTCCCCGTCCCGCTGTATGTGGGCGTTCAGGTCAGAGAGATTTTGGTAAATGCGGCAGAAGGATGTTTCCGGAAGCGACACGGTAGCATTTTTGGACATTGCGATGTGGCGTTCATACACCGTCTGCGGCATCCGTATCAGGACAACAGATTTCCCGGTATCAAGGTCTGTTTCCAAGTACCAGTTCTCATACTCATCGGATTTCATGAACCGGGAGCTCAGGTTCAGCCGTGAGAGGGGGATTTCAACAATACCCGTCGGGGTATCCTGACCCGGTGCACTTAGTGTTGATTCTGCGAGGATGATGGTGATCATTTCGGATTCCGGGATAGGAGTTGCAGGAGATGCATTTGCCCAGTACTCCGGTGGTATGTGATGTTCGGACGGGTCCGGTGATTCCGGCTCCCCCAGAGGAAATCCCGTCATCACCGCCAGCGCGAGGAGCACTATGATGAGGACTGCAATCAGGACAATACAATATTTCAACAGAGCCATTGTATTCATTTTCAGCATTTTTCATCTACCATTTTCATCTGCTTTTCCCCGGTCCCGTGCACAGGGATCTCTCCTTTGTGGGGATGATCGGTATTCCGGTGCTGATCATATGGAATTATATAATGTGTGGCATATATGTCATTATATGAGTGATGGAATGCTGTATCGGGGGGGCTTTGTTGTACTGGCAATCATCTGCTGTGTCATGGCGGTCGGTTGCGTTGATGATGGTACTATTTCTCCGGATGGAATGCCGTCGGAGAAATTTCTGGAACCGGTGAATGAAAGTCAGGAATATTATGACACTTTAGTCCTGTCAGACCCGGATAACGCCGAAGCGTGGTTTTACCGGGGTCTGTATTACAATGATAATTGCGATCAATATTATTCCAATCAATATGAGGAAGCGCTTATTAGCTGCAATAAAGCAATCGAGCTTGAGCCGGAATATGGTCCGGCCTGGTATCTCAAGGGAATTATCCTGATGAATATGAACAGGCACTGCGAGTCGCTCCCGTGTTTCGAAAATGCCACAATATATGACCCCGAACTGGCACTCGATGCGCACAACTGGTATGTCTACAATGAGAAAATCTGCTCACAATAATTGGATATCTTCTTTTTAACAGCTACTCCCGCACCCGGTAACCGGCTGCCGTGAGATGACGGATGACGGCCCGATCCCATTCACTGTCACTCAGTCCTTTCAGTGTTGGTTTCATCTGTTCCCAGAGATCTTTGAGTTCGTCGTTGTCCGCAAGGAAAGTTCGCTGATACAGCACGCGACCGGCCCGTTTGCCATTCGAATCAGAAATGAGCAGGCGCCAGCAGCAGTAATCGCGGCAGATGTCCGGGCGGGTGAGGTGCACCGTGCACCACGCCTTCCCTTCGGTGTCAAACCGGAGAAACGGGCATGCGTCCGGCAGTCCCGCAAGACTGCTCCGGTCTTCATAGAGGGCATATTTGTCCACATCAACCCGGACTTCCTTCACGTCCCCGGAATAGTAGTTATAGACAACAAAGGTGTAGTCGCCACGGTCCTCTGTGATTACATGAACGAGTCGCATGTTACTGCAGCAGTTGCCGCACTGACAACACTCACAGGCGATGGCGACATTCCCCCTGAAGAGCGGGCGGTTCGTGCACGGTCATAATCATTATCTGAATGGTTTCTCACCCGTCATGATAAGATACGTGCTTCTGTTTCCTGCGTTTTGGATATTTCCCCGTATTTGGCATCGCTAGTGATCATCGGGCCGGGAGATGGAGGTATTTCCCATTCCTTTGCACAAAACCTTAATATCAATCTGCACCTGTATGGAATTCTCGTTGACTGGTTGGTATTCTCTGAACACGTTCGGGAGATCGTAAATCTTCTATCGGGAACGCTATCATGCACGTAATAACCAAATCGGAAAAAACATTCTTGGTTCTCGTTTTATTGATGTTTATTGGAAAAGCTGTCTGGACATATATGGGGGTGGACCATCCTATTGTGCAAAACTGGACCGGAACATGGTCTGCTCTCACCTTTGCAGCTGTTTTTGGATTCATTGCGATAAAACTTACGGAAAAAACCGGTTTTCCCGGAATCTGGGACGAAAAAATCTCTAATAATGAGCGGTTTTTGTATCCGGTCCTGCTGGGTCTTGGGTTTGCTCTGGTAGAGATTCTAGTCGGTCTGGCAATGAACCTGCCCAATATCCATGTGGCCTTTCCGCTTTCCATTCCCGTGTATCTCAGCGGTGGGATCTTCCTTGAAATACTGTATCATCTTATCCCGGTGGTTTTTCTGATCTGGTTAGTCTCAGATATCCTCCTGAAAGGAAAATACCAGACTGAGGTTTTTGTCGTGGTTGCCATTCTCGCAAGTCTGTGGGAACCGGTTATGCAGATTACCGGCATGTATCAGATGGGAATGCTTCCGGGCATGGGGTTTGCAGCCGGTCTCTTCATCTTCATATTTGCAGGAAACCTGATTCCCATTACTCTTTTCCGGAAATACGGATTTCTGGCCCCGGTGATCTGGAGACTTACGGATTATAGTCTGTGGCACGTAATCTGGCCGATGATCTATTACTGACCCTTTCATTTTATGGGATGAAAATGGGCACAAAGGAATTTTTCTGAAGGGAGAGCTATGCGCTGAGGCCTACCGTACCCCGACAAAGATGGCATACAATCCACGGTGGTACGGGCACTGGATTTGGGTGAAGCCCGCTTCCTCAATCATTTCCCTGAATCCCTCCGCCGTGGGGATTCTGGCCCGTGTATCGTCCCAAGACAGACGTTGCCGCTGGATCTCGTCCGGGCCGAGACCGGCATCCTGCATGAACGTCACCCAGCGGGCCAGCTCTCGCTGTTCCTCTTCTGCGTTTGGGGGTCTCACCACGCATCCCGTGATGCAGACACCGCCGGGGCGAAGCACATCGTATGCCCGCCTGAGCAATACCCGCCGCTCATCGGATTCAAGGGCAATGAGGCAGAAGGTGCTCATTATAGCGTCATACGGGCCGTCGGGCCACGGATCCCTGATATCCCCCTGCGTCAGGGTGACGTCACAGAGCTCCGGTTTCTGCCGGGCGGCTGCGAGCATTGCTTCCGAATTGTCGACGCAGGTGACGGCTGTATCCGGGTGTGTTCGTCGTATCCGTGCGGTGAGAAGGCCGGTGCCGCAGCCGAGTTCGAGCACCCTCGCACTGTGCTCCGGGAGAGCGTCTGTTACGGCTCTATAGAAGTGTTCCATGTCGGGGATGGTTTTGGTGGCGATATCGTCGTACTCCGCTGCCAGCTTTTTAAGGTCCCACTTCGTGTATGCCCCTTCTCCATTGTTCCTCTTCATGCTTTTGTTCCCTTCTGTATCCCTTCGTAGTAATCTTTGCGATATGGAGATATTTCTGTTGTGTTACAAATGGTTACTCTGTCAGAATTCTCAAGTATGCAGGCCCGTTGGGATCTTCAACAGTTGTATGTGCCCGTTTAATCTGTATGACTGGGTGGATTATTTGATTTGTTTATGTGCGGGAACGACTGGTTTAGTAATTGCGTCTGTATACGAATATGGGTGCCCCGCCAACAGATGATCCATCAATCCCGTTGACGGCGATGGGTGTCTGATGAGGCATCGGGGGGCAAAATGGACGTATTTTCTCTTCATCATTGCGACCGAAAAAATATGGTTATACTGGCCTTTATTTGCTTAAATTACGGATTTTTGCAGATTATTATGGGGGTCCTATTCGCAGATATTTTGAGAGGATGTATGGGTTATCCCGGGGTGAGATCGCCCCTCTCCGGCCGTCTGTGTGGACGTGTTTTCCGGGGTGCGGGTCTGTTTAAGGCGGTATTTATGCGTTACCTTACCCGAAGACCGGTATTTCGACTCAAATGTAGGGGGGCAGGCACTGGTCATTCCACGATAATGTCAGAATTTTCCAGTAATCCCAGTACACCGGGATAGGAAAACTTTGCCTTCTGCAATCTGTTTGTCGCAGGGTCAATAGCATAATTCGCTGATGTTGTGAAATCCGCACCTCTCAGGTTGTTCTGGCTAAAAACGGTATGGAGAAGATCACAGTTCTGAAACACTGCTCCCTGCAAATCGGAATCTGTTATATTGGCTTCGTGAAGATAACAATCTTCAAAGGTAGTGTTCTGTAAGGCATTTTTATAAAATACGGCATAGTCCATACGGCAGTTTTTGAAGTTCACGGCAAAAAGGAATGCATTGCAGTAGCCAAAATCAACGCCTGTCAGTTTGCAGGTGATGAAATCGACATTTTTCAGACTGGTATTTTTGAGATTTGCGGAGCTCATGTTGCAGGAATGAAACCGGCAGTCCATGAAATCATTCTGTGACAGATTGCTGTTTGAGAAATTACCGTCATTGAATGTACATGACTCAAATTCCATGCCGCAGAATTCAATATCTGAATAATCCAGTTTTTCAAAAATTTGGTCATAGTATGATTGTTCATTCATGAAATCGTCTCATCGCATCCAGAGGATAACACGTAATTTCATTGGATTATTTCTCTATTTGAATCCTTTCCATTCATGGCAATGGACTGTCGTTCAGGAACCCGGCTTATAACCAGCCACTATATAGGATCAGACGACGCATAGGCGGTAATGGACATTTCATTTATTTTTACCATGCATGAAGGACTTCCCCGCCAGGGGCCGGGAAACAACGAATGCACGAGGAAAGCGTTTTCTATGCTGAACAATCTTCCGGACCAGCCGAAGATTTTGGATATTGGGTGTGGGGCAGGGATGCAGACGATTGAGCTGGCACGTATATGCCCGGACGGGCACGTTACGGCAGTCGACATCCACCAGCCGTACCTGGACGATCTTGCCCGGAAAGCGGCAGCGGCCGGGGTCGGAGACCGGATTACAATGCTACAGGCGTCCATGGACGACCTGCCGTTTGAGGATGCGTCATTCGACATCATCTGGGCGGAGAGCTCTATCTTCATCGTCGGGTTCGGGGAAGGGTTGAAGTCGTGGAAGCGCCTTCTCCGGCCGGGTGGCTACCTCTGCGTCACTGAAGCGGTTTGGTTCACCGATCTGCCCTCGCCGGAGGCGGTGGCGTTCTGGGACGATTGCTACCCGGCGATAACATCGGTTTCGGAGAATGGTGCGATCGCTGAGGGCGCCGGCTATGACGTCATCACAACCTTCCCGCTCCCCGGGTCCGTGTGGTGGGACAACTACTATACGCCGCTCCTCGAACGACTGCCCGACCTGAAGGCGTCGGCTGCCGGCGATCCTGATAAGGAAGCGCTGGTCGCGTTCTCGGAGCGGGAGATCGCGATGCACCGGGAGCACGGAGACGAGTATGGCTACCATTTTTTCATTCTGCGGAGGAGGTGATCGGTCAGGGGGATTCCGCTTGCTCTTGGGTGGGAACGTCGGGTAAAGATGCTGGAGAATGCATTTTTTCCACCTCCGTCTGCACACTCGGGAAAATGCCGTGTGTACAAAAATGTATGATTTTTGTAACCCCGGTCCTGTTCAAACAGAAGAGTGAGAGGTGAGGAGATCCCTGGTCTATCGTTCGCGAGAGACTGGATTCTCCGAATCGCTCAGGGAAGAAGTAGAAAGAGGACCCATACCTACCGGCCAACGGGATCGGCTGAGCATGGTATTGGTATTCCATTTTCTCCTACGGAATTTTCGTAACTGTTATCATTCCTGGTACGGTATCTTTCAGTGGTCCACTATGAAACCCGGGAACGCCTTCACAATAACGATCACTCTCCTGATCACAATTCTTTTTGTCATTTCTGCAGGATGCACTGCGCCTGTTCAGCAATCTCCGGCTTCACCTGCCGTCACTGCGGCTGATACACCTGCACCTGCAGCTGACTGCCCTTCGCTCATATTTACCGATCAGGAATTTGCGTTCCAATTTCTGAGGACAATTGGCGCCTCGTATGCGGGAGAGGCCGATATCGGTGAGTGCCTCGCTACTGCGTCCCGAATCGAGGAGGGAAACTTTGAGAGTTGGTACAGCGAATGGAACAGGACCGCGGACACCTTCAGGACGGCGGGTGATGAGAGCCTCGCAGCCGGGCACCGGGTTTCCGCAATGGAGGCATACTACCGGGCCGCAACGTATTACCGCACGGCTGAGTTCTTCCTGCATGGCAATCCCGCCGATCCCCGCATCGTTGAGACATGGGGAAAGGGTCGTGAAACGTTCCGGGATGCACTCGCACTCGATGTCGTCCCGTATGAGATTGTAGATATCCCGTACGGGAATACCACATTGCCTGGGTATTTCTATATGGTCGATAATTCCGGCACACCGCGGTCGCTCCTTATCGTCCAGACCGGCTTTGACGGGTGCCAGGAAGAACTCCATCCATATGCAATGGAAGGAGTAAAACGCGGATACAACGTCCTGACATTCGAGGGGCCGGGTCAGGGCGAAGTGATACGGGTCCAGCATCTGCCGTTCCGTCCTGATTGGGAGAACGTGATCGAACCGGTTGTGGACTATGCGGTGAGCCGGCCCGACGTCGACGAAGACCGGATTGCACTTTGGGGAATCTCCCTCGGGGGCTACCTCGCCCCCCGCGGTGCTGCATATGATCCCCGGATTGCGGCACTCGTCGCGGACCCGGGTACCTACGACGTTGGACAGAATCTTCTTCGGAACCTGCAGGAAGGCGGGGGAGTGCCCGCGAACATGACGGAAGAAGACCTGCATGAATGGCTGCTGACGGATCCGGTTGAGTTCAACGATGCCCTCAGAGAAGCTATGGCGGAGAATACCGGCACCCGCTGGATGAACGAGAACGGGATGTTCGTCTTCAATGCCAGCTCGCCGGCGCTGTTCTGGGCAAAATGGATGGAATTTTCCCTCGACGGCATTGCCGAAAAGATACAATGCCCCACACTGGTCTGCGACGGTGCGACAGATCACCTTGACCCGGACGGGATGCAGGCAAAGGGACTCTACGACCACCTCACCTGTGAGCGGGAATTCATGGAATTCTCCGACGAGTACGGTGCCGGGTCGCACTGCCAGTTTGGGGCGTTCGGGCAGTCGTTTGCTGAGAAGTTTGACTGGCTTGATGATGCGATGGGGATGAAGGGATAAGGAAACTGGGACGGGGCCGTCTGGCCCACGCTCCCTGAAATTCCTGTTATGCGGTTGCCTGCTTAGAGACCGGAGGAAAGTGTAGTGGATTATGAATATTCTTACGAAGGTGAATCATAGGAATACCTGCGCATGTCATTTAAAAAAATCCCGTCTCATTCTTCTTCACCCAGCATTTTCATAAAAGTCCGTATTGTGTACACAAGCTGCGGCACCTGCATCACCACTCCGGTAATCTGGTTCTGATTTTTTCCGACAAAAAACCCTGTAGATTCATCTATTATCAATGTAATCTTTGATTCATGGGTATCAGAGACATTTTTTTCCATGGAGGCTACTTTCTCCATCATAGAGCACATCTTTTCTGAAAATTCCGTCACCCGCAAATTTGTTCCTGCAAAATCAGCCTTGTTTTTTGCATATATTTCAATGTGTACCCGTTTTTTGAGTTTCGTTAACTCAGGCATTATCCATCCGAAAAGGGAATAATCCTCGACAAAAATAATAATCTCTTTGTCTGCTCCCTGAATGAGTGTCTTAATTCTGTTTTTAATGCCCCATTCGGAGTGTATTGCCCATATGGGCGAAGGCGGTCTTGAATTGAGATGAAGATTTGAAAGGTATTCTATTGACTCGTTTATTGAGTTGTTCATCTCTGTCTTTAGTTTGTTGAGTAGTGCACCGGGATTTTCGGCATAGAAGTATGAAGGGTTTCCGTTCTGAACCTCTATGAAATTTTTGTCTGAAAGACTTCTTAACACCGAATAAATTCTTCCCTGCGGAACACCGCTGTGTTCGTGGATTTCACGTGCGGTCGCCATTCCGAAACCAACAAGTGAAATATATACTTTTGCCTCGTATTCGGTAAATCCAAGTTTTTTCAGGGTCTCTAATACTGTTTCAAACATTTACAACTCCAAGAGTTTCAATGAAATTATTCGGTCTACTTTCAATATATAATGTGGGCATCAGGAAGGAATTCAGAGATTATTATCCTGTATTGTCTCACAGTGGTAATCCGCCATGATGATCTCATTCCTGTTTGCTGTGAGGTGAATGCCGTGAGAAATTTCGTAATGATATGTGAGTATTGCTGAGTAAATTATCAGGCTAAAAGGAATTAAAATAAAATTATGTTCCTCCCTTAGGGAAGAGAAGGAAATACGCTGTGATATATCGTAAAATACCCGTATCTCTTTTTTAGACTGTTAAATACAATACAGCATACAATAATTCGCGGCAATACCTGTTTTATCACTAAAACACTCTAATTCTCAATTTTTTCTGATAAAAACTCCGGGAGTTGTACATTCATTATTATCTGCCATATTGATACTCTAATGAAGTCCAAAGAAAGAAATCTGCTGTTTCAGACACGGAATTTATTTGAGAGATGAATTATGTCGTTGAATAGGTATCCTGCTGCATGTCGGGTTCGAAAAAATCAGATCCTTTCTGCGGATGATAAAGAGCACACGCTTTGATGTAATGGAGGCTTGGCAATGAAAACAGAAATGAACGCCTCTGGCATTCATCTTCACAAAGATGAAAACAATCCGGAGACCGGAGGTATATGGGAGGATGCAGGGTTTTGCCCTCCACAGTGTTACCTTCAGCTTACTGAATTTCTTCATATCACGTTCTTGCATGAAGGGTGTATTCCTGAATACTATTTGCATGAGATAATTGAGATGATACGTTCACCATGCAATAACGGCGGATTTGTTGTTCATGACCGAAAGCGGATGTTGTGTTTTGCAGAAAGTCTGGGAATTGATGTTTTATCAGGCGATGAAGACCGTATTGCCGCAGGAATTACGGCAAGCATAATCTCGGATTATCTGCCGCCTGATGGGATTTCATCTGCCACAGAAAAAATGATATTTTTCAATAAAAACGGATTGGCACGAGAACAGTCCACTTTAAAGGTCTGAAGATAAGAAGCCGGAACAGATTCGGTTCAGACCGGAGGATGATTATTTTGAAATCAATATTTGAATTTATAGCAGAATCGATAAATAAGCGACCTTATGTTGTTGCAGGCCTGATAATCACCGTTTTGCTGCTGGGAATATACGGCGCCACAATGACCGTCATGGAGACGGGAACGAAAACGTATCTTAATACCGACAAGCCGGTGGGTTCCCTTCTGATTCATTACACTGATGTATTCGGATCAGATACTGTTGTGTTGATAGTAGAAGGAGAGGATGTTACCAGTCCTGATGTATTGCATTATCTTGATAATCTTGAAAAGGATCTCAGCGATGAACGATATGTCACCGGTGCAACAGGTCTTGTAGACCTGATAAAATTATCCAACAACGGAGTTATACCACGAAGCAGGGCAGAAATCGATGCCGTTCTGGATACGCTGTCCCCTGATTATCTGGAGGCTCTTCTTCCATCAAAGATGATGACCCTTATAAGCATTCCTCTTGAAGCGGGATTATCTGATGCGTCAAAAGAGGGTATTGTTTCAAATGTAGACAGTCTCATTGCATTCTCGTCTCCTCCGGCAGGGATTACGGTGACTCCGACAGGAAGCCCTGCGTTTTCTGTTGAGATGCAGGAGGATATGCAGAGCAGTATGGGAACCCTCATCGCCCTTGCACTGATTTTTATGGTTATTGCGATGTGTCTCCTGTTTGGTCATGTGAGATACCGGCTTCTCCCTGTTTTTATCGTATTCTGTGGAATTATCTCCACATTCGGGGTAATGGGATTTGCAGGAATACCGATCACCTCCATTGTCATTGCAGCGTTTCCGGTTTTAATTGGTATCGGGGTGGATTATGCAATTCAGTTCCAGTCAAGATTTGATGAAGAGATAAACAAATCTCCAATGAAGGAGGCTGTTTTTGCGACTATTACCAGTTCAGGTCCTGCAATCTTTTTTGCAATGCTTGCAACTGCCCTTGGATTTGTTGCATTAACTTTTATTGCACCGTCACCAATGATTTCAGGTTTCGGAACAACATGCATTATCGGTATAGTATGTTGTTACATCTCGGCCATGATTGTTATCCCGACCTTTGCAACAATTGTAAAATACAAACCCAAAAAAGGCGGGTCAAATCCTCTTGATCAGGCAGAGTCCTGCCAGCTTGACTGGAAGGGATGCGATCATGATCCTGAGGTAAAACCCGGCACAAAAGGCTCTTTTATGGAGAAATATGATGTTGCAATAGGAAATCTTGCAGGAAGAATTGCACGGAACCCGGTCCCTGTCCTCGTGATTCTTCTGATGGTCGCTGTTGTCGGAATTCAGCTTGATGAAACGATTATCATCGATACCGATGAGGATGCGATGGTGCCGCAGAATATGCCTGCGATGATATCGATGAATAAGCTGAGCAGTGTCATCGGTTCAACAAACACCATTACCGCGTTCATCCGGTCAGATTCAATACTGGACCCTGATACGTTGCGCTGGGTGGATGATTTTGGCGAATATGAGCTTTCCAAACAGGATGATCTTACCGGCGTCACAAGTATTGCAACATATCTGAGACTTTACAACAACGGAATTCTCCCGACAGAGGCAGCTGAGATCGAAAGAGTCTGGAATAGTATTCCCGAGAGTACACGGGATAATTATGTAAATGGAAATCTCGAGACGGTGATGCAGTTCTCATTGCGGGATATCTCAATTCCTGCAGCACAGGAACTGATCACGTATATGCAGGATGATTTGGAATGGTATACCCCGGATGCCGGCATGGATGTTGCATATACCGGTCAGATGGTGATGTTTGGTAACCTTATCGATGGAATCGAGGAGACCAAGAATCCGATGACAATCGTTGGATTTGTGCTCATTCTTGTGCTGTTGCTGTTATTGTACAGGAAATTCACCGCGGTCACGCCGCTTGTTCCGATTATCATGATTGTAGGCTGGAATGGTATCATCATGTATTCATTGGGTCTTACCTACTCGCTTCTTACCGCATGTCTTGGTGCAATGACAATTGGTGTTGCATCAGAGTACACGATTGTTATGATGGAGAGATACCTGGAGGAAAAAGAGAAGGGGCTGGACACAATCACAGCGATTCAGACATCTGTACAGAAGATAGGGGCAGCCGTTTCTGTTTCCGGTCTTGCAACAGTGTGCGGGTTCTCTGCACTTACGCTTTCAACCTCGCCGATTATCCAGAACTTTGGAATCGTTACGGTCATTGCTGTTGGGTTCTCGATTCTGGGTGCAATTATTGTCATGCCTGCCGCAATCTCGGTATTTGAGTCGATAAATGACTTTATAGAAGATAAAAAACGCCATTATGCAGGCGGATATCAAAAAAATAAATAGAAATTGTCAGGATATGCAGCAAAATGTTCTGAATGAAGAACAATACAAAATATTATTTTTTCAAGGAAATTTATTTAGTCGGCGCTGAAATCCGGTTTTATCATGTTTTAGGAATGTATGAAAATTGTGATACACGTCAGATCGGGCGCAGGAGCAACCCTGCGTCCCTGTTCGACAACCCACAAAATCCTGAAAGAATGAATCTTTGAAACCATATCGATGGCATATGTGGTGATCAGACGAACCGAAGCTCGCTCAGGTCCTTTCCTGTGATCTCCTTCTTCTCCAAATGTTCGATTTCATGGGCGAAGCCATATGCCGGGGAACCCTCGAAGGAGATCTCCTTTTTGCTGAGACCCTTGATCCTGATCTCTCCGGCAAGGGGGTCAATGGTCATCTTCAGGATCCTGTCTGCCCTGGCCCTGACACGGAACGGTCGTTCCACGAGGAGACGGGCAGGCTGGTTTCCACATTTTTCGAGCCGGTGGACAGTCCCTTCGCTCTCTTGTATCGCCGGGTTCACGAGGAGATAAATTTCCTCCAGAGAGGAGCCAAGCTTTGTCTCCTCATCGTACACCGACGTCTTCTTCATCACCGATATTGTCGAGAGATTCTCAGAGGCGTAGCTCCAGTCACCTCCATACCGGATCGAGAAGATTATAGGGAGAAGGGCCTCAGGCGAGAGAGAAAACCGTGCGGCAAGATCCTTCTCGGCCTTGAGGAAGGTCAAATCCCTCAGGAGATCGGCAGGTTCCATTGCTCCCTCCTCTTTTCGTAAAGGAATACTCTCCGGGGTTCGATGGATTGGGTGTTTCTCATAACTCCAGACCATCCTTTTCATTTCCCGATCCAGATTCGCCTCTCCATTCTATCTCTCCTCTTTACCCTTTCACTATCTCCGCGTTAATTCTCAGGGATATTGTGAGAGAGTTTTTATTAAACTCTTTTATTGAGGGACGTGCAGGAATGTATATCTGTCACCGGATTCATGTGACATGATATGGTGTGAAATGGACATGTGGGGGAATGTGATATGAATACGAAGGCGGAGACGAAATCCATCATCAGGGTGTATTTCGCCAAAATCAGGGAAGCATTTTATGATCTCTCAGTTGAGGAAAAGTCTGCCTTTATGCGTAAGGATCGGGAACAGATGGACGAACTCGGGATGAAACTCATTATGACGATTGATTGCCGCTGGTCCAATGAAGAGTGGGATTATATCGGAATTGAGGAATGGCCGACCCTGGAATCTCTTGAGAAGCGTGCTACATTCGAAAAGGAAGAGCTGGCAACGTTTCGGTATGTGGAGTCGAGGACGTATCTGGGGACGCGGATGATGGGGGAGTATGGGAAAGAATAAACACCGTTTTTCCTTGGATTTTCTCGTTCTTTGCGTTTGTCTGAGTTGTTTTGCAGCATGGCTGATGTAATGCACTGGTTTCAATGAGTCTGTCCGGTCAGATCGGCATTGTATGGACATACCCACAACGATACCCGTTTATAAGAAGAAAAAAAGACAATTTAAACCAGACAAAGGCCTGGCGAGGTAACTGTATGGCAATGAGTAAAAAACAATTGGAGAAGCAGAACAAAGCAAAGAAGGCCAAGGCAGAAGATCTCTCAAAGCAGGCGGCTGCGGGTAGCGAAGCCGCTAAGAAGAAGCTCAAAAAGCTCAATAAAAAGCTCAAGTGAGCTGCCTGAAATTTTTAACCATTTTTATTTTTTCTTAAAGATTTTTTTCTTAAAGGCTAATAATACGAATATAGCTATGCAAGTCGCAAAATGCCTGTATCCGGAGGGGAGCGGAATAAATCCACAAATACATTTGGGAGATAATTGGAGCCGTATCTGTAATTCCGGTTCGTGAATTGGGTGGAAATGTTCACTCTGAAAATATCGGATGGAGATGTTTGAAAATTTCGATCAGGAAAAATATGGTCAATGAAATATGGTTGAAACAGTCTTTCAATTCTTAAAAAAAGATACGGAGGCACTGTTCGACACCCTGCGAATTCCTGAAAGAATGGATCGTCAGAATCATATCAACAGCAGTTATGGGAATCAGACGAACCGAAGCTCGCTCAGATCCTTTCCTGTGATCTCCTTCTTCTCCAGATGCTCGATCTCGTGGGCGATGCCATATGCCGGGGATCCCTCGAAGGAGATCTCCTTTTTGCTGAGATCATCGACCCTGATCTCTCCGGCGAGGGGGTCAATGGTCATCTTCAGGATCCTGTCAGCACTGGCCCTGACACGGAACGGCCGTTCCTCGATAAGACGGGTGGGCTGGTTTCCACATTTTTCAAGCCGGTGGACAGTTCCTTCACTCTCTTGTATCGCCGGGTTCACGAGGAGATAAATTTCCTCCAGAGAGGAGCCCAGCTTTGTCTCCTCGTCATACACCGACGTCTTCTTCATCACTGATACGGTCGAGAGATTCTCAGAGGTATAGCTCCAGTCACCTCCATACCGGATCGAGAAGATGAATGGGAGGAGGGCCTCAGGGGAGAGGGAAAACCGTGCAGCAAGGTCCCTCTCGGCCTTGAAGAAGGTAAGGTCCCTGAGGAGGTGGGCGGGTTCCATTCTGATTCTTCCTCTTTTTCCGGATATGGGATAATGGTAGGGGTTTGATAGGTTGGGCAGTTCTCAAAATCGTGGGCCATCCTCTCCGTTTTCCCCTCTTCTTCTCCTTCTTGCCGTCATATTTGTCGCAGGCAGAAATATCCGGAACATTCCCGGAGCAATCGTGTTACCTTTGGCTGCCAGAGCCGGGACTGGGTAATATTTATATGTCGAGCGCAGGTATTTAATCATTGATATATAATGATTTCCAATTACAAATACAAACCTCTGGTTTATTTTGCTGCGGTTTTTATCGTGACCTATGTTCTCTGGTTTGCAGGGGCGTATGTAAGTTTTCAGGATGATATAAGCGGGCTCTATATGCTCCTTATGCTGCCCGGGCTGATGGCACCGTTTTTGCTTTCACTTGTGTTTATATTTGGGTCAAAGAATTCAGGACTGATAAAGGATTTT
Source organism: Methanogenium organophilum (assembly GCF_026684035.1). NCBI lineage: Archaea > Methanobacteriati > Methanobacteriota > Methanomicrobia > Methanomicrobiales > Methanomicrobiaceae > Methanogenium > Methanogenium organophilum. Next base: position 2,423,732 of record NZ_CP113361.1, read on the forward strand.
GTCAACCGGTTGTTCAATCTACGGCTGATTGAACCCAAAATGCTGCCGGTATTTTTCCTTATAATGCCGTTTTCTGTCGTGGTCTCCATCCTTCTTTCGCTTCCCTTTGGGGGGGCCGTTTCCCAGTTTCAATTGTCCGAAGGGTTTTCCTTCTCTTCAGGCTTTGTTCCTGTTCTGGTTCTTCTTTTGCTTGCCGCATCCTTTGAAGAGCTTGGATGGCGAGGGTATGCCTTTGACAGTCTCCAGAGCCGTCACACGATCTTTCGTGCATCAGTCATTTTCGGTATACTCTGGTCGCTCTGGCACTTCCCGTTGATATTTGTCAACAACTCCTACCAGTATGAGATTTTTCACGAAAGTATCTGGTATGCGGTGAACTTTTTTGCCGGCTTCATTGCGATTGGAATCATCATCAGCTGGATCTGCATAAAAAACGGGAAAAGTATTCCAGCGGCGATCCTCTTTCACTTTATTGTCAATATGTCGCAGGAGACACTGATGATCACCCAGACAACAAAGTGTATTCAGACGGTTGTCCTCCTGATTTTTGCAGGTGTGATTGTTGCACTGGATAAGGAAATGTTTTTTTCCCGGAACCATCTTGTGGTGGAGGGAAACTAATTGACCGGGGAAAAGACGGATACGCCCGGGGATCTTTATTCCAAATTCCTTTTGATCTGGTTTGGCCAGTTCATCTCGGTAATCGGTACCGGGCTTACCATCTTTTCACTGGGAATATATGTACTCCTGCAGACCGGTACAGCCTCAAGCTTTGTCTTCATACTGATGTGTGTGTTTTTGCCTCCGTTCCTGCTCAAACCCTATGGCGGGATCATGGCAGACCGGTATGACAGGCGTGTGATGATGGTTGTCGGGGATCTGGGAGCATCGCTCGGGCTTCTCTTCATATTTTTTATGATGCTGAAGGGCGACATCGAACTCTGGCACATTTATCTGGGGATTGCAGCCAGTTCGGTTTTTTCAGCGTTCCAGGAGCCGGCCTACAAGGCCTTGGTTACCGACCTTCTGCCCGAAGAGCAATATGCTAAGGCAAGCGGACTGGTGCAGCTGGCAGGTTCTGCTCAATATTTAATATCCCCCTTTTTAGCCGGAATATTGCTGACACTGATGAATATCGAATATATTTTCTTAATCGATATCAGCACTCTCATAATTGCAAGTTTTATTGTTATCTGGGTAAGAAAGACGATAGGCGGGATTCCGGTCCAGCGGGTGGAGCATGACTTCATGGCCGAACTGAGAGAGGGTATTAGGGAATTTTCGAAGAACAAGGGTGTGGTTAACCTGGTCCTTACGATCACCGCCGTGCTCTTTTTTGTCGGGCTGCTTCAGTCTCTGTTTATTCCGATGCTTCTTAACCTGACAACCGCAAAAACCGTAGGGATCTCCCAGTCCGTCTGCGCAACCGGCATGCTGATCGGAAGCCTGTTTATCGGATTGTTCGGCAGCAAAAACAAACAGGTGAAAATACTGGCGGTTTCACTATTCATCGCAGGAATATTTTTTGCCAACCTTGGACTCTCAACCAATATCGTCTTCATTACGCTGGCAGGATTTACGTTCTTTGCGACCCTGCCTTTCATTAACACCTCGATTGAAGTGTTGATCCGGAAAAATATCGATAACAGCAAACAGGGGCGTGTGTGGTCAATTATTTCAATGGTTACCTATCTCGGATCCATCATCGCTTTTGCAGTCACCGGGTTTCTGGCAGATTCTGTTTTCAATCCGCTTCTGGAACCCGGCGGGCCTCTGGCTGAAACAGCCGGTGTTGTTGTTGGCGTAGGGGAAGGCAGGGGAATTGCCCTGATGTTTATCATTTCCGGGTTAATGATTTCCCTGATTTCTTTGGTTTTATGGAGAAACAAAAAAATCAGAATATTAGAAGATGGTGAAGACGAGGGCAGTATTATTAACCTGATTGAAGCAAGCGATTTTGTCTAACGATTTTGGATGGTTTGCCAAAAAACCGGCCTTCCGATGGATTATGGTGCCTGATACATCCATAGATTCAGGAGAGTGGTGGATAGATGAATAAAGCTATCACAGTATCCGGGATTTGGTGAAACAGCATTGTTGAACCAGCATGAATCATCCTAACGCACTCTCATACTTTCATGTGCACTCTTTTTTGGTGATAGTTACGTCCACATTGGCAGAGCCATTGATATCAGGAGAACCGATTCGGTGAAATAATCTTACAGGGGGCATTTTTGCCTTCGCTATAATCCAAACCAAAATGCGGGAAAAAAAGAAGATACCTGCTCTGTCCCACAAGGAATAGAAGATATGGGGTGCAACAAAGGGACACTGCATTATCTAAAGCAGAATGCCAGTAACCGGACTCATTTTACGATGAATGCTCATGGAAAGGGGAGGATTCAGGGATGGATAAAAAATGAAAAAATTACCAATCAATAATCCCCCTTTGCCGCATGTGATGTCACCTGGCAGCGTGGAGGGTGAAGATAAACATTGAGCTCTTCCCGGCACAATCTCCAACAGATTCACCCGCCGACAATGCAGACGATAGAGGCCCGAATATTGGTCAAAAACGGGCAGAAAAATATGCAGACGATATCAAACGCCAGACGGGCCGGGATATCTTCATTTCGCTCAGACCAGGGGCATTGCATGGCAGCAAGACCCTCCTGTTACTTAGATATGAGGTATTTTTTGGATAGTCTGTGAGCTCAGTTTAATAAAACCCGCTGAACGGGACACCGGTTACCGCGAAGGATTTTGTCAGGACTAAGGGCTATGCACTGAGGCTCAGACCCACGGGTGCACGGAAGAGAATAAATGGGGAAATTTAGAGGACGGCTGGTTTCCCATCTGCAACAGGCTGTAAAACCGGATTCTCAAACCTTCTTATCATTAGACAGGTCATCAGAGCGATAAGCAGTCCAAGGATACCTGCTATCAATAATACCGTGTTAATTCCGAAATGGACAAGAATTACTGCAAAAATTACCGGAGAAAGACTCTGACCGACATATTTCATACAATTATGAATCGACAATATTCCGCCTCTTGATTCCTGAGGTGAAATCTTCACGATGAGTACATCGATTGTAGTCTGTGCCAGCCCGAAACCTGCTCCAAACAGCATTAAAAGGAGAAGAATGCCGATAACTGAAGGTACAAAAGAGATTCCTATCATCGCTATTCCGATGAGCGTAAAACCCATACTAATGACCGCAGGCATTGAAAATTTTCGGGTGAAATTCCTTACACGGGAAGCCAGAATAACAACAGCCAGTCCTTCAATTGCGAGCATTAAACCGGATCCTCCTGAGGTAAACCCGAACAAATCCCTGAGCAGGAAGGGCACATAGATGATCAGGGCAAATAACATGAAGAATATCGTAAATGCCAGGAAGACCGTATAACATATCCGAATATCCTTTAGAGAGGCAAATGCTTTCGTAATTCCACATTGCGTTCCTGTTTTCCTGTCACTGCTCGTCTCGGGAAGAAATACCAGTATCAGAACGGCGAACGGAAGGGAAAGTGCATAGAATAAGAACGGATAATTCCATCCCAGCATTGCCAGGCTTCCGCCGATAAGAGGAGCGGATACTGCGCCAATAGCAATAGACATACTGATTCTGCTTATGGCCATTACACTGTCATGGCCTTCATACACCTCCCCGATAATCATCAGAGCCAGTGTCATCATTGACGACACCCCGATGCCCTGTATAAACCTCAGGACCAGAATCGTATGAAAATCTGAGATGAAAAAACATACAAGCCCCGGCAGGCCATAGAAAATGAGACAGGGCACAAGTATGGTTTTCCGGTTAACCCGGTCGATGAAATATCCGACAACAAGGGTAAAAATTGCTGTCGAGATGGTTAATACCGATATCATCAGCCCTATTTCGGCAGCTGTTGTATGCAGAGGCTCGACCATCTCCGGCAATACCGGTGCCAGAACCGCTCCTCCTGCCATTGCAAAAAATGCAGTACAACAGAGCATGAGCAGGTGAATAGCTTTGAATTCCATAATTTCACCCGTTTAATCTTCCATTTTCCGGGATATGTTATCGGACATATCCTTCAAATAATCCACAATTAAGCTCCGATGATCGGTATCATAGCCGGATAACAGAATATCCTCCCACCCTGATGCAATCTTCCAGATATCCGGTTCAATCTGTCTTCCTTTCCCGGTCAAAAACACACGATATGAGCGATTGTCGTCTTCGTCCTTTTGCCGGACAACATAGCCTTCTTCAATCAGTTTTTGTATGGACCTGGTGATTGATGTTTTATCCACTTTTATGATCCGGGAAATCGATTCCTGGTTTATTCCATCGGATTCAAAAAGGGACATCAGTATATAGGCCTGACTGGATCCAATATGGTATGGTTCCAATTCTTTGTCCAGGTATTTCTGAGAGTCCCGGTAGAGAAATGCGATATATTTTCCGATAAATCCTTCACTTTTCATATATTCACCATTGGTAAATGTGATCACAATAACCATCTAATTCAGAATTTTGCTATTCTGCTGTCTTAATTGCCAGGCAAGATAGTTGCAAATGCAACTATTTACGTAATCATCCTATCAATAAATAGTTGCGCATGCAACTAATTGTGCAGTCGAATGGTTACTGCGAGAATCTGAAAAATGGCCTTCACGAGATGAACAAAGTCCGGGATTTGGTGAAATGAGCATTGTTGAATCAGCATGGGGTGCCGCAGGGAAGTGCGACGGATCACTTAGAGCCGGACGGGATGCAGGCAACGGCATTCTATGATCACCTCACCTGTGAGCAGGAACTCATGATATCCTCCGATGAGTACGGTGCCGGGTCGCACTGCCGGTTCGGGGCATTCGGTCAGTCGTTTGCCGCCACGTTTGACTGGCTCGACGATACGATGGGGATGAAGGGGTAATGGGGCTTAATTGACCTTCTTTCCCAATTCTTTTTATTTAATGGGCTGATAAAACGAATCTCTCTATGGAAGTCGTAAAACGCTCGTTTCCAGATAAGAGCGGAAGGCTCTGTTTTGACTCTGTTGAATTCCTGAGATGCAGCAACGAGAATATTCCGGGAATATACTTTCAACAACAGGGTTTCAATAAAGGCGTTATCTGGGAATTATTGAACCATTGTAACCGGCTTAATGTATTTTTGAAAAAATGAATATCTGTTCTCAGCACATTCCGCACGACATGGCCATTGTCCCGGATGGAATATTGAATTCGTTCATATCTGTTGTAGCGATGACTTTGGGGAGATATTTATTTCTTATTCTGAGAGTGAGTCTAATTTTAAGCTCAATTTTTTCATCTGAAACATTAAGTTCAACATCAACTTCATGAGGATTTTTTAGCGCATATTTCGAGACACCAAATTTTTTGGAAGCATTCTGTATCTCTACGCCCTTGATATAATTTCCTTCACCAAAATCAATTATGATATTATCTAAATTCAGCGAATGTGAATATTCAGCCCCTTTGAGGAATAAAAAAAGACTGTCATTCTCATAATCATAATCTATGGTATCTACATCCGTATGAATTAAATTTTCAGTCATTTTATTTCACCCTCCTCTTTCTTTCTTTTTTATAACAGGTTATTAACCTTATTATTATTTCAGGATTGGTATCCTTTACCGAAACTACCAAAGCCAAATCATAATCCTCGTTTAAATTGAATAATATTTCAAATTTTTCGCCTTCTTGATTCGATATTGCTACTGGATCACTACTTATAAGCATTTTATGAATACCATCAATATCAGGCATTACATCATCTTTCCTTTCTTCAAATCGTATATTAAAGTGAGTGGAACTTGTAATATTCTCACTTTTTAATTTGGGAAGAGATTGTAATAATGTTGAAATATTCATGTTATCATATTCGTTTTTGAGATGTCCTTAGTTAAGACATTCGAATTCTTTAGAACGAAAAATAGAAAATTCTGCTGAATTCAGGTCCCCATACTTTGTTCCTTAGAACACTGACATGAATTTGGAGATTTCATTCCCGAAAAGTCTGAATTTGAATCTATTACTACTGTTTTCGAACAGGATCGCCTGGAGCCGGTGATCAGGTCAATTGCATTTTCGAATTTGGACATTATCTTCTTGAAGCCGAATGTCTGAAATATATCAATAGTGTAGGACCTGATGCACATGTGGGATTCCTTCATGAGATGTAATCCTGCAAGAATAGTCTGGCGTATGATATGCAGGAGTTGTTCCGGTTTCTTGTTGATCTGGCGGTTGTCAACCTCGGTGAGCGGGATCGGGTGACCGTGAAGAATTCTTGTCAGGACGGAGAGCTATGCACTGAGGTTAAGGCCCATGGGTGCACGCAAGATGACAGAAGAGGTGAACACATGGTTCAACAAGACGGCCCTGGTATCAGGGCAAAGTGCTGATGTGGAGTTATGTGATGGTGCTGAAGGGCAGTTGTCTGGATCCAGATATTTCTTAACTGTTCGTCTGTCATATCCGTTTCTTCTGGAAAATTTGCTGATGTTTTGCCGGCCTCGTTCCCGTTCCACGTCGTGGGCAATGTCCCGAATCATTAAAAATTCCTCCATGTTCAACATTTTGCCAAACCTCCAAGGTGGTTAACCGAGGTTTGGTTTTTGTGGATTTTTAAACCGGCACACTTGTGGATTTAAAGACGGCAGTGACAGATGGTATGAGGTTCTTAACAACCTCTTTTAATCCTTAATAATCCCTTCTTCTTCCGGAAACATTCCAAGACGCACTCGAATGAAGTTGTACATTTCCTGTGCTATATCTATACCACAACAGCTTTCCACGCCTTCGAATCCTGGTGAAGAGTTTGCTTCACATACTTTGAAGTGTTCCCCGTCGAAAAGCAGGTCTATTCCTGCAATATCAAGACCGAATATCCTTGCAGTTTCGGTAGCCAGCCATTCAATCTCGGGTGTCATTTCAAAAGACCTGACCAATCCTCCTCTTGAGAAATTTGCTTTGAAATCTCCTTCCTTTGCTACTCTTTCCATGCAGGCTACGGCACGTCCCCCAATAATTATGACACGAAGGTCCCGTCCCATACTAGTTTTCACGAATTCCTGTAGGATAAAATTGACGTTGCTCTTTGTTGAACGTATAATTTCCATCAGGTCGACGAATTTAGATTTGCTTCCAGAAAGGAAAACTCCACTTCCCATTGAACCTGACAGCGTTTTTACAATCAACGGAAAACCAAATTGTTCCTCAACAAGGTCTACATTGATGGGATATTTTGCGAGCATCGTCTTTGGGAATGCAATATCCGCTTTGGCGAGTATCTGGTGAGAATAAAGCTTGTCCTTAACAGTTTCAATACTCTGGGATGAGTTGAATGTGTGAACTCCAAGACTTTCCAGATGTCTGATGACCGCCAGTGCGTAGTATGAGGTTTCTGCTCCCATTCTGGGTAAGAGGAAATCCGGAAGTGAAGCAGTTTCTCCATCCAAAAGAATGCTCTTTCTGTCACCTCGTGTGACGATTAGTTCGAATTGTTCGGGTGTTAATACCTTCATCTCGATGTTGTTCTCTTCAGCAACCTCAAGAAGCCGGTTTATTTCATAGGTTTCCGGCTTTAATTCCAGCTCGGAATGCTTGTATAATATCCATCCTTTCACTTTGTGTTCCTCATTTTAATGGGGGAATATTCTCTATGGTATGGGGATTTGGTGGATAAATACTGTACTTATCTGTCATAAATCCGGAATCAAAAAACAATAATTTCAACAGAAGTTCGCCACTTTGATTTCAATCACCCAGGATGACTATCCGCTATAGTGATCAAATAAAATTTTTGTCGGGATAATGAATTTGACAGTTTGGATTATTATACGTGTCAAATCACAAAATCGGCCTGCCCTAAATAGAATATTCAGTAAACATTTGATCGCTTGCCAATCTTAATTATCCCGATGATCTCAACTCCATTATCGACTTCGTACAGGACACGGTAATCTCCCACCCTAATACGGAAGATATCCTCCTTTGTCCCTCTCAGTTTGATCGAACCATGTGGTACGGGATCATCCTTTAGCTTCTCGATTTTGGAAATATCCGGCGTCTGGTCTTAAGATCCAGATTCATTAGAAACTTGCATGACTGTGAAGAGAATCTGAGCAGGTACATTTACAGGCCAAGCTCTGCTTTTACTTCAGATTCTGAGAGAAGTTTTCCTTTCTCCTTTTCCACACGGTAGCTTTGGAGACAGATATAATCTTCTTCGGTAAGGATCGAGTCGGGATCGACCAGATTTGACTTGATCTCCCTGATCTCTTTTTTCAGGATGTCAATCTCCTTCTTCATATCCTCCATGGAAATGGATTCTGTACTCATTTTATCCTACTATTATTCTGCAAGTAATAATATTTTTTGATGGTAGCATCATCTGCCGGCAATATGACAGTGTCAACGCCGGATTCATTATCCCAAGTATGCCAGGAGATTCTTGCGACACTGTCGCAAATATTGAGCTGGCGCACTATCTGACCGATAAGAAACAATCGGTGAGTTACATGAAACCGGAGTATCAGGTTGACCGGGTTGATACGGATGGGATGAGATACGCAGTAAGATTCTCAGTATATCATATGCTGACTGGAAGAAACCGGGTTTCTCAAAAGGTTCATTGCATTATATGAAAAAGAACGCAGAGTCAGAGAAGCCATTTTCCCTCAATCAACACGTTGTTGAACGGTTGATGGCGTGGGATCAACTGAAAAAGACGCTATCTGCCTGAGATTTCTTTCTCAATTTTTCTTTTCTGTTGAGTCGATTCAATGGATGTTGTGAGTTGATGTTAAAGTATTGTTTATGATTATTGAACAGTATCAAACAGATTCTAAACCAAAATGATCAAGAGTATGGCGTGAAATATGCCATAAAATTTATTTATAAATAATATATTACGCTATCAAATGTATTCTTCAGGTATTATTACGCCGTTTGGGAATGAGTTTGTAGTTCTATCAACATGGAAATAATTTGAGAGATCAACGACCTTTTCATTGAATAATGCGTCTTTTGTAAGTATGAAAACTGGATAATTTATTTCTTTTGTGTTTAAATAGGAAATTAAGTTCTCAATTTCCACTGAATCAGTTTCTTTCAATGTGGAAAATATAATAAAATCAGCCCTAATTTTTTTCCTCATTTCTAAGATTCTATCAAGTTGACCAGTTTCAAATCCTCTATCAGCCTTCACTTCTACAATACCAATTTTTGTTCCTAAAGTTAAAAGGATATCAATCTCCCCAATCAAAGTACCAGTTTCATATATTTCAATGTCGAATATAAACCGAATCGCACGATAATTTTGTTTATGTAGAAGGTAAGTTGTTAATAATACTGGTAGAACACCTTGATCAACTGCGGTACAAATTAACTCGTTTAGCTTAAAGGAGTCATTTTGTGCTTTATTTGTATTATATATTGGAATTTTCAAGTCATTATTACAACAATAACATTGTAAATCATCTTGCAATCCGGAGATAGGATACCAAAGGGTAGTACCACACTTTTGACAGATTACTTTTTTCCCTCGCAATAAAAGATTAAGGAAATATAACTTTTCAATTTTTGAGAAAAAATTCTTTTTGTCATTTACTTTTTGGCTCCCACCAGCCAACGAATAAAAATCATCGGCTTCAATATACGTGTCTGATTTTATAGTAGAAATTTCCCCAATTATATCGCAAATAAGATCCTCTAACTTTTCTTCTTCGACACTAGCGTTTAGTTCTTTTGATAATTCTTTTACAATTCTATCAATTCTTTTTGGAGCAATTTTAACAATTAAGTCGAAAACGGCCTCATCCTTTAAGATCTCAATGTTTTGATATCCATCTAGTAGATTAATGACTTGGCTAATTATTTGAGATTGTTTTGATTCCTTAGAAGTTAAACCTCGTTCAGTCAGTATTTCCTTAAATATTTGAACATCAGTAGGAATTTTCAGTTCTTCGTACAATGGAGACTCTTCGTACGGAGCAAAGTCTGATAATAATATTGCTAATCCGTTAGAACCAATTTTTACAAAATGGTGTTTGTTGAATTGATCATCTTGCTTAAATAGTCTTCCAAGAATCGGACTTTGTGGTAATATTGTCTCTTCAAATCCTCTAATCTCAAGTGCGATATTGACATTAAATCCAGATTTTGAAAATAGCTTACTTTGAGGGTGAATTATTCTAACATAGTCATCATTAAATGATACATTCTGTAAATGTTCAAATGAGTCCCAACAACTAAAAGAACTGCTAAAGTAGTATTTATCTGAGGCAATTTCTTTGAATTCTTCGCAGATACTTCTTAAATTATCCTTGAGCTCTTCCCCGCCAGAAAAGATACAAAAATTATTGAACTTTTTGACTCCATAAAGATATTCGTCAACCAATTCAACAGGGATCCAAATTAATTTTGAGTATGGATACGTTGCTCTAGTATTCCAAAAATATGTTATACTTTCTAGGTCATCTGACCTTCCAAAAATTATTGTACCTTCATCTGAAAAATATTTGTTTCTATTATGGTTTACAGAATATATGCTACTAATACTGGTCGGCCTAGACAATAAGGTAGAAACATACAATAAATTTGAATTTTCCTCCCATATTCGGAAAATATCTTGGTTTGCGAGCCTTGGTTGAACATGGTCTATTTTTACTCCTCGAAAAATATTATTAGATTGAATCTCCTTTTCTGCCTTTTTTGATAATGATCCAAGGTTTACAAAATTTACTGAGTTCTCAGGTTCTTTGAATTGACTGTCCCAAACAACAATTTTATTGAATATTTCATAAAAGACCGATCGAACAAGATCTGGGATATTGTCTAAAACAAAGATTGGTATAGTAAAGTGGTTCAAATTAAAATTTCCCTGGCTCTTTGGATCAATTATGCGAACATTAAATTTATCCAATAAAAGATCATTCTCACATTTAGAATAATTTATAATGATGTCTGGATCGTGATATTTTATGAATTCAATGGTATTTTTTGAAAATAATTTGTCATTGTTCAATAAAATTAGATTGAAAAATCCTCCAATCTCCTCTGTGAAAGTATTGTTTATTTCACAAAAGAGATCAAAATCATCATCAATAATGCAGAGTTTCTTTATTGGTCTGGCCTTAGATAGTATGGTTTCAATCCTTGACATTATATGTGGATAGAATTTGAGGCTTTAACCACTTTCTTATTTACCACATAGTTGGAGGACTAAACCAGTTATTAGATTCATCCTTTACACGATGAAGGGAAAAACGTTCAATTTCATCAATAATTAATATGTAATGGTGAAGGAAGATATTGCAGCTTTTTGGTTGGGAATATGAAAACATTACTCTTGAAATAACCGCTGCGGAAAGTCCGATGGCAAACTTGGGTTCAAAATTAAATAGTTTTATTAGATCATGGATATTTTTTTATTTATATTAGATGATGGGAGGAAAAATGCATTCCCAAAGACATAATTCAATGCTCTGACAATTGATTATTTTCATAGGATAAAACATCCCTGCTCTGATTTATAACAGACAATATAGATTCCTTCAGATCGTTTGAGGGTTCAGTTTCAAAAAGGGTTATGCATCTCTCTTCAAGAATTGTCAAATCTGATAGTGTGCATAAAGAAGAGATATTTTTCCAAATTTTCTTAATATCATACAATAACATATCCACTTCAAATGTTTGACCTATATCATGCCTTTGATTAATAGCAAAAATCATTCTTTCAGTTATAAGAGCAAGCCAGTTGACTTTATCCTCAAAAAGAGAGCCAGATCTCCATAATTTATCGATAAAATATTCAAATTGCCGGGTATAAATCAAAGGACTAATCCCAGGGACAGTAATGTGATTAATCAAATGATAGGATCTCAATTTGATTTTACATTCATCATCCATTGCAATATGATATAGATCTTCACCATCGAATGGCAAAAATATGTACATCCTTTCAGCTAAAACCCCGATTGCAACTCCATATGTTTTTGAATCAACAAACTTATTTTCTAATAAATAGCTTAAAAAAAAGAATGTAGTTGTTCCTCTTATTTTGTACTCTTTAAATAATCTGATGAGATTGAAATCATCTGATAATAATATTGAAGTTTCATAAATTGATAACAGTTTAATTGAATCGATTATCCATTTATCAAGGTGCTTGGAAATTTCTTGGTAATCTGAAGGGTCAGCCTCTATATCAACAATTGATATGGAATTTGAATTTCTGAGATAATCCCATAATTTTCTTAGATTGGGATCTTCATAGAAAATTAGGTCTAACTGAATTTTTTCAAACAATGATTTAGAAATAAATAGTTTTGCTTGTATTCTCTCAAGTTCCCCAAGTAAATCCATTTTTGAAAGATTCAATAAAGAGGAATAGTCAAAAACAAAAACCTCACCCGCGTCATAATTATCCATCATCTCCTGTTGAGATGCTTGATCAGGTGGGTGATATCGAATATGAAATTGTGTATCTGTTAATTTATTCACCATTTCAGCATAATTCAAATAAGTGACATTGGCAATAACATAAATTGGGACTTGATGTTCCGTGCATATTCTTTTTATATTTTGATCTCTTTCAAATGCCCGTTTAAATTCGTCGATTATTTCTTGAGGAGGTTTTTCATCATTTTCATTAACAGAAATGACTTTTAAAATTTTTCTGTCTGGGAATTTATCATCATATTCTTGGATGCTAGCAAGCATTCTGTCATTTTCTTTCCCGCTATCCCGATACCGCTGTATCATAGTATAACTATGAGATAACACTCGTTCTTCCCATTCTGAAGATCCTTTTGATGCATCCTTTGCTTTTTCTAAATACTGGAGCATTCCGGTTTTGTTATTTAATAATACTTCAATAATGCTCATGTTAATCAAAAAGCGGATATCTTTTTTAGATTCGGCTTCAGATTCCAGAGACTTAAATATTTTTTTTGCTTCTTCGGGACTACCCCTATGTAAAAAAACCAAAGCAAATTTAATTTTTGTTTCGTAGGTGAATTCTTCCCACATTCTGAGTGAAAATAACTTTTGAGATGCTGAGGAAAAATGGCAAGCGTTTAATTCATTTACAAAATCTAAAAATTCAAGTGTGTGTTGTTCGTTTTCGGGTAACTGAGATGAATTTATACTAAACCGAATTATTTGGAATTCTTTTTCATTAGACCGGTTAAGCAAAATTGAGCAAGTATATATTTCCTTTTTAATTCGCTCTATTAGTGTTGGATCTGTGTTCTTGTGACATAGAGATAGGGCTTTTCGATAGTATTCTAATGCCTTTTCGATGCAATCATACTTTTTCAATTTTGGGCAAATTTCGAAATCAGAAAATAAATAATCCTCTGCTAGTGATATCTCCCTATATGCACTCGCTTTTATTGCATAATGATCTGGATTTTGGGGATCTAACTTGATTGAATTATTGATATATTGTAATGATTTTCTCGGATTGTTGTTTACAATGTAGAATCTAGCGATAAGATTAGATAAAAGGTCATTTTGTTCAGTTAAATCTTGCGCATTTTTTGATGATTCAAAAAAAACTATTGCATCAACAACTGATTTTGTAAAAAATAATCCCCATAAATAGACTTCTAAAAATTGCGGATTGTTTTGCTCAGATTGCTCCCATAGTGGAGCAGATATAGAAAATGATTTTTCAAAATTTTCTTTGCCGTGTTTATTGATATAGATTGATGCAAGAGTTCCCTTTATTTTGTCATTTAAAGGATCAAATTCTAAAGAGCGTTTCGCGTAGTGTTCGGCTGTATCGAAATTTCCACCAACCCCTTTATTCTTATTGTATGTAATTGCCAGTAGATGATATGCTCTCGATAACAGTTTCTTATTTTCTTGAGGTTTATTTTCCATAACCCCGATAACCGCGAATAATTTTGTTTTTGCCTCTTCAATTTCGTTTTTCCCGATTAACTCAATCACTTCTTTAAATTCTTCATCAATGTAATCCAAAGGTACTTTACTAGAAATGAATCCATGGGGCGATTTTACTTCAGATACTACATCCTCAAGAAGGTTTTCCATCCGGTTTTGGCCATCCCTTAACTCCTTGTGCCGCTCCTCACTTTTATACTCGAGAGCAACAATTTCCCCTTCGAGGATTTTCCTTTGAAGAAAAGCATTAAAGGCTTGTTTAATGCAAAAGAATAATTTTTTTCCAAATTCTTCATTTGATTGATTCGTTATTGGCTTAATCTCACAAAAATCTTTAACAAACTCGCTTTCTATTTCAGAAAGCGTTTTTTCGGAGGCTTCATAAATTTGGGAGAAAATGCATATAATTTTATCCGAGTTGAAAAAGGCCTCCAGAGCAGTTATATCGATTTCAGACCCTTCTAAAAAAGATAATTCTTGTTCTAAATTATATTGGAAGGAGGTTGATTTTAAGTAATCTTCAATTTCTTGAGGCCTGAAAATCTTGTGAGCGGCTTTATTTAATCCTGCGGAAATCCCTGAAGAAATGAGGTTTAATAGTATAGTTGCAGTTATAGGATCTACCATTACAATGTATCATTGATTATTGGTATATAAAGTAAAGTCGGAATATTCGGTTCTTCAATGATTGAAAAGGGTTCGGTGCCTCTTAAGAAACTATGCAGAACAGTTTGATATCATTTTTGAGGAGTTCAAAAATTACAAGATAACTATTACCCAAACCAAAAATGCGAGGGGAGGGATTCGAACCCGCGAACTCCTACGAGACTGGGCCCTAAACCCAGCGCCTTTGACCGACTCGGCAACCCTCGCACACGACAATTGATTACAATTGATTGCAATCGTAGAAATTGCAGTCCAGTATTAGCGCTAAAAGGGTATAATCCCTTTTGTCTTCAGGGAATAATCAGGTGAAAAAACGGAAAAAAAGAGAGATCAATTTATGATCTTTCGATGCGGGCATTTGATTAACCGGGAAAAAAAGAGAATTGCCTGAATGAATCCAAAATTCTTCACAATGGCTTTCTCATTACCATATAGGTATTCCCAAATTCATCCGGGTATTTCTCAAAGATTTCGGTCTGCTTTTTCAACCCCTCAATTATCATCAGAGCGACCTCATCATCTGCACATTCCTCTTCGAGTTCTCCAAACTTCTTTCTCAACGGACCGTAGAAACTGTCTTCCCATACGCGTGAAGGGAGCCGGAAGGACCCGACCAGCTCAAGCCCGGCATTCCGGATGAGCTCAAATCCTCCGTCTTCTGTTATCATTGCAGGATGGTGTTCGGCAAAAAATTCCCGTGGCTCATCAGAGGGAGTCCCGGTAAACCAGAATATATCCGAAATCATGATGTGTCCGCCCGGTTTCAGGAGTTTTTTCCAGTACCTGACTGCATTTTCAATGCCAATTATTGAGGCACATCCTTCAGCCCAGATAATATCGAAAGACTCCTCTCCAAAGGGAAGGTCGTCCATAGACGCACGGACCGTTTTCACTCTTCCGGAAAACCCTTCGGCTGCAATTTTTTCATCCACCGCATCGAGAAAAGGCTGGTGTATATCTGTCGCTATTATCCCGCAGGACGGGCACAGGTGGGCAAGGGCCATCGTCTGTACGCCCTTCCCGCACCCAACATCAAGGATCTCACCACCTTCTTCAGGTGGTTCTGCGATGAGTGAAAATGCCTTTTCCGTGTGCTCATCATCCCCGGCCCCCTGTCTGGGAACCGATTCAAAAATTGTAAAAATAGGATTGTTTTCCATATATTTTTTTAATTATAGGATTGGATTTAGTTTGCGGTCGTACCGGCACCGCTGACGCCTGTTCTCCCTGTACCGGTCTGTTGAGAGTTATTCTGATCTTAGTGAAGAGTAGCTAAAAATGAGAGAATTACTGAATTCAGATATGCTCAAACCGGAGGCTTCTCCAGCCATCCGTTCTCTTTTGCCTGTTTCATGATCCGAATCAGTTCACGTCCGGATGCGACCAGGAGAGCCAGGACCAGAGGTCCGATCACAAACCCGACGATCCCCATGATCCACAGCCCGCCGAAGAATCCGACCCACATGATTGCGGGGTGAATGGATGTCCGCTTGCCCATCATGATTGGCCGGAACAGGAGGTCCGGGACCGCACAGACAACCGGATATCCGATGATCGCAATCAGGGCGGCAGCCCGGTAATCCCCTGTGGCAAGAGCATAGATGCCCAGGAAGATCATGATAAGTGTCGGGCCGATAATCGGAATCAGCTGGAACAATGCCACAATCAGGGACCAGAAGAGGATGTGTCCGTATCCCAGCACATAAAAGAACGGAATTGCAAGAAGGAACGTAATCACCGACGTGGAGATATGGACAATATAAATTGAATACAGGGTGTTGGAACTGATCTCTTCGATATGACTCACAAATGTGTTCATGGATGCAGGAACACCGGAAAGAATGCCCTTCCAGATGTTTTCACCAAAAAAGATGAAGATGAAGAGTGTCAGGAAGAAGATAATTGCATTAAATATTGCTTCGGTAAACCCGGATACCACCGAGAAGAAACCCGACTGGATCATCTCCATCTGGGAATCCAGAATCTCTCCGACATCTATGGGTGGGGTGGATGCAACTCCCGGTGTTGTAATCTGCTGCATACTCATTATGGCAATATATATATCCGTAATAATCTGTGTCAGATAATCTGCATTTTCATATAATATGACCACGCCAAACAGCAACGAGCCGACCACAATAAATCCCACAATAAATGTGACCGCAAATGCCGCAACCTGTTCACGAACGTACCGTGAAAGCCACGTTTTAAGTGGCATCACAACAATAGCGAGAGAAATTGCCAGTATGACAATACCAAGCAGAGATCCAAACGCGTACAACGTGAGAATCAACACAATC
Organism: Methanogenium organophilum; assembly: GCF_026684035.1. Lineage (NCBI taxonomy): Archaea > Methanobacteriati > Methanobacteriota > Methanomicrobia > Methanomicrobiales > Methanomicrobiaceae > Methanogenium > Methanogenium organophilum. Next base: position 2,440,631 of record NZ_CP113361.1, read on the forward strand.
CCGATAATCAGGAGTGCGAGTTTGTCATGATCTGCAAAGGCGCTTTTCATCAGGTATAAAATCACCCTGACGGGCTATATACATACTGGCAGATGTGAATCCACCAGCCTGTCCATTGTAATATTTCACTCTTTTAAATCAAATCTAATGCATTATTGTATCATTATGCAGATATGTCGTGTAATTCGCGTATTTGAGATATCAAACGGTGATTTTACTGTGACAATGGGAAATGTTAAACCTATGAAAGAGTATCTGTTATTATTCGGAGTTAATAAATGCCGAGTGTGGTCGTAAACATCATCATTGCAGTACTTGTCTGCTGGATTCTTTTTATTACAATTGATATTATATTCAGGCTCCCTGAAAAAGGGGGTGTGAGTGGTGCACAAGCGATTGGCACCACCATTGCAGCTGACAAGGGTTCGCTGAATGGCGGATTTATGATGGGAAATATTGTATGCTCACCAGATGCTTCTGCAGGGACACTGCTCGCTGCATGCGGGGTATTTGTGGCGGGTCTTCCCGGTGGACTGATTGCTGCTGTTTTGGTATTTATCGGAAACAGAATCTGCCACGATCCGGGATATGCAGGAACAACAGGAGCATTCTGTGCTGCACTCATTATAACAGGGTTTGGCCTTCTGGGTGTACCAGCTGATGCCTTTATCGCCGGCATGGTGATCGCAATCCTGACCATTCAGGGAGTATCCCATCCATATGCAAGCCAGCTTCTCACCAGACTATGGAGGATTCGGGCATGATTCCCGCGTATGATGCCGGTATGCTTCCGGTATATATCTGTGGAATCGTTGCACTGTACGCTGTCATCAGGGTACTGACCGAGAAGAAAACCCTCAAAAAACTGGTTTTCCTGAATGTCATGAACTTTGCCATAACGGGACTCATTGTGCTATCCATTCCGGATATCATGGCCCTCTTCGCGGGAATCGCCTATTTCGTCGGTTCAACCCTCGAAGCAAATGCCATTGCAAGCACCTTTGCGGGAGGGGTTGCCAATGAATGAATTCTATATTGCAATCCTGAGCCTGATCGCAATCCTGGGCGTAATCTCCGTCTACTTCAAAAAGAGTCCTTTTGACAAACTGATCGGCCTTGCCGTCATGATGGGTGGTGTGATTCCCCTTATTGTGCTGAAAGGTTATATTGACGTGGCAGTTCTTGTCGCAATCATCATGCCGCTGACGACAATATTCATTCTGCAGGCCACCGGGAGGAATAATGATGACTCCTGAACTAATCTTAGGATTTATCATCCTCATAGCAGGAGTCGCTGCTGCTGCATTTCCCCGTGAACGCGATTATATCTCCCGTCTGATTCATGTCGAAATTGCCGGGACCGGCCTGATGCTGGTCATGCTTGCCTATGATGAGACCATTGCTCTCCTGACATTTGTTGCCGTAACCGCGATTGCCACCATTGTCCTGATCCGCGTCATTGAACGGGGTGATCCCTGTGATTAAATGGCTTTCCCGCTACATGGCGGATGTTGACAATCTGATCGCAATTTATTCATGTATTGTTGTAGCAATTGCCTGCGTCTCTCTTATTGTCCTGGTTGTATCCCCCCTGGGATACGAAGACACCCAGCTGTACCCAAAAGATATCAACACTTCTTCATCCCTGAATCCCTATGACCGGGGAGGAGTTCCGTTTGGTACAACAGAAGTTGCAGCACAGTATCCGCAAAATTCTCCCTATCTGGGATATGTTACCGCATATCTTACCCCTTTGTCGGCATTTATGGCAGTCACCAATCTCTATTTAGGGACAACAATCGTGTCCCACCCCGGTGGCATCATCGATGAAATCCTCTATAACACGAGGGGACTCGATACCATCGTTGAAACAAGCATTTTGTTCGCTGCCTTTGCGATTGCCTCGTATTTATACCGGAGGGAGGAAGAATGATTGATGAATATGCAATCGGCCTGATTATTGCATTAATTGCTGTCATCATCACATTTGTCGCAGCAATCCGGGAGAATAATGACATTCACCGGCTGATAATTGCCGACCTCGCAGAAGTCTCTGCCCTTGCCATCATTGCACTTATCGCAACCGATCTCGCAGAGGCACTCATCATCCCCGGCCTTGTTGTGGGAATTTCTGAACTAATGGCACTCTCTGAAATATATCTGACCCGGGAAGGACTCAACAGTCCGGTAAAAAAACCATTCAGAATTGAAGTGCTGGATACCGCTCCCACGATCATTGCAGTCATCCTTGTTGGATACGGCATTGTACTCTCCGGGTTTACCGGAGGTGCAGTTGCAGGAACCGGAATGATCTTCTACTTCATGGGAAAGAGACATGCCGAGCGGTTTGCGCTTATAGAAGCCGTATCCGGGTATGCATGGGCATTCTGGATTGTCGCTTTCTTTATCTTTATGGTTATTCCCGAATACTGGTTCTTTGCAGTTATGCTTGCAGGCGGAGCAATCCTCGCCAAAGTGACCGCAAAGATGTCACTTATCGGAACAATGCGGGGTGGAAACAATGTTTGAACTTTCATCCTCATCTGTCGGAGGACAGGAATTATTTGTCCTGCCGTTCGGAGATATTGTTGATTATTTCACCCCGTACACAACAGCCCTGTTTCTGTTTGCACTGGTGTTTACCCTCATCTGTATCTTTTCGAAACCGGAAAAACAGCTGGACGTTGCCTTCGGAACAGATGCAATCTATGCAAAGGATGTAACCGGGAAAGAACTGCATTTCAGACGATTTATGGCAATTGCCTGTGGTTTCGCCACCATGGGAGCTGTCGCAAGCGGAGATGTGTTTAATTTCACCCTCTTTGTGAGTATGGTGGGTGTGTGTATCATCGGTATTGTTGCTGCGGTAAAAAGCAAGCATGTACTGAATGCCGCATATAACTATGGCATCATCTCGATGCTTGCAACCGTCCCGCTCTTTGGCGGGGCAGCCATCACCCTTGCTACAACAGGCACCCTGTCAATCTGGGAACTCGCAGCAATTGCACCGGCAATGCCATGGATTGCAAAAGCCCTGATTCTCATTGGTGTCATGGGAGAGGGAATCGCCCCGTTTTATGCAGCAAAGGCAGAACTGTTCCGTGCACCGGGTGCACCGTACGTGATAATGATACATGTGAGTTCCCTCCTGATGTTCCTGAGGGTTGTGGAGATTATGCTGACAGTGTGATGATACTATGACTGATAAAAACAATATTCAGATATTAACCGTTCTCGCGCTGATTGGACTTGTCATCGGAGGAATTGGTCCGTATTTCGGTTTGATTTCAGACCTTTTACAGGCGGTAATCTGTATTATCACACTCCCGGTGTTTGTCATCGGCGTGATGCTACTCTGGAAATATCGTGACGGAGACGAAGATTATCCGTTTATGGGGTACTAACAATGATAGGTTATCTGATTGCAACACCATTTATCGGGCTATTATTCATGGGAATACACCGGAAAGCAATTGCACGGATACAGGGCCGTCCCGGTCCTCCCATCTGGCAGGAAATCCTTCATACCCTGAAATTTTCCTTCAAAGAGACGTGGATTCCCCGTACCGCAAGTAAAGTACTCTATATTGGCATCGTATTCATCGCCATTGCCATATGGGTGGGTGCACTGTATATTGTCATGCTGGGCGGCAGTCTGCTTCTGTTGTTCGGCGTATATATGCTGCATAAAATGGTTGAGCATGGTGTCGGGCTGTCGCCTGGTTCCCCCTACTCAAAGTTCGGTGGTGTCCGTTCTGTTATATCAGCATCATCTGAAATTCCGTTGTTTGCAGTGATCGCAGGAATCTATTTCTTCACCGGTTCCCTGATGATCTCAGATATTATCCAGTATCAGGCAGTACACGGACCTCTGCTTTTTAGTCTTCTTCCCGCAGCGATTGCGATGTATATTGTTATCCTCTCAAAGATGCACTATGGACCATTCTCAATTGTTGAGGCAAAAGAGATTGTCAGCGGGTATAAAACCGAGCATTTTGGTGCATGGCGTGCAGGACTTGAGATCTCGGATGCCATAAAAACAGTCGTTCTTCTGATGACATTTATACTGGTATTCTGGGGAGCCATGTCTCCGGTTATGCTCTTTATTGCAATGCTCATTGTGCTCATTTCACTCTCATTTGTCTGTGCGGTAACACCCATGCTTGGTCCGTATGACAGTGTAACCGTACAACTGGTAACAATTGTTATTCTTGTTGCCTGGATGGCACTTCTGGCGGTGATTGCATGACACAGATTAAAAAAATACTTGCCGGGGGTCTGTTTGCCTACATCATCATTGCATTGTGGCAGACAATCCTGCACCCGGAAGTATTCCTTCAGGCACTCGTTCTCGGACTGATTTTCATTACTCTGACCGGAATTGCCTGGATCCTGGATGAAGAAAAACTCAAGCGTGCAGAGATGGCCATCCTATGGATATGTGTCGGACTCTTCGCCCTGTATGCGATTCTTGTAGCAGGAGGGATTGCCTGATGGTTACCTTCCTCTATGAAAAAGATCTCCGGGAGATGAAGCTCATCATCCTTTCCAGTCCGCTTCATGAGATAACGATGGCTGCACTGTGTGAAAGGTATGGGATCCGTCGTCAGATTCTCCGGAGAAAAATGATCAACACCTTTGACATGTCCCTTCTGGAAAATATTCCGGCACGCTACGAAGTCTGGGAAAAAGAGCAGAGTGAAAACGAGAGTTCAATCGAATCGGAATTCGGTGCGACTCTTATTACCCGACAGATACCCCTTCTCACGGAAGACGAGATGAACAGAATTATTCAGCAAACAAAAGAGAAAATTTCAGCCGGTATGGGTAAATCCCAGGCAATAGACGAAGGAATGACAATGATACGGGAGGTGATCTCTTCATGACAGCGCTACAGGATATCAAAAATGCCGTTCGTTCACGTTCCATTCATGTCTGTTATGTAAATGTAGGTTCATGCAATGGATGTGATATCGAAATTCTGGCATGTCTTGCACCCAGATATGATATTGAACAGTACGGCATTTATGTCCATAATAATCCCCGTGAAGCAGATATCCTTCTTGTAACCGGTGGGTTTTCCCCACAGTGGGAAGATAAGCTAAAAGCGGTCTGGGATAAAATTCCCGAACCAAAAGCAGCAATTGCAATTGGAAACTGCCCGATTTCCGGATGTGTCTTTAATCGGGAAGGGACCTATCTTGACCCGCCTGTCCGAAAGCACATACCGATAGCAGCAGAAGTTCCCGGGTGTCCCCCGCGGCCGACGGAAATTCTTGAAGCCGTGTTGTCGCTTGCACCCGTTGTATTCAAAGATTATGAAAGGAGAGAAGAATGAAGAAGACTGTTGATGTATCCCTTCCGATAGGGCCGGTGCATCCGGTCTTTAAGGAACCGTGCAGGATAAAATGTGAAACCCGCGGTGAATATGTAATCAATGCGGAACTTGAGCTTGGGTATGTGAAAAAAGGTATTGAACGGATCATGGTTGGACGACCGTGGCAGGAAGTGATGTTTCTTTCAGAACGGGTATGTGGGATCTGTTCTGTCATCCACAATTATGTCTGCATTGAAGGGATGGAGCGCATAAATGATATCCCCGTTCCTGACCGGGCAGCATATCTCCGTCTGGTGGTAAACGAACTTGACCGGATTCAGAGCCATCTGCTTGCAAACTATTCATACTGCTACACAATCGAGCATGAAACGCTTGCCATGTATCTCCTTAATCTACGGGAAACCGCAATGGATGCTCTTGAACTGGTCACCGGAGCACGGGTAACCTGTTCGTACATTATTCCGGGAGGCGTGCGGTTTGACCTGACCGAAGAGAAGGAACGAAGTATTCGTACCATGATTGACCACATCGATTCTGAACTCACCCGGTTTGTTCATATGTTTGAGGGCGGGTCACTGATCGCCCTTCGAAGCAAAGATGTCGGCACATTCACCCGTGAGGAGGCAATCGAATCCCATGCGGTCGGACCAACCGCCCGTGCGAGCAATCTGGACAATGACTGCAGGCTGTTTCATCCAACCTACAAAAAACTTGATTTTGAGTCAATATTACTGGACGAAGGCGATAATTATGCACGTATTATGCTCCGTTTCCTTGAGGTGTTCCAGAGTACGGAACTCATCCGTTCCGCTCTTGCACAGATGGAGACGGGGACTATCCGTGGTGGCGGGGAAATCGGGGGTGGCTTTGCCAAATGGTCAGGAGAAGCTCCCCGTGGCGAGCTGTCGTATTCCATCGACACCGATGAGCACGGACGGGTAAAAAAGATTGGGATACGGACTCCGTCAATAATGAACATCGAGGCATGTGTGCACTACATGCTGAAAGGTGTTCATTCGTCTGCTGACGTGACATCGACCTACATCAGTTCCGATCCGTGCATTGCATGTAATGAGAGGTGAATGAAATGGCATCTTCGATTATCTGGTATCTGAGAGAATTTGTCCGTGGGGAGTGGATACGTAAATTTTTCACTGTTAAAACGGCCCCTCTCGTCACTCCACCCCATTTCCGGGGATTCCCTGCTCTTACCGACAGAGAATGCACTCATTGCCTTGCCTGTATGATGATCTGTCCTGCCCCCGATGCGATTGAAGTGCTGGAAACAGATGGTGTCTGGAACCCGGTGGTATATCCCGGGCACTGCATCCGATGCGGACTATGCGTAGAGGCATGCCCGGAAGATGTCTTAACAGCAGGAGAACTTCTTTCCATACAAAAAGAAGACCAGAGCTCATTTGCGTCAACGTTTCATCTGACAATTGATCCCGTTTTGTGCAGCAGGTGCGGAAACTGTGCGGTTGCCTGCCCCATAAATAAAGAGATTGACCCGTATCTTGGCGGAACCGGCACCGCATTTAGTGAAGAAGTGATTATGCGAATTATCAACGGTGAGATGCGTGTCATTAACCCGGAGAAATGTACCGGGTGTAAAACCTGCGAAAAAACATGTGCAAATCATGCAATCCGGGTGGCACGTGTGGTTGTTGGTATTCAGGAGGCGGCGGTATGAAATTCATACTGAATACCGGACGAACCATCCGTCAGGGCAAATATATTGAAAATAAACTGGGCCAGGGATATGCTGAGGAGACATCCCTGTGTCGCATTCATCCGCTTGACCTTCTCGAACTGGGTGTGGAAGAAGGGGAAAATATCCTTGTGAAAAGTGAAATTGGAGAAATTGTACTGGAAGTACTTGCTGACGAGGGATTGCCGAAAGGGATGGTATTTATCTCGTACGGCATTCATTGCAATTCCATCATTTCACCCCGCACACATGGAACCGGTATGCCGGATTATAAAATTCATGAAGTAGAGATTTTCCCGACATCAGAACAGCGTAAAACACCGACTGAAATACTCGAACAATTAGGAGGTGTCAGGTATGCAGGAAATTAAGGATATGGTCTGCCCCTTCTGCGGGTGTCTCTGTGATGATGTTACTCTGGGGATTGAAAACGGCTCCATTGTATCGACAGATAATTGCTGTACAATTGGAAACGCAAAATTTTTAGGCAAAAACCGCCTGAAGAACCCCATTCAGAAGGTGGACGGGAAATGGATTGATATCACCTACGATGAGGCGGTGGATGCCGCAGTTGATATCCTGCTGGATGCAGACCGCCCCCTTCTGTTTGGCTGGTCCGGTACGCATGGAGAAGCACAGTGTGTCGGAGTTCATATGAACGAGATCCTTGGTGGCGTAATCGACAGCACCACATCTGTCTGCCACGGCCCCTCCATTCTTGCAATCCAGGAAGTCGGCCATCCCGGCTGTACCCTGGGACAGGTGAAAAATCGTGCTGATCTCGTAATCTACTGGGGTTGTAATCCAATAGAGGCACATCCCCGTCATATGAGCCGGTATACCACGTATGCAGACGGGTATTTTCTGGATAATGCATTCAGAAACAGGAAGGTAATCGTCGTCGATGTGCGTGAAACCGAGACGGCTAAAGTTGCAGATGAATTTATTCAGATAAAATCCGGTGGGGACTATGCGGTTCTCTCTTCCCTGCGGGCCATTCTCCGGGGAAAAGCGGATATGATCCCTGCCTCGGTTGCAGGGGTCAGCAAAACGCAGCTCATGCAGGTGGCGGAGATGTGCAAAACCTGTTCATTCGGTGCGTTATTCTTTGGTGTCGGTCTCACGATGGCGAAAGGGAAATACAAGAACGTCAGGAATGCCATCGAACTCGTTGACGACCTAAACCGGCACACCAAATTTACGCTGACTCCCATGCGGGGGCACTGGAATGTGTACGGGGCAAATGAAGTGTTCTCGTGGATGACCGGCTACCCCTTTGCTGTCGACTTCTGCCGGGGTGTTGCGTTCTATAATCCCGGAGAAACAACGGCAATAGATATTCTTGCACGAAAAGAGTGTGATGCCTGTATGATCATCGCAAGTGATCCGGCAGCACATTTTCCCCGTGCATGTGTGGAGCAGATACGTGACATTCCTATGATAGCTATTGACCCGTTCCAGTCATTGACCACACCCCTTGCAGACCTCCAGATACCGGTCGCGGTAACGGGTATCGATGCGGAAGGAACGGCATACCGTATGGATGGCATTCCCATCAAAGTCAAAAAAGTAATGGACTCCGGATATCCGTCTGACACAGAGATTCTTACCCGGATTTACCAGAAAATGCTGGAGGTGAAAGGATTATGAAGACGCTCCTCGTAAAAAATGCCTATGTCATTGATCCCATTCAGAACATATCCGGGGAAATAATGGATATTGCCGTTCGCGACGGCAAAATTGTCGATGACGTGAAGAATCCTGACGACGTGATTGATGCCGCAGGGATGCTCACTCTCCCCGGCGGCATTGATTCTCATACCCATATCTGTGGAACGAAAGTCAATTTCGGGAGATACATGAGTCCGGAGGATATGCGTGCCGGACGCACGTCCCGAAAAGGAGACATGCATGCAACATCCGGATACAGTGTTCCGACAACCTACGGGAACAGCTACCGGTATTCCCGTATGGGATACACAACCCTTCTTGAAGGTGCCATGGCGCCGATGGAGGCGCGACATACCCACGAGGAGTTCCGCTACACGCCTTTGCAGGATTGTCTTGCAAATACCCTTTTTGACGGCAACTGGTTCGCCCTTGAGGCGATAGAGAACGGGGATATCAAACGGCTGGCAGGGATTCTCGCCTGGTATCTCTCTGCAGCGAAAGGGTTCGGAGTCAAACTGACAAATCCGGGCGGGACAGAAGCATGGGGATTTGGCGAAGATGTATCCTGTATTCATAAACCGATTCCGCACTTCGGGATCACTCCCCGTGAGATCATCGTAAAGATGATTGAAGCAAATGAGATGCTCAATCTGCCGCACTCTGTGCATCTGCACTGTAATAATCTGGGAAAACCGGGCAATTACCTGTGCACGCTTGACACGTACAATGCCATTCCGGACCTCAATGATAAACGTCAGTCGCTGTATTCAACACATGTTCAGTTCCATTCATACGGAGGGTCGTCCTGGAACGATTTCTGTTCCAAGGCAGAAGATATCGCCCATTCGGTGAATGAAAAGCCGCAGATCGTCATTGACACCGGTCAGGTCATGTTTGGGAAAACGACCACGATGACTGCGGACGGGCCGATGGAGTTCAATCTTTATCGCCTGTACCACAATAAATGGAGCAATCATGATGTTGAGATGGAAACCGGGTCAGGCATCATTCCGGTGTTATACCGAAAGAAAAATCTTGTGAATGCTATCATGTGGTCGATCGGGCTTGAACTCGGCCTTCTGGTTGACGATCCATGGCAGTGCATTCTTGCAACGGATAATCCCAATGGTGCACCCTTTGTCAAATATCCTGAAGTAATAGCACTTCTGATGAGCAAGGAATACCGCGATAAGGAATTTGAGACGCTTCACAAATCAACGGGCAAACGAGTAGCTCTCCCTGCAATTGAACGGGAACGGACCTGGGATGATATTGCGGTCATGACCCGTGCAGCACAGGCACGTGCCCTGGGCCTTATTGATTACGGAAAAGGATTCCTTACGGAAGGTGCAGAAGCAGATATTGCAATATATCCGATATCTGTCGACACCACGGACCCGGCTCGTGAATACGAACGTATCATCAACGGGTTTGCGACAACAGAATACACAATCAAACGAGGCGATATTGTCTGCCGGCGGGGAACCTGTACCCTGGAGGGAAATCATTCCACATACTGGGTGAAACCACATGTGCCCGCTGCATATGATATGAGCACAGATTCAGAATTCATTGATGGGTTCAACAAATATTACTCAATGAGAATTGCCAACTATCCGGTTGGTGAAGAATACATTGGGCGTAATGTCTGCATGGAGTCGGAGGCATCCCTATGATGAAAGTAATTCTCGAAGTCAAAGAACGGCATAAACCCAATCTTCCGATTGAGGCAGAATGCATTACCCCCAAAAATTTCCTCGACCCGGAACGGGCATTCCATGTATGGAAAGGGAACAAGGAACTGGACATATCTGATGTCTTTCACGTCCGAAAAGATGGGAATGCAAAATCGGCTGAACAGGTGGAAATTATCATCCGTGGCAACAGTGCAAACATCAAACGGGTCGGAGAATATATGGACGGCGGGAAAATCCTGATCGAAGGAGATATCGGGATGCATTGTGGGAACTTCATGAGTGCCGGACTAATCGAAATAAAAGGAAATGCCGATTCCTGGCTTGGTCGTGAAATGAACGGGGGGAAGATTGTCTGTCACGGAAATGCCGGAGACTACGCCGGTTCCGGGTATCGTGGTGAAAAAAAAGGAATGCTGGGTGGCCATATTGAGATCATGGGTGATGCAGGGGATTTCGCGGGAGAAACAATGGCCGGAGGTGAGATTATCATTCACGGTAATGCGGGGGACATGCCGGGGGTTGATATCCGGGATGGACGCCTGACAATCATGGGGGACTGTTCCCGTCCCTGCGGTAATATGTCCGGTGGAGAATGCCGGATATTCGGGACAGCATACGATATGCTTCCGACGTTCAGGAATGAAGGTCTGACATCAGTTGAATCAACACCGGTTACCCGGTTTTCCGGAGATTATATCTCCCGTGGGTTGGGAACAATTTATGTTGCGAACTACAAATATATGGAATAATGCTGAAACATAGTTGCGGTTACACTGCTCCGATTCATTGTAAAAACTGTGGTAGACCACTCATCTATCACGAAAAAAACGGGTTGTATTGCCCATACTGCGGACGCCATGTGAATATGATCTGTCCCGGATGTGGGAAACCCTGGTAAAAGCCGTTAGTGTATGTCGGAACTGACCCGGCGAGCATACTCCGCGCGCAGTTTTCTGGTCTCATCCGGGGTCAGATCCGTTCTTTTATTTTGATGGAGATAGCGTTCCAGTTCTACGACTACGGCATCTGCGTCATGGTGGTTTTCGACTTCAAGATATTTCCGGACACTGCTCTTCTGCATAGTTTCCCCGCATACCGGGCAGAGTTTCCAGTTCTGGAACCGGTCAATATAGGTGAATGTACCACAGCTCTCACAGCGGACAATAATATACATATTTATATCGCTAATATGTTTAGCATATTATTAATCCTTTTGAGCAATGATCAATCATTCCGGCCAATGATATTTTCGTATCATTTTTATTTCAGAGGATGATTAGTAATTAATGACAATCGAAATCATCCCGGTTGAAGGAATTCCCATTGTTCAGCCAGGGGATAATATATCTGCGTTCGTTGCAGAATGCCTGTCTGTTGAAGACGATGATATTTTATGTGTTGCATCTTCCGTATATTCCAAATCAAAGGGATATTTACGCCTCCTCGAAGACATTCAGCCATCCGAACGTGCGGGGGAGATTGCTGAGAAGTGTGGAGAAGACCCCCGTTTTATTCAGGCAGTTCTTGACGAAGCTGATGACATAATAATTGATTATCCGTTTATTCTCTGCTCCCTGCCCCATGGGCATGTTGGTGTACGGGCAGGTATCGACCATTCAAATGTAGAAGACGGACGAATAATTCTGCTGCCGCCAAACCCTATGAAAGCTGCTGATGAAATCCGTGACGAAATTAAGAAGATCACCGGAAAAACAGTCCGGGTTATTCTGACAGATACCTGTGGCCGATCATTTCGGCGGGGACAAACAGGTGTTGCAATCGGGTGGAGCGGAATGTCCGCAATACAGGATTACCGTGGTGACACGGATCTATTTGGGCATACGCTCGAAATTACCGAAGAAGCCGTCGTTGACGAAATTGCAGGTATTGTCAACTTTGTTATGGGTGAAAGCAACCGTGGCGTCCCTGCGGTAATCTGTAGAAACATGCCACACTGGGAGGGACATGATAACCTGTATTTCAACGCAAAAGAGGATATTACCAGAACGGCAATGAAAAATAAGTATTAATATAGTGCATTCAGGACGATCGTAATGACTGCAATTACTCCTGCAGCGATCATAACAGTTGTCGGGGAAATGTGGATTGCTCTGCGATCTTCACTATCATAATACGTAACCAGACCGGCTGAGGATACAAGCCTTCCGCCACTCTTTTTTGCCATGCAGTACAATTGAATTTTAGCATATTTAAATTGGAAGGTGAATATCACTGTACTCTGAAGAAATATTTGAGGGAAAGGCTCTTCTGGGGGATGATTTTGAAGAACGAAATGTTCGTATCATAGTCACAAACGGGGTTATTACCAATATTGAAGAGATTTCCCGGACTCCGGACATATGGATATTCCCCGGTTTTTTTAACGCCCACACGCATCTTGGAGACACCATTGCAATGGATATCGATGCCAATGGTCCTATCGGGCAGCTAGTGGCGCCACCAGATGGGCTTAAGCATCGTTTATTGCGTGCAGCAACACCTGCAATGTGTGTTGAAGCAATGAACGCCAGCATACGGACAATGGCAGATACCGGAACATATGGATTTGCGGACTTCAGGGAAGGGGGCGTTGAGGGTGCACGATATCTTCAGGAAGCGAATGCAGAGTGTTCCCTTGATTCTGCTGTTTTTGGAAGAGACGGGGGAGAAAAAATCAGTGACGGACTGGGCGTCTCAAGTACCCGTCATTATGGAGAAGGGTTGACCAAAATAATTGAAGAGTCACGTGCGGACGGTAGAATTATTGCTTTCCATGCAGGAGAAAAAGATGCAATGGATGTCGATAGCGCCCTCGCATTTGATCCTGATATGCTTATTCACTGCACGCATGCAACGTCAAAGCAGATTCGCACCATTGCAGATGCAGGTATTCCTGTGGTTATCTGCCCCCGTTCAAACTGGAAACTGGGGGTTACTTCCTCAGGCAAAAATCCGCCGGTGCATGAAATGATTGATGCGGGTATTGAACTCTGGCTGGGGACAGACAACGTAATGTTTGTCCAGCCGGATATGTCAGCGGAGATGTCATTTTGCCATTATGTATATGGAATTGACGCACAGACAATTATGAAGATGGCAGTGGGGGGCGCTCACATTCTGGATATGAATTACGGCATTCATGAACAGAATACGGCACGATTCAACAGGTACAATACGGCGCGTCTTAATGCAAAATTCTCAAAAAACATATTAAATACTATAATAAACAGGTTGAACCCACTTGGGTTGGAAGGAAGTCTTTTAAATTGATATTAAAAATACATAATAAGCAATTCTAAGAGGTGGATCTGTGTTTACAAATATTCTCGTTGCCGTAGATGGATCAGAAATCAGTATTAAAACTCTGGAAACGGCATTGACCGAAGCCAAAGTCTGGAATGCGCAGCTTAATGTAGTCTATGTTCTTGAAACCGGTCTTTTTGACGATATCCCTGCCGATGAAAAGATGGAGTACATCAGAAACCTTCTGGAACAGCAGGGACTGAATGTGTTTTCCTATGCAGAAAAACGCAGCGAAGAGGAAGGTATCACTCTGAAAACTCACCTGAGAGAAGGCCATGCAGGAATCGAAATTATTTCTGCAGCAAAAGAATTGAATGCTGACTTAATTGTTCTCGGATCCCATGCAAAAAGTGATATCGAGAAGATTTTGCTTGGCAGTGTGACAACCCATGTTGTCCGTCACAGTCCTGTCAGTACTTTGGTGGTGAGATTATAACACCGGAAACAGTCCGTGACGTGATGACAACAGATGTTGTCTGCGTAGAAATTCCGGGAAACAGGGATGATGTACTAAGAATCCTGAAACGAACCGGTATCAGTGGTGTTCCTGTCCTGAAAGAGGGTGTGCTGGTAGGAATAATCACCCGAAAAGATCTGCTTAGAAAGCCTGATGAAATGCAGCTGGGGCTTCTGATGACACCTGATCCTGTCACGATCACTCCGGATGTGACCATTCAGGCAGCAACAGCAATATTAACGGAAAATCATTTCCGCCGGTTGCCTGTTGTTGAGGGAGGGGAACTGGTTGGTCTGATCAGTATTTCAGATATTGTCGGCGCTATTGCGCGGATGAAAATTACGGACGAAATCCGCAACAAGTTCAGTTCACATACCTTTGCAATCTGGGAAGAGTCCCCTCTGCCGCTTGTCGGCAGAATCATGGAGATGTCCGGATACGATGCTGTGCCGATCCTGAATGAGGACGGTCAGCTGACAGGCATCATCTCAGAACGTGATTTAATCCGCAATTCAAGTATCGAAGACAGTGTAGAAGTAAGTGACTTCTCAAATGGCACTGATGATGATGAATGGACATGGGAATCTATCCGTGATATGCATACGATATCATATGGTATCTCCAAAGTTCAGCTTCCGGATAAACCCGTTAAAGATGCGATGGTAAAGGAAGTTGTCGCTGTACCCCTCAATGCGGAGATCAGTGAATGCGCTCTGAAAATGAAGCGGGCACGTGTCGATCAGCTTCCGGTTATCAATGGGGACCGAAAAATGGTTTCTATGCTCTATGACCGCGAATTAATTCGAATAATTCTTGAAGAAGCTTAAATTCTTCCTGAATTCAAAATAATTTCAGAACGTTTTAGAAATAATATCCAATACCTTTATGAAAGAATGGTGCGTTCTATATCTAAGCGCTTTTACTCCCTTATATAGCGTACTTTTGATTGGAGGATTATAAATGTCAGAACTACCAGAAGGGGTTACCAAAGGCACTACAACTGTAGGTCTTGTGTTTAATGATGGTGTAGTGCTTGCAACAGAACGACGTGCTACAATGGGTACGATGATTGCAAGCAAGCGAGCAAAAAAAGTCTATCAGATTGCGGACAGAATTGGTATGACAACAGCCGGAGGAGTTGGTGATGCACAGACACTTGCACGTTTGATGCAGGTGGAATGCAACCTGTACCAGATCCGTCGTGGTCGTGATATGACTGTTGGTGCAGCAGCGTCACTCCTTTCTAATGTGTTGAACCAGAACCGATACTATCCATATTATGTCCAGTTGCTTGTAGGTGGATTTGATACCGATGGCCCAAGTGTCTACTCCGTGGATGCGATGGGCGGTGCATCAAAAGAAGATGATATTGTTGCAACCGGTTCAGGATCCCCATTTGCATATGGTGTACTGGAAGACCGCTATGAAGAAGGTCTTGATGAAGAAGCAGCTGTTAGCCTTGCAAAACGAGCACTCAGAGCAGCCATCAGGCGGGATTCAGCATCTGGTGAATCTATGAGTATAGTAATAATTACCAAAGATAAATATGAGGAGATGAGTGAGGAGGTTCTTTAAACTCTGCATTCATTCCGCTATTTTTCTTTTTTTAGGACGATTTTAATGTTAATTGATGAACGGCTAGAAGATCTCAGGAAGAAGATCAATTCTAAAGTACCTGCGGGTATTTCAATATCAGAAGTTGAATTTGAAGGACCGGAACTTGTCATCTACACTGATGACACAAAAAAATTCGCAGAACAGGCGGATTTAATAAAAGTTCTTGCACGCGAACTGCGCAAACGCATTGTTGTTCGCCCGAATATTCTGGAGGATCCGGAAAAGGCTGCCACAAAAGTGCGTGCTGTTGTTCCGGAGAGTGCCGGTATAACGGATATGTTCTTTGATCCGGATACGGGTGAAGTTCTCGTAGAAGCGGAAAAACCTGGTGTTGTTATAGGGAAAAACGGAGCAACACTTCGTGATATCACAAAAGAGATCGGATGGACCGCGAAAGTCGTGCGGACACCGCCCATTGAAAGCAAAACGGTCAAGGACATCCGCCAATATCTCAGATCGGTAAAAGATGAGCGCAAAGAATTTCTCCGCCGGATAGGAAAGAGAATTCACCGTGATGTACGAAGCAAAGATAAATGGGTCCGGGTAACTACCCTCGGATGCTGCCGGGAAGTAGGACGGGCGGCTTTTCTCCTGTCAACACCGGAAAGCAAGATCCTCATTGACTGTGGCGAAAAACCCGGCAGTTCATCTGAAGGATTCCCCTATCTTGGTGTTCCGGAAATATCCCCTCTGAGTTCACTGGATGCAGTAGTTCTTACTCATGCACACCTTGATCACTGTGCAATGATACCCCTGCTGTATAAATATGGATTTGACGGACCGGTATACAGTACACCGGCAACGCGTGATCTCTCTGCCATGCTTCAGCTTGATTATATCGATGTTGTCAATAAAGACGGCGGAGTTGTTCCGTATTCATCGAAAGAAGTGCAGGAATACCTGAAACATTCCATTACCCTGAACTATGGATCTGTTACCGATATTGCCCCGGATGTCAAACTGACCTATCATAATGCAGGACATATCCTTGGATCGGCAATCTCCCATTTCCATGTGGGAGACGGGCTCTATAATATCGCATTTACCGGGGATTTCAATTATGATAAGACCCGGCTGTTTGGCCCTGCAACCGTGCAGTTCCCCCGTCTCGAAGCAGTGTTCATGGAAAGTACATACGGTGGCTCCCATGATATTCAGCCGTCCAAAAAGGATGCTGAGACTAAACTCTACGATATTGTTAATACCACAATCAACCGGGGCGGGAAGATTGTCATTCCGGCATTTGCCGTAGGCCGTTCACAGGAAGTTATGCTGACTCTTGAGGAAGGAATACGTCTCGAAAAAATTCCCAAGGTCAAGGTATACCTGGATGGAATGATAAAAGAGGCCACTGCCATCCATACTACCTATCCGGAATATCTTAATCCGGATCTGAGGACACAGATATTCAAAGAAGGAATGAACCCGTTTTTGGCAGAATGCTTCGAGCAGGTTGATTCATCGAACCTTCGGCAGAATGTCATCGACGGTGACCCGTGTATCATCATTACCACAAGTGGTATGCTTTCAGGCGGTCCCGTGATGGAATATCTGCGTGCCCTTGCCCCTGAAGAGAAGAATTGTCTGGTTTTCGTCGGTTACCAGGCAGACGGAACCCTTGGGCGAAGAATTCAGAAGGGATGGAAAGAGATACCTCTCGGGCGTCGTGAAACCATCATGATGAACTGCGAAATACAGACTGTTGATGGGTTTTCCGGCCACTCTGACAGAAAACAGCTGATGCGTTATGTCAAGCATCTTCAGCCGCGTCCAGAACGGATATTTACCATTCACGGGGATGAAAAGAATACGATTGATCTTGCATCCTCAATTTACAAAAATTATCATATCCAGACCGTTTCGCCGATGAACCTCGAAACATACCGTCTGGTATAACAGGAATCTCTTTTATTCCCTATACCCCAATTATTGCATTAATGAAACAGCGCCTCTCCCTGGTCGTCGGGATCTTTATTGTAATGGCACTTTCCAATGCTATTGTACCCGTTCTTCCAAATTTTGCCAGTGAAATGCCTGCCCTGCAGGGAATAATATTTTCAGCATACTTTTTTGGGGCATTTGTGGCAGTCATTCCGGCAGGCGTGCTGGGCGACCGGTATGGCCGTGTACCGTTTATCAGGGCAGGGCTTGTTCTCACCGTCCTGTCCGGCGGACTGATCCTCCTTGGCGTGAATCCGTATGTCGTGGCCGCCGCACGGGCTTTCGAGGGAATAGGTGCAGGGTTATTTGTAGCCTGTGCACTCTCGTGGGTGAATGTGCAGCCGGACCATGCACGACTCTCCGGGTTTTATTTTGCTGCCCTGAATGCCGGGCTTATTGCAGGATTTATGGGAACAGGAATTCTGAACAGTCAGTTTGGCCTGTACAGCGGGGTAATACTGTATACCGGACTCGCCGCATTTCCGATGGTTCTGTCGTTTTTCATTCAGGAGGCAAAGGGTGTTGCATCAGAGAGATTACCGGAAATCCACATCATTGCAGGGAGAAATGTATGGCTCTACCTTTCAGCATTTGTTCTCATCGGCATCTCAGGAGTCCTGATTTCATTATATCCTGAATTTACGGATGAAAGCCCGTTTGTCCTGGGAATATTGTTTGCATCAATGAATGGCGCAACGATCTGCACCTCACTCATTGCCCCGAACATCTCTCTTCAGCCGATACAGACAATACGCATTGCGTCCGCATTAGTCGGAATTGCTGTCCTGAGTGCATTTTTTTTACCACTGTATGGAGGAATCATCCCGGTATTTATCCTTTTCATGGTCATCGGAGCATCGATAGGATTTGTGTTTGTGTCCCAGATGAATTATCTCGCAGTCACGGAAGAGCTGCAGGGAACGGCAATCGGCCTCCTTACCGCTGCATCCTATGGCGGAATGGCTTTCCTGCCGTTTTTTGCAGGCATTGTTTCTGAATATCTCTCATATAGTGCTGCATTTGTTGTCAACGGCATCTTTTGTCTGTTCGTGACAGCAACAATCACCCGGTGCAGATGTACGCTTCCGGTGTAATTACGCAGGTGTATTTTGGCTACCGGGTCAATGGATGCATTTCTTCATCCGTTTCAAACCGGCTGATACCTTTCAGTATGGCAGGCATCACGAGCATTGCTCCCATCAGGGAATATCCAACGGTGATGACCGTTGTTGTGCCAAAATTACTGATTATTTTGAATGCCGACATGATGAGTGCGGAAAAGCCGAATACGGTTGCCAGTCCGGATATGGTAATTGCAGTCCCGATTTTTTGAACGGAGCGTGCGATGGAGGAATATCAGGGTCAGCTGATTGGACAGGAGATAGCGTTTGGCAACGTCCGGGTGAATCCGGGAAAGAATTGTTGATATTTCAGCCTTGTTTGTCGGGACATTCCCGTTATTGAGCTGAACAATGAGTTAGGTCACGCTGGAAGATGGTTCAGGATAGGTTTCATTGTCCGGGTCCTGCCGGAGATTGTGGATATAGGCTATCACATCGATGTCTGTGATGTCATTGCCTTCGACGATGACAATTACCGATGAGGTGCTGAACGTGTCCGGGTATTTGTTTAATATTGTGCTGCGTGGTGTAACTCTTCCGACATAGGTTTCTCTACCGGTCTCCATCGTGAGCGTTTGTAGTGCCATGGAGTGAGAGGAGTATACGCACACCAACTGCCGCTGTAACAATCCATGGTGCCATATCAGCCAGATCTGCCAGTAGTGCGAACGGTGAGCGCAGGTTGGTTCCCCCTTATACTGATAGATTGGAATGGCAGGTTTATAGATCGAGGCGTCATAAAACAGGAACGGTGAACAAAATCCAAAGGTCTGTCTGCGGGGTACTGAGAGACAACTCTTCCACCGGGCGCAAGAGATTTATCTCGCGGGGATAATAGAGGGTCCATGGCTGTTTACCTGGGCAGGGCAGAGGTCAAGAAGAAAACCGAAGAACTGTTTGAAATATGCTCGCCTGAAAAGGTTTTGGATATGGAGAAAGAGCTTATTAAATTAGGCTATATTCAGAGGGGATCGGACCCTGCATCGGCGGAGTTCCAGCACATGGAGGCGGGCCTGATGTTGGATGTCGAGTTCGGCGAGGATGGTGAGATACATTCATATGAGCTCCTGACAAGCGAGGAGATAGAAGAGAAACAACGAAAGTTCCGCTGGTAACTTTCAGACGCCGGTATGCTTCCTGCGGTTTAGAGTCGGGAGCAGATCTCTGTATATATTCGGTATTTTATGTGAAAGCGAGATGAATTGCTATTTTGCACGGTATATCCTTTGCTATCCGGTTTGGGCGGGTATGCTGTCACAAAATACTATCTGTCCTGGTATCAGATGGGGTGTGCGGACGGTTCTGAAAATACCCGTTTTGAGCGGCGGTACCAGCAATTCCCTGCATTATTTTTGGAAAAAGCACGATTGGGACTGAGATATTGCGAAAAATTATCGGATTGTCGGAGGGGGGTCTAAACCCTAAAAAGTCCCGTACACTTTCCACCATTGAAGTATACAAAGACAGTACTGATTATTGTAATAATATACCCAACCAGGAGCGCAGAGATGATCGTCCCTTCCCCCAGGCCTTTCAGTGATCCGAATACAGAGTACGAAATAATTCCTGCCGTACAACAGAGCGACGTGTCAAAAGCAATCTTAATGTTTCCGAATTTTCTGCCGGTTTTATCCGCAATAATTTTTACGATGGCGTCACCCGGATAGATGAATGTCTTTGAGGATACCTCCAGATACACTCCCAGAGCCAGGACGACACAGCCGGATAGCAAAATAAGAATTCGTGATGTATACAACGAAGGCTGTACAAATACCAGTATCTGCATCCCCAGATCAATGAATATACCAAGGAGGAGACCTACAAATATCTGCAAAAGCTGAATTTTCGGAAAGTTACTTCCCAATATCATGATTTCCAACAGGAGAAACAGGACACCCAGAAAGAATGCAAATGCCCCAAAGGTCACGGGAAATACCAGGCATAATACATAGGGAACGCTTGAAATCGGAGACGTTCCCAGGCACGATTTTGTAATGAGACTTATTCCCAGGCCCATAAGGAATAATCCGGCGAATAATACGAGATATTTTTTAATAATCGTAGTATTTGGCATGTTTCAAGATCTTTTATATGTTAATGATATTGCAGGATATACTATTGCATACGGGCATTTTCGGGCCTCAGAACCCACTCCGGAGACGCATTTTGCTACTTGCTTCTTCGATTATGTATATTCAACGACCGCTCTTGAGAGGGTCCGGGGCATCTCAGCGAATCTCCGGGATGATCTCCATCAATACTGTCAGATCGAGTCGAATTACAACGTTTGGAAATGCAAATATCAAACCTATGAACAACTACGCTCCGACAATAAAATCACAAAAAGAACAAATGCGAGGGAAGGGATTCGAACCCTCGAACTTCTACAAGACTAGGCCCTGAACCTAGCGCCTTTGGCCAAGCTCGGCAACCCTCGCGCCTAACATAATTAGCAGTCAAACAAAATAAAGATGTTTATTGGTTATTTTGTTTCCATATTCTTTTTGGTGATTTTTTCCATCTCTCTCTGTTTCAGTTCTTTTCTCCGAATTTTTCCGGAAATTGTCTTTGGGAGACTTTCTACAAATTCAATTGCCCGTGGATATTTGTAGGGAGCGGTTACTTTCTTGACATAATTCTGAATGTCATGGATAAGGGACTCTGAGGGCGTGTATCCGGGAGCGAGTATAACAAATGCCTTCACGATCTGACCCCGTATGACGTCCGGTGTTCCGATGACTGCCGCCTCCTGAACTGCCGGGTGTTCAATCAGGGCACTTTCCACCTCAAACGGTCCGATACGGTATCCGGATGCCTTAATCACATCATCATCCCGGCCGACAAACCAGAAATATCCATCTTCGTCCGTGTATGCTTTGTCTCCCGTATAATAATACCCGTCACTGAAGGAACGTGCATTTTCGGCATCATTATCAATATATTCCCGGAAGAGACCAACAGGTCGCGGATCGGTTTTTATTGCGATATGACCTTCCTGATGCGGTGCGGCGGGTTTTCCGTTGTCATCATGAATTTCAATCTGCCATCCGGGCGCAGGTTTCCCCATCGAACCAAATCTGGGTTCCATACTGGGGAATGTTCCAATACAGAGTACCGTCTCTGTCTGACCATACCCTTCATATATCGTATGGCCGGTCGCTTTTTTCCAGACCCGGATGACTTCGGGATTGAGGGGTTCACCGGCACTGCAACAATGGCGCAGCTCACTGAAATCATATTTTTCCAGTTCTGCAAGGATCATCATCCGGTATATCGTAGGAGGAACACAGAACGTGGTAACACCATACTTTTCAATGATCGGAAGGAGCTCCGTTGCATGGAATTTGCCCCGAATATCATAGACCATGATGGCCGCACCCTCATTCCATTGGCCAAAGAGCTTCCCCCATGTGCTCTTTCCCCATCCGGTATCCGCCACGGTAAAATGAAGATCATTACTTCTCACGTCATGCCAGAACCGCCCGGTAACGATATGTCCGAGTGCATAACTATGGTCATGCAGCACCATCTTCGGTTCTCCGGTTGTGCCTGATGTAAAGAAGATCAGCATGGGATCGGTTGATTTCGTACGTTTCAGTCCTTCAAACGGCACCAGTTTGCTGGAGACAGGGGCCGGATATGCCAGCTCAACCGGGTAGCTGATCCATCCCTCCCGTTCGTCATCGATGATAAATTTCGATGCGAGAGACGGGCATTCGTCAAAGATTGCATCCACCTTGTGGGCATTCTCAGCATCGGTAATGACCATCTTGATGTCGGCTGCATTGATCCTATACTTCAGATCCTGTTCGGTGAGCATGGTTGGCGCCGGGCAATAGACAACGCCCATCTTGATCATACCCAGCACAAAGAACCACCATTCCGGAACACGCGGCAGCATAATAAGAACACGTTCCCCTTTTGCAGGGCCGTATTTTATGAGCATATTGGCGACCTGGTTTGAGAGGCGGGAAAGATCACGGAATGTGTATTTCTTCTCTTCACCTTTCTGATTGACCCAGATCATGGCGAGTTTATTCCGATCCTTCTGTGCCAGAGCATCAATGACGTCAAAACTGAAATTGTAATATTCGGGCACATCAATAGAAAAAGACCGATAGGTTTCATCGTAATCGGTAATATTATGCCGGGGGAGATGTGCAATATCCCGGTTCATCTGGAGGATTCCACTTCCTTCAAGTTCCGGAAAATGTGTGGTGCACACTTCCGATATCCATTCTGAACGGGAAACTCCCTGATTCTTGCAATCATTATCTATTTTCTGGACAAGCTCATTGTCCATCGTAATTGAATATCGCACCATCGTAGAATAATTTGGTGCGGGGAATGATAAAAGATGTGGTGGGATGCACCACGGGTAGATGAGATTATTAATCGTCTTTGGATTTTTTCAGTTCCTCGTCACGCAGAACATTTCGTTTAATCTTGCCTGAGATGGTTTTGGGAAGCACGTCGACAAATTCAATCACCCGTGGATATTTATACGGTGCAGTCACCTGCTTCACATGATTCTGCAGTTCTCTGATCAGTGGTTCCGAACCTTCAAATCCCTGATTCAGTACAATAAATGCCTTTACAACCATACCACGGATTCTGTCAGGCGTTCCGACAACTGCTGATTCCTGAACCGCCGGGTGTTCTAAGAGAGCGCTTTCCACCTCAAACGGTCCGATACGGTATCCGGAACTTTTTATGACATCATCATTTCTGCCAACGAACCAGAAGTAACCGTCTTCATCCCGGTAGGCTTTATCCCCGGTATAATAATATCCGTTCTGGAACGACTCCTTGTTTGCTTCAACGTTATCTATATATTCCACAACAAGACCAACAGGGCGTGGATTGAGGGAAATTGCGATGCGACCTTCTTCATAATCAGCAACAGGATGGGCATCATCATCATGGAGTTCAATATGCCAACCGGGCGCTGGTTTCCCCATTGAACCCGGCTTGTGCTCAATGCATGGGAAGGTGGCAATAGCGCTGCATGTCTCTGTCTGGCCGTATCCTTCGTAGATGGTATGCCCGGTCCCCTCTTCCCATACTTTGATCACTTCAGGGTTGAGCGGTTCACCGGCACTGCAGCAGTGGCGCAGTTCAGCAAGGTCATATTTTGCCAGATCAGCGATAATCAGCATCCGGTAGACTGTCGGCGGGCAGCAGAACGTCGTGACTTCATACTTTTCAATGAGCGGGAGAAGCTGCGTTGCATTGAATTTTCCCCATACATCATAAATCAGCAGACAGGCGCCCTGGATCCACTGTCCGAAGATTTTGCCCCACGCACATTTGGCCCATCCGGTATCCGAATAGGTAAAATGCACATCATTCTCCCGGACATCCTGCCATAACCGGGCTGTGACAATATGTCCCAGTGGGTAGGCATTGTTGTGCAGCACCATCTTTGGTTCACCGGTTGTGCCGGATGTGAAATAGATCAGCATCGGATCGGTTGAGCGGGTCCTGTTTGTATATGGCATACTGACCTTCCGGTGTGATACCGGTGCAGGGTATAACAGTTCGTTCTGATAACTGACCCACCCGTCCTTCTCGCCATCAACCAGGAACCGGGTCTGTAATGAGGGGCACTCTTCATGCACTTCGTCAATCTTATCCGAATTTTCAAAATCTGTTATGATAAGACGGAAATTTCCTGCTTTGATTCTGTATTGAAGATCTTTTGGTGTTAGGAGCGATGGTACCGGACAGACGACTGCACCAAGTTTGATTATTCCGATTACAAATATCCACCATTCCGGAATACGCGGCAGCATGATCATGACCCGGTCTCCTTTGTTAATGCTAAATTTCAAAAGAATATTTGCTGCCATATTGGAGAGGTTCATCATATCCCGGAATGTGTATTTCTTCTCATCCCCGTCCTGATTCGCCCAAATCATCGCCAGTTTGTTTCTGTCACGCCGTGCCCAGTCGTCAATGACATCATACCCGAAATTGAAATATTCGGGCACATCAATGGAGAATGTACGATACATCTCATCGTAATCTTCCATATTGTGTTCTGCATCCGCCATAGAATCACTAGCTATTTTTGATGTACGCGGGTAATAGTATTTCCTTCTCTCCAGATCATTGCGCATTAATTACCAGAAGCGGTGCGTTTTGATATAGGTGCGTTCCGCCTTGAGAATTTCCCGGTAAAAATCGTCGCCCTCACGCATTTTTGCAATTATCCGCGAAGCATTTTCCGGGCCGACCCCGCGTGCTGCAAGGGCTACAATTGCCTGTCTTCCGCTGGAAAGGACAATGTTTGCATTCTTCAGGAATTTTTTCTCAATCGCGCGCTCTTCGTCTGTTTTTTCGCGTTTTCGAACCGCCGGGATCAGTTCATCTTCCCACGGTTTCAGGGCTGCCACAAGACGTGCACCACATTTGGGGCACTGGGGCGGGTCTGTGATGCGGGACACCTTGGTGAGACTCTTCCATTTCCGGCAGTTCATGCAAAAGAGCAAAATATTATCGTCCTCAATCCTGCGCCGCACGGCGGCAATAATGGCCTGGTCTTCACTGGGTGGTGGAATAATATCCCGTGACGATGTCAGACCCTCGCGGCCGATTGCGGATAAGGGGGCAATTGTCACCGTTGTTTCTTCGGACTGTATCTGCCGCACCAGATGTGCCGCCCCCTCTGCATCCATAATGGTCGTAAAGAGTTCGCGATAGGTTTCTGCCTGGATTGGCGTTCCTTCAAATGTATCGAGCAGCCGGTGTATACTGATACGTTCATAGTCGGCATTCGGGTCAATGGCGCCGAATTTCTTTGCAATCTGGACAATTTTCCACTTAAAAAGGGCGGTATGTTTCATTGCAAGACGGAGAAGTCCTTCGATGTGTGCCGGATCAATTGAATAGAGCAGTTCACGAATGTTTGCGGCCCTGATCTGTGAGGGAAGACGGAAAAGAATCCGGTATGCCCCCACCTCAATACCCACGCTTGACCCGTAGCGTGCTGTCAGAAGAACGGAGATGACACGGGAGAGGGCCTCATTTGCCTTGTGCCCTCCGCAGATATTCATCACAACTCCCTCATCGAAATGCTCAAGCGTCACACACCGATCCGTTGCGACGGGCGCATCGGCATCATCCATTGATGTCAGAATATCGTCTGCATATGCCTCTGAGATGACACCGGCCCCGTACGCAGAGAATGATCGGGTTCGGCGGAGTTTCCCGGTCTCCTGTGCAACGGCATAGGGAACCGGTATCTGTTCCCCTTCCCACGAAGGCAGTTCACCGCTTACCGAATGAGCCGGTTCAACGATAATTTTCCCGTCATCCAGATCAACGACCTGCCAGAGCTGCCCTTTGACGATAAAGGATGCACCGGTATGAATCCATCCGATCACAAATGATTCATCAAGGGTTCCTACCGTGCGGCGTGAGACGAGATCAAAGATCTGCACTTTCCGTTCATCAGGTATCATCGAGAGATTGCCATACAGGTATGTCCGGCACCTCCCGGTGCGTATGAGGGTGTCCCCTTCCATTTTTATCAGCCGGTGTTCTGCCATCTGCCTGCATACCTCAGGCACTGCATTCCCGCTGTCGGAAAATCCATATGCCCGTTCAATAATTGTTCTGGCCCGGACAATCGATACCTCACCATATTCTACCAAAAGTGCGGCAATCTGGTTTGCCAGCACATCCAGTGCGCCATGGATAATGCCGACATTCTCCGATGCATTCTGTTTTGCCCGGTTTGTAATCACCAGTGACTCACAAAGATCGTCAAATCCGGTGGCAAGTATCGTGCCGTGAGATACGGTATCCAGACGGTGCCCGGCCCGGCCGACACGCTGGAGGAGGCGTGACACCTCCCGTGGTGAACCAAACTGAATCACCCGTGAAATGTGTCCGATATCTATGCCCAGCTCCATGGACGAGGTACAGATCAGGGAACGGATATCCCCCCGTTTAAACCGGTCCTCAGCGTCGATTCTGATCTCTTTTGAAAGGGAGCCGTGGTGCACGTCCACATCTCCGCGCCCATACAGGCGGTGTCCCAGTGCCTCACCGGTGGAACGCGTATTGACAAACAACAGTGAGGAATCCTCTTTTTCAATGCACCGTTCAACTGTTCGCACCTGGGAATCAAAATTATCTCCGGCAAATCTGACAGAGATATCCATGTGCGGCGCAGCCGGGATATTGACAATCGTATGGGGGCGTTTTGTTCCGGTGAGAAATGATGCCACCTCTTCCGGGTTTCCTACCGTAGCAGAGAGGCCGATTCTCTGAAATTCTCCCGCATATTCCGCCAGACGTTCCAGTGCGATGGACAGCTGGGCGCCCCGTTTACTTCCGGCAAGTTCATGAATTTCATCAATGATGACATGCCTGACCTGTGGCAGATGTTCCCGGAGGCGTTTTCCGATAAAAAGCGCCTGCAGTGTCTCAGGTGTGGTAATAAGAAGATCCGGAGGATTTAGCGCCTGCTTTCTTCGTTCGTATTGGGAGGTATCGCCATGCCGGACTCCCACGGTTAACCCCAGTTCATGGCACCACCATTTCAGGCGGGAGAGGATATCCCGGTTTAAGGCGCGGAGCGGGGTGATGTATATTGCCTTAAATCCGGTTCCCTGCAGACGGAGAAGATTATCGAATACCGGAAGCATCGCACTTTCCGTTTTCCCGGTGCCGGTCGGTGCGATGAGCAGGAGATGATCTCCACCATAAATGGGGGGTATAGCCTCCTGCTGTGTCTGTGAGAGTTCCTGAAAATCTCGTTTCAGGAGGGTTTCCTGTATCTCAGGGGATAACAGATTACGCGCGCTCATCTCCCACCAGTGCTCCCAGCCGGTCAATGTAGGTCCCGTCACTCAGGAATACTTCTGCACAGTCCACGTCAAAACACCGTGACACAGGACTTAGTCTGCTGACATGAATTTTTCGTACATCAATGCCCCCAGCATATTCAAAGAATGCCGGCATGAAGAGGATGCGGGTATTTCTGCTGTTTTCATTTGAAACAAAGCCTGCACATCCTTCATTCACTTCTGCAAAAAGATATGCAGGTTGTGCCCGGAGTGCACATCCCACTTCGTCATAAAGGCTCACAACCGGATGATGGTGCCCACATACGATGAGATTCCCTGCTGATTCCGGAGGCAGATGCATATGCCCGTGCACATACCATGTACCGTCAATCAAGGCGCCGCGTTTTGGCAGCAGCTCTCCGGGGTTCAGGAATCGTTCAATACCGCCGTCATGATTTCCGGGTATCAGGCGGAACGGAATCTGATCCCTGATGGTCTCAAGAATCTGTGGGAGTTCGGTAAACTCCTGCCGGCTCATCATGGGAACAGAATGTTTCAGGTCCCCGAGGAAAAGAAGCATGTCAGGGGTTGTTTCCTCTATACAGGAACAGATCCGGCTCAGACGATCTGTGCTGTTACTTGCGATATGGACACCTTTGCGGGAAAAGCCGGATTCGGCACCAAAATGTGCATCTGCAATAACCAGTATCCTGCGTGAATTTTCCATAAAGAGTGCAGGTCCGGCGGAAATAAATTCAGGAGTCATCTCTGTTACAATCGTCTGATAATGTCCGGTTTCGGCTGATAACACTCGCCATTATCGATCAGGGTATTTAGAACAGCAAGTGTTGTTTCCCGAGAAATCCCTTTCTGATTCAGTGTTTCAATCAATTCTTCAAGATTGACCGTCTTTTTGTCTTCACAGCATTCCAAAATCAGGTTTTCCGCTTCATTCAAAACGGCGGTTTTTGGTATTGTCGGGTTTGGAGCCCCGGTTTGCACGGTAGAAAGAGCTTTTTTTGCGATATTGCAGATTGTATTCTTCATATCAGCGGGTATATCCGGAGAAGAGGTCAGATGGCTGATAAGATCATCTGCGGCGGCAAGAACAAAGACGTCCCTGATCTCCCGGGAAACAGGCATAATTGATTCCAGCATGGGCATGCATGTTCCGACACTGCTCCGGATGGCTGCCGTACAGAGAACGAAAACCGGAAGGGTTGTCTCTGTCAGAAATCCGGATATTTCACGATTTCCGGTATGATATTGTACTGTTAAAATCCCTGTCGGGTCATAGATACTGAGGTTCTGTATTGGTTTTTGGGAATCGGGAATCTCGGTAAGAGCTCCACAAAACAGACATTTGGTAATATTTCTTACCGAAAGAGTCCGCACTATAGCATTTCGTGTGTCACATCTCCCTGAATTCAGGTCATCTGCAAATATTTTCTGGTATGATTCCATGCAGTATCCTACTAGTATCTTGTCGGGACAATCTATAGTGTATCTGTTAGGTGCATGCATTTTTGGAGAATGTGACAGACATCGATCGAAACAAATACTCTCCTGAGAACAAAGTATCATATTAACAGATACATGGATCTGCGGAATATGATTACGGGGTAAAGGAAACAGGAATGACACAAAATACAATATGGATTGAAAAATACCGCCCGATGAAGCTGGATGATATAGTCGGGCAGGATGAGATCGTCGCCCGCCTGAAATCGTATGTTACTTCAGGAAATCTTCCGCATCTGCTCTTTACCGGAACCGCAGGGATTGGAAAAACAACATCCGCTGTTGCGCTTGCACGGGAATTCTTCGGTGAGACATGGCAGATGAACTTCCGGGAACTGAATGCCTCGGATGAACGGGGAATTGATGTCGTACGAAACCAGATTAAACAATTTGCGCGGACAGCACCTCTGGGTGGGGCGGAATTTAAAATTCTCTTTCTGGATGAAGCAGATGCACTGACACCGGATGCACAGGCAGCACTTCGCCGCACAATGGAAAATTATGCGCAGAACTGCAGGTTTATTCTTTCCTGTAATTATTCTTCGAAAATTATCGATCCAATCCAGAGCAGGTGCGCAATATACCGGTTCAGGCCGCTCTCAAAAGATGCTATTATTACTGAAATCTCCCGCATAACAGAGATTGAAGGGCTTGAAACGACGCCTGAAGCGAGAGATGCCATTGTCTATGTCGCCCAGGGCGATATGAGAAAGGCCATCAATGCGGTGCAGGGTGCCGCAATTGTCAGTAAAAAGATAACGGACGATATGGTGTATGAAATCACTTCGACTGCACGCCCAGAGGAAATTGACGGTCTGATGAAGACATCTGTTGCAGGGGACTATGAAGGAGCGGAAGCACTGGTGCATGAACTGCTCTATTCGCGGGGCATTGCCCCCAATGAACTGATAAACCAGATGTACCGGTCAATCATCCGTCTCCCGGTAGAACGGCGGCTGAAAACAGAATTAATTTCACATCTGGGCGAAGCAGACTTTCGTCTCAGTGAAGGCGCAAACAGTGAGATACAGATGGAAGCACTGATTGCAAATATTGTGCTCAGTGCTGACGCAATGAAAGAGTGAGGAGGTCAGGGTCAGGTGGAAGAAGAGATTTTTGACATAGAGATTACCGATCGTGCAGCTGACTGGAACACGTTTCTCACGAAGCATTACCGGAAAGAACTGGGGGAGATTAGTACAGAGTATCCGCATCTGAGATCCCTTGAAATTGATTACCGGGAACTGTCGAACTGGGGAAAAACCGGACTTGAAATAGCGGATGAAATCCTGCACAATCCGGGAAAGGTTATTGGAGATGTGCGTGATGCCGTCAGAAATTATAATCTGATTTTTACCAAGGATGAGGAAGAGAAAGCGGAGAATATTAATATCCGCTTCCGCTGCCTCCCCAAAAAAATTGATGTCCGTGACATTCGTTCGCACCATATCAATACCTTCATTTCGGTAGAAGGAATCCTCAGAAAAACAACCGAGGTGCGTCCACGGCTGACACAGGCAGTGTTCCGGTGTCTCCAGTGCGGTACAATTACCGCACCGTATAAACAGGATTATTCACGGTTTCAGGAACCGTACCGGCCATGCGCCCAATGTGAGCGCCAGACTAAAATGGACCTTGTTCCGGCGCTCTCCACCTTTGTGGACGCGCAAAAATTACGGATACAGGAATCCCCCGAAGGACTGAGGGGAGGGGAGCAGCCGCAGACGCTGGACGTTGATGTGATCGATGATCTGACCGGAACCGTTGCGCCGGGTGACCGGGTGATAATTAACGGTATTCTTCGCTCTGTTCAGCGGGTAAATCATGGCAACAAAAGCACGCTCTTTGATATCTATATCGAAGCGAATTCAATTGAGATCGGCGAAAAAGAGTTTGAAGAGGTAGAGATCTCAGAAGAGGATGAAAAAATAATCCGGGATCTGAGTAATGATCCTGAAATTTACGATAAAATATCCCACTCTATCGCGCCCTCGATTTATGGTATGCAGGATGTGAAAACGGCGATCTCCCTCGTGCTCTTTGGCGGAATTGCCAAAGAGATGCCGGATGGGAGCAGTCTTCGTGGTGATATCCACATGCTCCTTGTAGGAGATCCGGGTATTGCAAAGTCCCAGGTGCTCAGGTATGTCATCAAGTTATCTCCCCGTGGCATTTATACCAGTGGGAAATCATCAACGTCTGCCGGACTGACTGCAACTGCTGTCAAAGACGAATTCGGAGATGGCAGATGGACTCTTGAGGCAGGTGCACTGGTCTTAGCAGACATGGGTATCGCTGCGGTTGATGAGATGGACAAGATGGCAAAAGAAGATCGCAGTGCACTCCACGAAGCGATGGAACAGCAGACAATATCCATTGCAAAGGCAGGCATCACCGCTACTCTCAGGTCACGGTGTGCTCTTCTGGGGGCGGCAAATCCCAAAATGGGGCGATTTGATGAGTATGCCCCCATTGCGGAGCAGATCAATATGCCGCCATCGCTGCTGTCACGTTTTGATTTGATCTTCATCATGGAGGATAAACCCGAACAGAAACTGGACCGTGCCATTGGTGAGCATATCCTGAAATCCCACAGTGTCGGTGAACTTATTCAGCACAATGAAAAGTTCCCGATAGAAGGAATAAATGAAGAGTACATCCTGCAGCAGCTTGCACCTGTCACACCAGAGATTGAACCGGAGGTTTTCCGCAAATACATTGCCTATGCAAAACGGAACTGTTTCCCGATTCTCTCTGATGACGCCCGTGAAACCCTGATCAGCTATTATCTGAATCTGCGAAGTCTTGCAGATGATAACAGTAAACCGGTTCCCGTTACCGCACGACAGCTGGAAGGGCTTGTCCGTCTTTCAGAGGCAAGTGCACGTATCCGCCTCAGCAATGAAATTGAAGTGTTTGATGCGGAACGCGTTATCCAAATTGCCGACAGATGCCTGAAGAAAGTGGCGTATGACGCTGAAACAGGCACGTATGATATCGATAAACTGGTTACCGGCGTCCCAAAGAAACGTCGTGATATTGCGCGCCTCCTAAAAGAGACAATTCGTGAACTGGCGGATGACAAAGGAATGGCACAGATATCCGATATTGTCAGCACTCTCCTGGCTTCCGGGCATAACAGGGAAGATATTGAGAAGATGATCGAACAGATGACGAAATCAGGAGAAGCCATGGAACCACGCCATGGCGTAATACGGCTCATTAATTAGAGCCATAACCACTGATTTTATTGATTCACCGGAGAAACCAAAAATAATGACAGACGATGCTATTCAGGCTGCCTTTGAGGCAGGAATAAAACTTGGTGCCCTGTACCACCAGTGGGTGGGTACCCCGATATCGCCTGATACCGCCAAATCGGTTGAAACCGCAATTGCAAATGCTGTTGCCCTGCAGCCCTGTGTCGATTCCGTATCCGTCACCATCAACACAGAGATGATGGAAATAAATCCGTTCGGATACAGTGAGCTTGCAGGAAAGATGTTTGAGGTTGAGATTCAGACGTCAGTCGGAGACACAACATGCACCGCATCCCTCAAATTTGACGGAGAATATCCCCTCATGGAAATTCTTGATATCAAATGACAGGACTGGACATTCCGGTAACTGATGATCATATCCATATCGACCGGGAAAACGGACGGGGGATAGAGGCCGCCAAGGATTTTTTCCGTGCAGGCGGCACACATATTTTTCTTGTGACGAAACCGTCATGGTCCCATAATGTCCATCCGGTGACCGGGGATGAATTCAGGCATGTATACGAATTAACGCTTGAAACCGCAGCAGCCATCCGGGAGACGGGTGTTGTGGTCTTCCCGATACTCGGAGTGCATCCCGCAGAGATCGGGAAACTGACTGATCGGATGTCACTAGCTGACGCCGAAGCGGTGATGAAAAGAGGTCTTGACATCGCGGCAGAATATGTGGGGGAACAGGCCGCAGTCGCACTGAAATCGGGCCGTCCGCATTATCCGGTTGAACCCGATGTATGGGAGGCATCGAATCGTATCCTGGAGCATGCTCTCATCCTCGCGCACGATAGTGACTGTGCCCTGCAGATTCATGCGGAAACAGGGCCGTGCGCTGATGTGTTTGATATGGCAACCCGCATTGGAATTTCACCGGGACGTGTGGTCAAACATTTTGGGACACCGGATACCCCCCTGATGCCCTCCCTTCTTGCACGCACCAAAGAGATTCCAGCGTGTGCGCACCAGGGTCTTGTGTTTACGATGGAGAGTGACTATATGGATGACAACTCCCGGCCGGGTGCAGTCATCGGCCCGAAATCCGTGCCGCGTTATACCCGAAAATACCTTGAAGGGGACCTAATCAGTGAAGAGGAAGCATGGAATATCCATGCAGACACACCTGCAAAGGTATACGGTGTGGAAATATCACTATTCTAGTGCCTTCCCCATATTTTTAATCATTCCTGCGAAATAGTATACATAATGTATATGAAGATACACCGGTATTCAGGTGTAGGTCACATTGTTGCTGTATGCGACACGGAACTTCTCAACACAACTCTGACAGACGAAGACCTTACCATACATGTTAATGAGGGATTTTACGGCACTACCCAATGCACTGATGATGAGGTAAAAGATGCAATTATGCATGCGTCGAATTGCAACCTTATCGGAAAAAAAGCAATCAGAATAGCCATTGAATGCGGCATTCTGGATAAAAACGGATATATGATGATTGGGGATGTACCGCATGCCCAAATTTACCGGACTTAAAAAAAGAGTATAGAAATATGGCAATACAGGAGAACTTCTGCCCGAAATGTGGAGGCAAAACCGCAAATGAAGGCCTTTGCAATAAATGCAAGGTGGAATCTATTGAATGGCTGATCTGCGAACCACGGGTAGAATGTGTAATATGCCCGACATGCGGCTCGATGAAACGGGGGAGCATCTGGACTGATGTGACATATGATCGTCAACAACTCATTGAAGAACTGGCATTTGCAGCAGTGTCCGTTCATAATGATCTTGAAGATCCGGAACTGGCCATATCCACCAGAGATCCGACACCAAATCGCACGCACTGCATTATCTATGTCAGGGGACAGTTGTATGGTCTGCCTGTCCAGAAAACCTGTGAACTGAAAATTATCTGGAAAAAAGAGAATTGCGACAGGTGCAGCAGATTATCCGGCGGATATTACGAATCGACCATTCAGGTGCGTGCAACGGACAGAAAACCGGATGCATATGAACGGGAACGGGTGGAAAAAATAGCGTATGATATTGAAGAGAGCGTTCAGGAAGCAGGAGAACGCCTTTCGTTTATCACCCGTGTTGATAATACCCGTGACGGTGTGGACATTGTTGTCTCAAGCCACAATATTGGCGATACCATCTCCCGGCAGATTGTAACGGAAATGGGTGGAAAAATAACCCGCCATCCAAAACTGGTGGGTGAGCGGGACGGAAGAAAATTATACCGTATCACCATACTCCTTCGGCTTCCCCAGTTTCGGAAAGGCGATGTTGTTTTCTTTAAAAAACGGTATTACGAAGTCAGGGGCACAGATTCCGGTCTTCTCAGGGTTTTTGATCTGAGTGAAGGGATCTCAAATGTTCTCCATGACGGGGAGTATCGGCTGATTGGCAATATCAGGGATGCCGAATCCGCTGATGTCACCTATATTGATAATGATATTGCTGGCATTCTTGACCCTGTCTCCTACGAAATAAAGGATGTAAAAGCACAGGCATGGCTCAGGCTCGCCGCACATGAAAAGGTACGATTTCTTCGTGACAAAGAAGAAGACGAGATCATTCTGGTCGGATGATAATGAGGGTGCGGAAATATCCACGGGAGATGCTCTCTGTCCTCACGGATGCAGAATGGGTGGATACTACCCGCCGCCCGTATGTGAGAGGAGATGATGCGTTCATTCCTGTCAAAACGGGGTATGCTGCAGACGAGGTGATCGCAGAGAAGACGCCCTACTCCGGAAGAGGATATCAGATGCTGGGTGATGTGGCACTTTTGCATGGCAGACCACCCACAGAACAGGAGATCAGAGAGATCGGGGACTGGATTCATCCACGCGGCATTGTATATGTCTCCGGATACCGTGGCGAAAAGCGAATCCCCGACGCATCTGTTGTATACGGAGAATGCGGTGAGGTATGCCATCATGAAGCGGGTTTTATCTTTTACCTGGATCCCATGACGGTGATGTTTGCCATGGGCAACCGTGAAGAAAAGATGCGTATGTCTGAATTAATCCGTACATCCGGCGAACATCACCCGATCCGGTGTGCTGATATGTTTGCGGGGATTGGCTATTTCACCATACCTGCCGCGGTGCATGGTGCAACTGTTCATGCAATGGAGATAAATCCTGACTCTTTTCATTATTTGGAGAAAAATATTGTTGCAAATAGCGTTGAAGCAGCAGTCACTCCGGAATTGGGAGACTGCAGGGATAACCTCAACGGCGTGTATGACCATATTCTGATGGGACATTTCGATGCGCTTGCATTTCTCCCCGATGCGTGTGCGCATGTGCGCCGGGGGACCGTTCTTCATGTGCACACCGTTGGAGAGCAGTATGATGCCATATCCAAAATCTGTGAAGAAGCAGGTTTTTCCACAAAGATTACTCCATATCGGGTTAAAAAATATGGACCAGGTGCATGGCACATGGTGCATGATGTGGTGATACAATGAATACCGTACGCACGACACTTACAGGAAAACAGATTGTTTTGGGGATCACCGGGAGCATTGCAGCCGTTGATGATGTGAAACTCGCACACGCGCTCCGGCGCCTGGGGGCTGATGTGCAGGGAGTAATGACGACTGCTGCCTGTGGAATTCTGCATGCTGATGCAATCACCTATGCAACCGGTCATGAGACGATTACCCGGTGCGGGGGACTTGTTGAGCATGTCACCTACTGCGGGGACGGGGGAAGTGCAGATCTGCTGTTAATTGCCCCTGCAACGGCAAATACGATCTGCAAGATTGCACATGGTATCGACGATACCCCGGTTACCACCTTTGCCACCACTGCCATCGGGAGCGGTATGCCTGTTGTTCTGGTGCCTGCGATGCATGAGAGTATGTACCGCCATCCCGGAGTATGTGCCTGCCTTGAAACTCTCAAAACGTGGGGAATAACGATTGTTGATCCCCGGATAGAAGAGGGGAAGGCAAAAATCGCAGCTATTGACACCATTGTGCATAAAACGGAACGGGCGCTCTCCGGCCTGCCTCTTGCAGGAAAGACTGTTCTCATAACCAGCGGGCCATGCCGTGAGCGCCTGGATGATGTACGGGTGCTCACCGCACGCTCCTCAGGTATTATGGGAAAAGAACTCGCACGTGAGGCCTCCCGACTGGGGGCGGAGGTTTGGATCGTGCATGGGGATACGCTCTCTGTGCCGCATGTACACAATGTATATGCAGAGTCTGCCGGCGAGATGCTCACCGCCATCCGGACACTGTGTGAAAGGCAGACCTTTGATTATTATCTCAGTGCCGCGGCAATCTCTGACTTTGCACCGGCGCCCAGAGAGGGAAAAATACCGAGCGGAGAGAATGTGACGGTAGAACTGCTCGTGCAGCCCAAAATTATTCTGGATGTTATGCAGGGAAAAAACCGTCCCAAAGTGATAGTCGCGTTTAAACTGGGATGGGACAGCAGAACAGAGGCAGAAAACCTGCTTGAAGCAGGGGCGGATATGGTTGCCGCAAATACTCCTGATGTACTGGGAAGGGATACCGGTGCATATGATCTTATTCGCAGAGATTGGTGCGTCCACGTAGAGGGCACAAAGACAGAGGTGGCAGAAACGCTATGGCAGAATCTGCTGTAGGATTTTCACCCGGACATATATCCGGGTATTTCCGGAGATTTGACGGGGACAGCATGGAGTCCACCGGAAGTTGCGGCGGGGGAATTGTGATTGACAAGGGGGTGTACGCAGTGGTCACGCCTGCTCGTGAGACCTCGGTTTCGGTTAATGTTGCACGAAGTGCAGATGAAGATACCTGTATTGCACGCACATCACCGCCAATCGAGTATGCACTGGAGAGACTCGGCGTAACGGCAACGGTGAAAACCATCACGTCCCTGCCGCCCGGAGCCGGATTCGGTCTCTCTGCTGCTGCACTTCTTGCAACCCTTACAGCTGCAAATGCGCTTTTTGAAACCGGACTCACAGATGATGCCATTGCCCGGCTTGCACACATTTCCGAACTGGAGCATCAGACCGGACTCGGTGATGTGGCTGCGTGCACCGGGGGCGGGATTGTGTGCAGGAAAGAGCCCGGAATTTCATCTTCTATTATCCGAATGAATGGCAGCGGGGTCACGCTTTCTGCGCTGAGTTATGGCGGGCTCTCCACCGCTGACGTCATCACCTCCCCTGCACAGATGGCCCGTGTCAAAGAGGCATATTCTGCGGAATGCGCTAAAAGCCCGCAGGATTTTTTCCGTATATCACGTGAGTTTGCAGAGAAGAGCGGGCTTATTCCGGAAGAAATTCGCCCGATACTGGATGCATGTGATGAACATGGAATACCTGCATCCATGACCATGCTTGGGAAGGGTGTTTTTGCCCTTGGCGACCAATCATTCTCTGTATTATCTGAATTCGGAATTCCCTGTGAACTGCATGTGGCAGAAGAGGGATTTCGGCTTATCGAAGTGAAATAACATGATACCTGACAATCATCCCCGGTACCGGTCGCTTGTGGCACGCGAACGTATTGCAGACGCGGTGCGTTCAGGAATTGTCGTCGTCGAGGGGGCAAGTGCGCATGGAAGAGGGGAGGCATTTGACTATCTCCTTTGTGAAAAAACATCGGAGTCAGCGTTGTTAGCGGAAAAAACGGCTGCAGCATATCTTATGGCGGCAGACCGGGCGATCATATCTGTTAACGGGAATACAGCAGCCCTTGCTGCAGATGAAATCCGTGAGCTCGCAGAGGCATCCGGGGCTGCGGTGGAAGTGAACCTCTTCCACCGGACCGATGAACGGATGGCGGCAATCACTGCCCACCTGAAGGCAGCGGGTGTCACCGTCCTTGAAGGGACGCCTGAACGTCTTCTTCCCCTTTCCCATGACCGTGCGCTCTGCCTGAGAGACGGCATCGGTACGGCTGATGTGGTGCTGGTGCCGCTGGAGGACGGGGATCGGTGTGAAGCACTGGTCGCCATGGGAAAGACGGTCATCACGATCGATTTAAATCCTCTCTCACGCACTGCACAGACGGCTACCGTGACGATTGTTGATGAACTGACACGTGCACTGCCGAATATCACCCGTGCATGCCGGGACATGACCCCTGAAACCGGAAACCAGCTGGTTGCGGCCCACGACAATACGGCCCTTCTCCGTGCCGCACTCAGGCAAATACAGGAGACTCTTGCCGATGCTCTGGATTGAAAAATACCGGCCGGAAACATTTGAAGATATCCGTGGGCAGGATGCCGTTGTCGGGATGCTGAAGGCGTTTTCCGCAGATTCACTGATTCCGCATCTCCTCATCAGCGGCCGCCACGGGACCGGAAAGAGCGTTGCTGTGGAGTGCCTCGCAAAAGAACTGTATGGGGAATTCTGGAAAGAGAATATGACGGTCATCCAGACCGGTGCACTCTTTCGGGGGGGGAAATCCTATCTGGAGAATGAGGAGAAATTTTCCCATCTTTACAAAAAGGATGCCAGCCTGATTAATAATTTCAAGTATATCGTGCGCTGGTTTGCCTCGGTGAAACCACTGGATGCCGAGTTTAAACTGATGGTCTTTGATGAGGCGGAGGCCCTGACGTTTGAAGCGCAGCAGGCACTCAGGAGAATGATGGAACGATTTTCCGGGACATGCCGGTTCATCTTCATTACCCGGACGCAGAGCGCGATTATCCCGGCCATTGCCTCCCGTGCCCTTCCGCTCTTTTTCCGGCCGCTCTCTGACGAGATTGTTCTTGAACTGATGACAGCGATCCTCGCACAGGAGAATGTTCCTGCATCCGCATATAATGAGGAGGAAACGGAACTGATCGCCGCCGCGGCACAGGGAGATGCACGTAAGGCAATCCTCTTCTGTCAGATGAACTGTGACAGCCGGATTGAAGGCGGGTTTGAGGAATATCTCGAATCAGAGACCGGCAATATCGCACGATCCGTCTTCCGGGTGCTCAGGAAGGGGGATATCGAAAAGGCAAAATCGGTCATTGAAATTCTTATGCTGGAATATGGCCTCTCCGGGCCGGAAGTGCTGGAAGAACTCTCACGTGCGAGGAAACAGGAGTACAACGATCCCCGTATCACTGTCGCTCTCGCGAATGCGGATATGATGATGCGGGATGCGGGCAATGAATATATCCAGATGGACGCCCTGCTCTCTTCAATTGTAAAAGAAGTATTTTTGGTGGAATAACAGTTATTCTGCCTGTCTGAGAGATGCAAGCACTCTCTCTTTTTTATCGCGTGCGGCATCTGCCGCCTGTTCCACCCGCTCCTTCATTGCGTCGAAGTCGTGGGGTGTTGTATCGACGACTTTCTTGATCGGTGTGTACGCCGATTCCCGGAAGCGGGGGATGAAGTCTGTCATCTCGCCGCCGGAGATCAATTTTGCATCTCCCGGCCCTTCGGTCACATAGCCAATCTTCTTCATGGTTACCCCGGTGGACGCAACCACATTAATGACCGCGTCTGCATCCTCAGGCCGTGTCACGACAAGCAGGGCATCAAGGGATACGCCCAGATAATCGATTTCGAGAGCGTCCAGCATGTTGAGCACGTCCGGGTCGACAAGAGATCGCAGGTCATCTTCAACAATTACGATGTCACACCCTGCTGTCTCTGCCATTTCATAGGCATCTCCCCGCAGACCGCCGTTCGTCACATCTGTCATGGTGTGTATTTTGGGGAGCACGTCACTTTTGAGGAGAGCTTCACATGCACGGAGGAACTGAATGTTGATGGTCTTCTCCACAACATCCGGGAACCCGGAATAAATGGCCGCGGTTGCAATTGTGCCGCCACCCGCCCCTTCGGTCATGAGGATGCAGTCGCCGGGTTCTGTTGCGGTTCGTGCGGTGAGATGATCGGCAACGCCGACTGCACCCACGCACCCGGTCATTCTGCTGCCAAGGACCATGTCGCCTCCGATTCTCAGTGTTGAGCCGGTCACAAGGGGGATATCCATTGCTTCACTGACAACCGAGATGCCTGCGGTATAATCGAATATCTTTGCCACATCGCCGTCATCCCCGACATGAATGTCAGAGAGCATGGCGACCGGTTTTGCACCCATGACATAGACATCACGCAGGGTGGCACGGGTGACATGGAATCCCGCAAGGAAGGGGTAATCCGAGAGGCGGGAGTGCATGCCGTCAACGGTGGTGATGATATATTTCCCGCCGGCTTCAACAGCGCCCGCATCGTCCATCTCATCGACGCCGACTGACGCACCGCTGCCACCGATTATTTTCGGGAACTGCCGGTGAGCAAAGAAATCCCCGATACCACGTGAACCTACACCAAATTCGCCCATGGTTACATCCGCTTTGGTATATTCAGTGAGTGCGGATGTGGCCAGATTGCTGTTTTTGACTTCTTCTACAACTGCACGGGCCATGGAGAGCGCATAGTCAGATGATGCACCCGGCTTCATCGAAAGAATCTGTTCTTTGAGATGGTGGGCACAGGTCTCTTCATCTGTTCCTGCTGAGAGGCATCGCCGTGTCAGCTCTTCAATATCCATAGGAAAGTGTTGTCTGCCACGTAACATAAAACCGGCATAAACCTTCAATCTGTATCGGGTGAAATACTACGGGTATGGAAGGACAGCGGGTACCGTTTGCATGTACGATTGCGGGTTCTGATTCCGGCGGAGGTGCCGGGATTCAGGCAGATCTAAAGACATTTGCCGCTCTTGGTGTGTGGGGATGTACGGTTGTCACCGCAGTGACCGCCCAGAATACCGTTGACGTGCTCGCCAGCCTGACTGTGGATACGCATATCATCTCCCGCCAGATGGAGGCAGTGTTTCAGGATTTTCCCATCCGGGCAGCAAAAACCGGTATGCTGCCGGATGCCGCAACGATCCGAACGGTTGCAGAGCATCTTCCTCCTGAGGTGTCCCTGGTGGTCGATCCGGTGATGGTTGCGACATCCGGGCGCCGCCTTGCGTCACCGGAAAGCCTGTCCGCGGTATGTGCACACCTGATACCCCGGGCTGCACTGATCACTCCCAATATTCCTGAACTATGTGTTCTCACCGGAAGGAAGACAATTACAACAACGGATGAGATGATCGCCGCCGGGCAGGAGATTCTTGCAATGGGTGCGGGGGCAGTGCTTATGAAAGGTGGACACCTGACCACAGAGAGGTCACCGGATGTTTTTCTGAGCGCTGATGAACAGTTCATCATCGACGGTCCCCGGTATCCCTATGAGGTGCATGGCTCGGGCTGCTCTCTTGCAGCTGCAATCACGGCATATCTGGTGCGGGGGGAAGCACTGCCGGATGCATGTCGTGAGGGGAAGATGTTTGTCTCCTGTGCCATCCGGGATGCGGTGCCCGCCCTTTCCGGGAGACGGATGGTTAATCCCGGAAGTATGATCTCTGATGCGATCCCCCGCCGGAAGTGAAAAATATTCACTCAATATTCTTTTTTTGAAAAAATTCTGCACAAATTATATCAGTGTTGATGAATGAAACATTCAATATAATGGTGTTGGGGAACGTATGGATACTATTGACCACGCGATTTTGAGTGAACTTGCCCGTGATGGCAGAATATCTATGGCAGAATTGGGGAAGCAGCTTGATATTGCTCCTTCCACTGTGTTCAAACGGATTGAAAAACTGAAAACATCCGGGGTAATTGAAGGGTTTACGATCGCAATTAACCCGGATTACTTCGCTGACAGCCTCATCTCGTTTCTGACAATCACTGTCTCCCCTGATGACAAAGAGGAGGTTGCATCCTTTCTTGCGAACCACGATAGTATCCTCGAGTTGTATGAGACGCTGGAGCCCAGTGATTTCATGGCAAAGGTGGTTGTGTCGTCGATTACCAACCTGAAAAATGAAATTCTGATCCCCTTATCCCGGTTCGCCGGGGTAAAAGAGATAAAACCGTTTATAACGGTAAAACGAATCAAAGAACAGAACTGGAGCGTCCGCCGTTATGATTGAGTCACAATTTATCCTCATTCAGCAGATTCTTGCTGTCGTCACCCTGATATTGGGTGGAGCCCTGATTATCTTCATTTACGATGCCTATAAAGTTGTAAAACAGCCGACCCTGCTATATTTCACAATCGGGCTGTTTACACTTGTGATCGGCATCGTTCTCCCGGACATTGTGCAGATGGCGGGGCCGGGAATTACGGGGTTGTACTGGGGAGAAGTGTTGTCCCGGATTCTTGAGATCATTGGCATTGGTGTGATGAATTTCGCTGTACTGCGGGGATGAATATCCGATGAAAAAAGGGCAGTTCTCACGTGACTGGTCCCTCCTGAAACTCGCCCGTACCTGGGAACCACGGGATATCGGTGGTGAGGTGGTTGAACGGGTGCTGCGGGAAGGGTCTCCGGAAGCAGTAGCGGATATACTCGATGTGATTGGGACAATCGGGTTTGAAGATGGCGAGAAGGCGAAAGAGCGGATGCCGTCCCTCATGCAGCCGGTGGAGATCATTGAGAGTACTCTTTTAGTGGCGGGTGTGGAGACCGAACGTCTGGACGGGGAGGAACGGCCCACCATCATGATAAATCTTGAGGCGCATGATCTCTTTGGCTACCCGTTTAGTATGACAGAGCCTGCTGTCGCCTATATAACCGGATTTGTTCAGGCCGTTTCCGGGGGTGCCGCAGTCTCACAATCCGAAGATCATCTTCTGATCCGGTTTTGATACGTAAAATGAGTATTAATGGGTATTTCCGCTCTATCTCAATATAAAGATGTTTGCAATTCCGACCAGAAGAAATAATATTCACTTTGTATGCCGCTATTAAGGTTGGTATTGATAACCAATAGATTAAAGCCGCCTTCCACGGGTGGAAATATTATTTCCCAAACACTGAATATGTGTGGCAAATATTTCCAATTATGGTG
Source organism: Methanogenium organophilum (assembly GCF_026684035.1). NCBI lineage: Archaea > Methanobacteriati > Methanobacteriota > Methanomicrobia > Methanomicrobiales > Methanomicrobiaceae > Methanogenium > Methanogenium organophilum. The sequence goes on from NZ_CP113361.1 coordinate 2,483,937, forward strand.
TGCAAATATCACATATTCGCTCTATCAAGAATTCATACACAAAGCATTTATATGGGTGGTGGAAATCTATAACTGCCTGAAGCGGATGTGACGTGTCACTCTGTGAGGGAGAGGTGAATTAATATGAGATTCCACGAAAATGAAGAAGCGGTTTCACCGGTTATCGGTGTAATCCTTATGGTCGCCATCACGGTGATCCTCGCAGCGGTTATCGCTGTGTTTGTGTTCGGTATGACCGACAATGTTGAGACAACTAAGACTGTGGCTGTAACTGCGAAAGTAAGCGATGATGATGTCCTTATTACGTTCCAGGGTGGACCAGATGCAGCTAAAGTATCAACATTAAACGCAACTGTTTATGATGCAGCTGGTGCTCTAGCTAATGGTACTGATAGTTATGGAAATATGAGTACACCGATTGTTGGTGATACATCAATAATTAAAGGTGTTGCCACTGCTGATGGGCAGGAACGTGTTCTTGTTACTGCTACTTTCAATGATGGTACCAAACAGGTAATTCTTGACAAGTTTGTCTAATATCATCCATTTTTTATTTTCAGCACATTGTTCTAATGTTGGAATGTGATAATCCCGACAGTCCATGATTATTTTTCATATGTCCCTTAATTGAGCAATTCTCCAATTGCATATCTCAGGATTTTGTTCCATCGAAATATCAATATTCTAAACTGCAAAGATACTGTACAGGAACGCATTGGCATACAAGTCTGTTAATTATCTTCGTCAAATATAAAGAAAAGAAAGTATTTATTTATTAGTTATTCGTTGTAGAACGCCATCAGGCGATTAGACGGCACTTTTTCAAGGGGGGATGGGCAGGCATCCTGTGTGACAAGAAGTCATATCAGAGATTGCGAACACACCGCCGCATCATCCGTTCGATGTGTTCCTACTCTGCCGTGCATCGCGAGTAATCGCTTTGTTCGAAGCGCAGACGACAACGCGGATGAAGTAGAAAGTCTGTTTCTACAATTCTGCAAGGGAAAGACGACATGGGCAAGCATACGCTGAATCACTACAGGATCGTAATGTCCGACAGGCGAAATCAGACTGAAACGCCTGAACCAAAATGGTATGAGACTCAGATGAATTGGTTGGGATGACAATTCACCGAACGGATATTGTAGTCTTCGGTCCAGAGGTGGGCCCTAAATCGTCAGAATTATCTCTGATATGGAACTTGGTAACCCGTATTGCCCCCTCAAAGAGGTATGAACTTCGCGAGAAGAACAAATGGACAAGACGGGAGAGGAAGCAGCAAAAAAGCCAAAGCCTGCCTGTAATGGGTAGGATAGGTGTGTCTACTCTAACCCGAAATGGTGCAGACTTGCTGCTGGTTCTTTACGGCATTGAAAGGAGGTATATCGATGAATGTACAGCATTCAATTACGCCACAGAGCGAGAAGCGTACAGACAGAGACCTTGCCAGAAAATGGAATTCCATTGACTGGAAAAGTGTTGAAGAATTTGTTAATCGACTACAGACCCGAATCGCAAAGGCTGTGCAAAAAGAGCAATGAAATTTGAAAAAAAATATGGAAATTCCGGCGCCCAGACAAAATTGTCCGATTTTTGCACTACCGCCCTAATTTAGGGTTGTGAAGAGCCTGAGCCCGGTGCCTCGAAAGGGGCACGCCGGGTTCTTAGAAGACGGGAGAGGAAGTAATTCCTCTCTTGTTATTCGACCCCTTGCTCCTCTGTTGTATGGACTTTGCCAAGTGGGGGAGATACAATGTTTAGATAATTATGAAATTGTCTGGATTATTCGTTGCAAAACGCCAGCAGGAGATCAAGGGCCACCCAGAAATAAGATCGGTTGTAGTTTCGAATGTGAGAAAAAAATAGTTTAATTCAGAGAACTGGCAGATGGAGAATTATCAAAATTTCTAAATCAAATGTTTTTCATTCCTGACAAAACGCAATCAACACCTCAAGCGCCGCCACATGCTCTTCTCCGCCGCATTTCCTCACTATCTCGGCTGATTGCTCAATCAATGCCCACAATTCCGGATCACGCGTCATCACATACCGTGTCGCATGTACTGTTGCCTCAATGATCCCTGCAAAGGCCCGGTTGGGAGGATGCGGCTGCAGGTCAAGAATTTCAGATGCAACCGGTGTTAATTCCACCACCAGCGTCTTCGGGTTGTCGCTCACAATGGTGGTGGTGAAGGCCTCCCATGCCTCACATCCTTCACCGACAGATAACCGTTGCATGGTCACCGGAATATCCACACCTTCGGTTAATATTTTGGTTGATATTTCGGTAAATGCTTCATCCGGCAGATCACCAAACGCTGACTCTACATATACCATCGGGTCAAACGTGAGGTTTGCCACCACCCACCCGGACGCCCGGATGTTTGCCTCGGTATGTGTGCCGTGAAAGAGTTGCATCATCGTGCGGCCGCGGCGAGCGATGATCCCCATCGGTGCCGCGTTGGGGATACCGGTTTCGGGGTTCACGGTCGTTGCGATGACTTCGTTTATGCCGTCTGCGAGGATTCCCAATTCCATCCCTCTCTGAGTGCAAGATAAATGCCTGCTATGGTGATGTCCGCAATCGATCCCGGATTGATGCCCCGTGCGAGGCATTCCTCATCGAAGTCCTCCGCACTGCGAATACCGGCAGATACCTCTTTTGCCTGTTTCATTGTCCATTCCGCAATATCCCTGCCATGCTTCTTGATAATGAAGGTGTCCGGCTCCGATTCGAGAAGTGAGAAGAATGCCCGGACTATGGCCTGTTTGCCGTCCGGTGCCGCAAGGAGGAAATCCGCTACCCGGCGGCTGAGGGCAAACCCGTTCAGCCACTCCCGGCAGACCATATCTCCCGGTGCAGAGTAGGAGATGATATCTTTGAGTGTCAGCTTCTCGTCACGGATGTGGCGGGCAGATTCCGGATCATTGACATCCAGATCATCAGTCTTATTCATCCGGACTTCTGTGAGACCGAAGGCCTCATAAAAATTAAGAGCATCTTCGACCGTTGTCCGTGCAGTGATATCCAGCGCTCCTTCGATACCATCCCCCATGATCAGGGGGAACAACAGAATATACGCGCCAAAATGAGTATTGCCGCCTTCATGTACCGCAGTCAGGGAGACCGCTTCTTTGAGGCATGCCCCCAGCCCTGCAGTACTGTATTCTGCTGTCACAAAAGCAGGGCGTGCAAGAATCGCTGATGCCAGAAAATGCTCAAGCCATGTATCTTCATAATCATGGCACCGGTCCACATTCCCCGGTTTGGGGTATGCACAGACCTCAAGCATCATCGCTATCTGTGCACATTCACTCCGTCGCATAGAACGCATCGCCTTCAAACACCCGCTTCATCAGTTTTTCCGAAAGACGCCTCTTATATCGCATGTAGTCAGGCAAACTCAGACCAGCCTCCTGCAGGGCCATATTGCGGAAGATACACGGCGTCGAACTCTTGCAGCACCAGGCAAGACTCCCGAAACAGGTATTCTCCCCTCCTTCGATGGGCGTGTTTTTCACTCCATTGAGTTTCAGGGACATGAATTCATTCCGTGAAATCCCGAGGGTTTCAAGAACCGGCAGAAGGGGACATTTTTTCACCGGCATGCAGCAGAAGGTCAGGCTGCGGATATCTCCGCCGCGGCAGAGTTGCTTCGGGGCGTTGTACCATCCCGTTTCATCCGCATACGCTGCAATCTTCTCGTTTAGGGACGCGAGTGTTTCCGGGTCTGCATGACGTGCAAGAGAGATCAGATCCGCCCCATGGGCAAGCATGTCCTTTGCAACCGAAAATGACGAGATGGAATTGTTTGCAATCAGAATAAGCGGGCATGCATTGCGGATCTGGCGGAGTTTGGTATGGCCGAAATCCATCAGGTCGATGTGCAGGATATCTGCACCGGCCTGCCAGAGAGCACGGGCCAGCGCACGGTCATCGTCCGCTACACCGGCACGAATCTTCACCGAAACCGTAACATTCTCTGCTTTCAGTGCCCGGACGGTCTCCTCCAGTTTCCCGGTGTCATGCAGCAGCGCTTCGCCACACCCTGTCGCAATTATGGGCTCCTGCCTGCAGTGCGCATCAATTTCATACACAAGGCCGGGACCGACTGCCCGCGCCACCGCTGCAAATGATTCCGGTGCACTTCCGCGCATATTTACCGCGACAACAAGACCGCTCTCAACAAGGATCTGTGCCTGTGCACGAATTTCAGCAATCGGGTTGTCTGTGAGGAATTCTTCCCTTCCTGACTCCACAAGAAGGCGGGATGCTGCCATTGTGGCTTCGTCAATTGAATACCCCCCGATACAGACCATGCCTGCATTTTCACTGCGTGCCAGTGCATATTCAGCATCAACCACACCAGCCATTGATGCCAGTGCAATGGGGGTCTGTACAACCGTCCCATTTACCATCAGTTCATACCGATCATAGGGGTCCATAATCATCCTATTGTATTCATTTTTCTTCGGCATATGTAATGGCTTCCTATATGCTCTCCCGTACGGATATCAATACCGTGGTGCGGGAAATAACTCTCTTTACCCATATCTTCGGGTATCGCTGGATAATACCGAATGGTGCTTTCCTTCATATAATACCGCCTTCGCATTGCTCCCTTGTGCGAACATATCTCGTGCTCCCGATTTACCGGATAATTCGTTCACAATTTTTCCACAGGGGATACTTCCAGCGCACAAAAACGTCTGCAATAATACCAGAAACAGCACGGAAGGCCTTCCCTTTCAGTGATGTATAGTACTGTGGGTTTATCAGAAGGAGGCATCCCTCCCACTCTGTTTGAATCTGCCATGCCGGTTTTTTGTCTGCTGATATTTTTTGCAGGTTCCTGAATTCGGGAGAACCTATGGCTGATCCGAATGTTGAGGGGGTGTTTGCGTGTATCTCTTAGCGCACACAGGTTGAAATGAATAGACAGATCATTATATACGAAAACACGCTGGAATTGTCTGTTTGTGCCAGAAATGATTTACTTTTCACCATATGGCGAAGAAATATGAAATAATCATATATCATTGTGTAAATAACCGGATGGTATCGTATGGGATAATTCTGTTTTCTCCTTTTTTTAATCGCCATTTTTCGGGAATTAGAGGATAAAATGGACGTATTTCAGATTCATCTTTTGTGAGTGAAATAATACCTGCAAATTGGCATTTATTTGTAAAAATGATGGATTATTGCGAGTTACTGTGCGGCCGTAACCCACAGATAATTTGAGAGGATGTATTCGTTGTCTGCAGATGAGATCAGACAACTCCGGGCTTCTGTGTGGATTTGATTTTTCTGATCAAATAGACGTCATAGATCCTGTTTAACCGAAGAATTGTCTCATTTTGGTATTTTTCAAATTGGTGCTGATCCAAATTTGGATTTGCAGGGGTGAGACTGGAGGGGGGTTCTATTCCTCTCATCCGGCGTGTCAGGTTATTTAAGATAAACTCAGGGACAAATAATCGGGTTCAGACGAATGAATTTGTTCATTAACGGCAGTTTATTGTCTAAGGGTCCGGTACATCATTGGTAGTGTCACCATATTGTGTAGGTAACCGGGACTCATAATAAAATATGTTCTCCCCAGGGGCCTGATTCAATAGAAAAATCCTTCTATACACAGACAATTTCCTGCCAAAAACAGCAAATGATTAATGTATAAATTAATGTATAAATGGGGAATTATGAAAAAACCGGTAACTATTTTACTAAATATCGTATTACATAGTATTATATGGCAAAGACAGGATTCTTACTGGTTGGACATGGTAGCAAGAAACCGTACAATAAAGAACTCATTGAAACAACAGCAGACCTGGTTGCATCAAAAGAAGACAGATTCCTCGTGAAATCCGGATTCATGAGCATTAACGAACCAACGGTGCAGGAAAAACTTGAGGAATTTAAGGGAGAAGACATCGAAAAACTCGTTGTTGTGCCACTCTTCCTCGCAAAAGGTATCCACATCTTAGTCGACATTCCTGAAATCCTCGGACTTGCTGAAGGTTCAAATGCCGGCACGTTCGCCCTTGCAAACGGAACCGAAATTCCTCTGCTCTACGCACAGCCTATTGGCAGTGACCCGATGCTTGCTGATCTGATGATTAAAAACGCAGATGCAGTACTGAACAATCAGTCCTGATTCATATGTATATTCTGGTGGTTGACACCATCCATGGCGGGACCGAAATATCCCGCCATCTTTTATTGCAGGGTCATCGTGTTGACACTGTTGATGTGTACCGTGGAGACGGCAGTATCTCAGTTGATGAGGCACTGAAACGGACATATGATATCATCGCAGCACCGGTCCATCTCGACCCTGGCCATCCCCTGATGCAGATGACAGCACAGTACCGGACGCATCACCAGATGACTCCCTTTTGTCTGGGAAAAACCTGTCCCCGTTTTACCGTAGAAATCACCGGAGCACGGGGGAAAACGACCACGGCGCATGCACTTGCATCTATTCTTCCGGGATCCGGTATTCTGCTCTCTTCTGTCGGGATTACTGAATTTCCGTCACAAACGGTGTTAGGCAAAAAAAGCATCACCCCTGCATCGACCATTGTCGCAGCAAAGATGGCCATTGCCTCCGGTGGCTGGCTGATTGCAGAGGAATCTCTGGGGGTCAGTGGCATAGGTACTCTTGGCATTCTGACATCAGATGAGGATTACCTCTGTGCAGGCGGAAAAAAGCATGCAGCAGAGATCAAAAAGGGGATGCTTCTCTCCTGCAAGACCATTCTCGCCGCACCCGGCATATCCTGGGAGGATGAGCGAATCCTCCACGCAGAAGATATTGTCTCCTGCGAAGATGCGGTTTGCACATGGTCATACAAGGGGAGGGAGGGATCATTCACCAATTCCCTCCTCTGTCTCACCGCTTACCGAAATGCCATACAGACTGCCGCCGCTGCAGCATGCATTTTGGGATACTCACCAGATCTTCTCAGAACATTTACCGCCCTTCCGGGAAGACTCCATGCCACGCCGGTTGGCTCATCGGTACTAATTGATGACGCAAATTCCGGTACATCACAAAAAACCGCCATTGAAGCAGTCCGATATGGTAGGACTATCCTCCCGGAATCACCGGTGCATCTTGTTATCGGTGCTGAAGCAGAGAATATCTGCGAAGGCTTTTCTCTCACAGATATCAAACACGTAATTGAAACAACTGAACCGGACTCTGTTATACTGGTGGGCAGTGCCTACCCGGATGATACAGAATCCCAGTTGTCATACCCATGCGTCCATCTTTCTACCCTTGCAGAGGGGGAGGAATATGCCAAGACCATATCACATGCAGGAGTTATCGTGCTCGCTGTGAAAACCTGGAGATAAAACATATGCAGTACATTCAGCCACGACCCAGTTCGATTGTTGCCGCCCTCTATACCGCCCGTGATCTGGGATGTGACCTTGCCATTCTACACGGACCATCAGGATGCTCGTTTAAACATGCACGCCTCCTCGAAGAAGACGGACTGCGGGTACTGACAACATCCCTTGGCGACAATGAGTTCATCTTCGGGGGACAGGACGCACTTGAACGTGTCCTGAGATATGCAGAAGAAACCTTTTCGCCCTCACGAATTGCGGTTGTCGGCACCTGTGTCTCGATGATCATCGGTGAGGATATGGAGGCGGCCATCCGCGATTCCGGAATCCATACACCAGCAATTGCTATGGATATTCATGCAGGATTTCGGGAAAATATTGATGGAGTCATGGCGGCACTCCGTCCTGCTGCAGATGCCGGATGGATTAGTGTTGAAGAACTGGACCGTCAGAAACGGCTCCTTATCGGTGCAAATGAAGTTGAACGGACACGGGGGGCTGCATGCAAACCATATATCGAACCTTCCCGCGGTGATCTCAAACATATTGCAGCAGGGCGCCTCCTCGAATGCATCGGTGCCGGAAAAAAAGGGCTTGTAATCCTGAATGCAAAAAAGGAGACCGCATATATGTTCGCAGACATTATGGTTGCCGTCCATGAATCGTCTCCTGAGGCGGACATCCGGTACTATGCAAATCTCTCTGATCTGGGCCTTGCAAAGGTACGACGGGATGCGGAAAATATCAGGAATGGTCTGAAGGCGCATGATATCGAACCGATTCTGACCGGTGCCCTTGATGAATATGGTGTCCTGGGAGATGCGCTGGGAGAAATCATACAGAAAGCCAAACCGGATTTCGCTGTTGTGGCAGGCGTACCTCATGCAATTCCCCCGCAATACACCGAAGGAGTTGAGATGTTTTCCATTACTAACGGTCCCCGGCAGGTTGAACCGTTACGTGACATCGGCCACCAGCACGTCGTTGTAGAAATTGACCTGCACCCGAAAACGCTTGGCGTTCATGAAATTGTTGCAAGTGAATTCGGGGAGACGATACGGAGTCTTTTATGAAGAGTCTTCTCATCACCGGAGACCGTTCAGGAAGTGGGAAAACAAGCATCACCCTTGCGATAGCAGCACTGCTTTCCGAAGAGAATATTGTCCAGCCGTTTAAAGTGGCCATGGACTATATTGATCCCTCATATCTCACCGGCGTTACCGGCAGGGCATGCAGAAACCTGGATAGTTTCGTCATGGACACTCCGCTGATTCATGATGTGTATGCGAATGGTGCAATCGGGGCGGACATCTCCATTGTTGAAGGCGTCCGGGGCCTCTATGAAGGATCTGATGCCCTGACAGACAGGGGGTCAACTGCAAGTATCGCAAAGACCCTTGATCTGCCGGTTATTCTGGTGGTGGATGCCCGAAGCATTACCCGCAGTGCAGCAGCACTGGTGAAAGGATTCCAAATGTTTGACCCGGCAGTCCGTATTAAAGGCGTCATTCTCAATCAGGTGAAAGGCGGGATACACCGGGAAAAAGCAACAAAAGCAATCGAACATGCATGCGGCATTCCGGTCATTGGTGCGATTCCCCGGAGTGAAGAGATGAAACTCACCATGCGGCATTTGGGCCTGGTGCCATTCCTTGAAGGGTCACAAAAATCAGTATTCACTGAAAAAATACAGGTAATCACCCGGATCATCGGGAATCATGTCGATTTTGACCAGCTTCTTGATATCGCAAAGGAATCACCCGCACCCCAAAAACAGCCCGCACTGTTTCGTCCGGCAGCCGAAACAGACATAAAAATTGGCATTGCCCTTGATGAATCATTCAATTTTTACTACAACGATCTCTTTGATATTCTCCGTGCACTGGGTGCAGAACCAGTGTTTTTCAGTCCGATACATGACCGACTGCCGGATGCGGACGGGTATATCATCGGCGGGGGATATCCTGAACTCTTTGCGGACAAACTGGAAGACAACACCCGGATGCGGGACGCCATCCGGGAAGTATCTGCAAATGGCGCCCCCATCTATGCGGAATGCGGCGGACTCATCTATCTCACAGAAGATCTGATTCTTGGTTCCGGGTATGACGGACGAACAACAGACGAACATTATGCAATGGCGGGTGTGTTCGAAGGTGAAACACGAATGCCGGTGAAACGGGTCATTGGGTATGTGGAAGGAATTGCATCGGATAAAAGCCCTCTTGGGGGAGGTTTTTTTGCCGGGCATGAATTCCATCATACTGATGTGCGCCTCGCAGATGACACCGAATATGCATATCGGCTTACCCGTGGGAAAGGCATCCGGGATAACCGGGACGGAGCGATTTGCAACAATACCATTGCAGGATATACTCATCTGCATCCATCTTCCGTTCCCGATATGTTCAGGCATTTCACCGAGACGTGCAGGAACCATTTTGAATAACTCTTTTTATTCCGGAATCTTCAGACACAAACCATTTGATTATCCACTGAGTATACTATTGTATGCTGATTTACCTGAACGGAGAGTTTGTCCAGGAAGAGGACGCAAAAGTATCTGTCTTTGACCATGGTCTGCTCTACGGAGACGGCGTTTTTGAAGGCATTCGTGCCTATAACGGGAGGGTGTTTCGCCTCCGGGAACATATCGAAAGGATGTGGGATTCTGCAAAAACCATCGACCTGAAGATACCAATCACAAAAGAGGAGATGGAGGAAGCCATTCTTGAGACACTTCGGAAAAATGACCTCAAAGACGCCTATATACGCCCGATTATAACGCGAGGTGTCGGTGATCTTGGACTTGATCCAAATAAATGCGCGACGCCCACCATTATTGTGATTGCAACCGGATGGGGCGCCATGTACGGTGACCTCTATGATAAGGGTCTCACTGCTATTACCTGCTCCATCAGAAGGAATCCGGCACAATCGCTCCCCCCGAATGTAAAGAGTCTCAATTACCTGAACAATATAATGGCAAAGATTGAAGCCAATTATAAGGGTGGCGACGAGGCAATCTTCTTTGATACAAACGGGTATGTTGCAGAAGGGTCCGGAGACAACATCTATGTAGTGAAAAACGGTGTCATCATCACGCCGCATACCCTGAATAACCTCAGGGGGATAACCCGAATGGTGCTCCTTGAAGTTGCGGATGAAATGGGCATTCCGGTGCTGGAACAGAACCTGGGGTATTTTGATCTCTATACCGCTGACGAAGTCATTGTCACCGGATCTGCAGCAGAAGTTGCACCTGTAACAAAAATTGATGGCCGTGAAATAGGCACAGGAAAACCAGGGCCGGTTGTCAAACAGCTGATGGCCGGATTCACACTCAAGACAGAGACAGAGGGCACTCCTGTTTACTAATTTTTTCCATATTTTCATCCGGATTTTTGTGGTAAAGTTCAATGCGAAAAATATAAATCAGAATGACCCGTATATATTCAGGCACAAGCGTGCCTACTGCTGATATAGTGTAGGGGCCAATCATGCTGGCCTTTCACGCCAGCGACTGGGGTTCGAATCCCCATATCAGCATACTTTTGTACCGTTAATTCTCAGTTATTCTAACTATCCTCCGGAAAGGCATAAGATGCTATCCCGGCATCAAAATATGTTTAAGGGGGAATCTCCGGTAATTATTTTCAGTAATAATTCCGAATCAGCAGAAATGGAAATGGGGTGTGAATTTGTTTTCATTGGGTCTTAGAAATTCTAAACCCGATTATATGGTTTCTCAATTTTTGATGAATGTCTATAAGAGGAAATAAAATCACTGTGAAAGTGTAAAACAGGATAATCGTCCTTATCTGGAGCGGGTTTCCTGGTGTGTATACTCCTCGGAAATTCCTATTGGCCCATATTCCACATTTGCTGCCTCACTTACATTCAAAGGTAGTCGGTAGTATTTCTTTTGAGAGTTTTTCAATAATAAGAAAATCATTCCTTCAAATTTTCCGTATTTATTGAACAGATTATCCAAAATGGATCACTGGAAAGAAAACTGGCATCACCTCACAGACATAAGTCCCGAAATCGCCTGATTATCAGTGATAATGCCAATGGTTTTGGATATTTTCGGACTATAAAGCACATTATCATTGGCAATTGGTAAATTTAGCTGGTATATCTTCACTTATCCCATTATTCTATCCTCATACACACCTTTTACCTCTGGAACAAGGAGAGCGTGTTCAATACCAATACGCAGAACTTCTGTATTGGCTATCTCATGAAAATCTCTGGAATGATCGAAGTGAACAATCCAAAATTATGGAGAAGGCTAAAAGAATCAGGAGGATGATTAATGGCTGAAGGGCAACCGGTAAGATAGACGATAAAATGATTGTACCTAAAAATTCAGGCATCCTGAAATTTCCTGTCAAACCGAAAGAAAAGAATAATCATTGTGTGGGCGTGGATCGATCCCGTTGATTTTATAGAAACCTTTATGGCGGAATGGTTTTTTGCCTAATCGTGGCAAAATCTAATGGTCCCCGCCATGATGGGTGAGTGCCAGTCGGTGTCTTGAGCACAGACACTTTGAAATATTAGCATGGGCTGGTCACTGGCGGTTATTCGGGCAGATTCTGTTATATGTACTGGTAATAGTTGTGATGACAATGAAATCTGTCAGGTGCTCAAACGAATGTGTGTTGGGAATAAAAACGAATATTATAAATAATATAATACATTTCCACAATTTGAATTAATGAAATAACTAAATTTTATTTAGTTCCATTTGTCCGCCAATTTCTGTATTTGTGCCCAATTTGCCAGTATTATTATTTAATAAAATAAATATGGGGATTTGGTTGTTTTTGGAATTTGGAATACATATTTATACTATAATGCCACCACTACGCACAATGTTACCAATCTCAGCATTTGCATCAGAACAGTAGTAAATTTCACTCAGGATTAATGAAAAGGGAGGAATATATGCAACAAATACAGAATCAGGTAGTAAGTAAATCGAATCCGACAAAGACTTCAATCAATATGGATCCTATGCAGAATCAGATCGTAAATAAATCGACCCTGATAAAGCCCCCCGTCAATTTGGATCCTATACAGAATCAGGTAGGTAGAAAATCAACTCCGACAAAGACCCCCGTCAATTTGGATTCGATACAATACAATAAACTGTCTGCAATTATCCCGGCTTACAATGAAGCTTTGTCGATTGGAAGTCTCGTCCTGAAGACGAAGAAGTATGTTGATCATGTCATTGTCATCGATGACGGTTCAAATGACAAAACAGCAGATATTGCCAGGCTTGCTGGTGCAACGGTAATTCAGCTTGAAAAAAATCAGGGTAAAGCACAAGCTCTGATGTATGGGTTTGAACTGCTAAAACAGGAGGGTTACACAACAGCAGTGATGTTTGACGGAGATGGACAGCATAATCCTGACGACATTCCTGCCATCGTTGAACCCGTCCTCAGAGGCGAGGCTGATCTTGTTATCGGTTCGCGATACCTTGGAAAGGAATCTGCTATTCCTGCTTATCGAATGATCGGGCAGAAAACACTGGGTGCATTCACAAATTTTGGAGCAAAGACAAAAACAACCGATTCGACATCAGGGTTCAGGGCATTGAGCACTAAGGCCATAAATAACCTTGATTTCAGCTCCGAGGGCTACAGTATTGAATTTGATATGATCAATCACTTCGCCTCACGAAATTTGCAGATCACCGAAGTCCCCATAGAGGTAGCATACGGTGATCCGAATTTTCATAAGAAAAATGCATTTACGCAAGGTCTTGGACCTCTGTACGATCTGATAGGGACCGTTGGATATAAGCGTCCAATGTTGGTATTTGTATTTACCGGCGCGTTAATTGCTCTATTTGGACTTTTAGCCGGATATTTCGCGTTTCCTATGGAATTCCCGTTCATTCTTACGATGGTGAGTGCTGTAGCGGTACTTCTTGGATTCCTCCTCATATCGTCAGGACTGTTACTCAATTCGCTGGTCCAGATTATGAAAATCTACAGGAAATGAATGAAACAGGCAATGAAAATGGGGTTTATTATTCACAATGATCTCGTTCCCTGTGATCCGGAGATGTCATTATTTGAGAAACACGGAGTGTTTTCCTTTTACCATAGCCAAATCTCTGAAAATGATATCATTATACGGACATACGGATTTGGAAAACCGGTGAAAATGGCAGATGTTAACAACAGTATTTCAGAGGATTTGCTTGAAAGGGGGGCTGGAAAATTCATGTCGCCTTTGGATCCTAAGAGTCTGGCCAGGATGATTTTCACGCTGTTAAAGAGCAATGCTCAAAGAAGGGATACGAGAACAAATATCCTGATTAAATTAAAACCGGATTTATTACAGGAATCCTTGTTGAACACGCGATTGTTCCGGAATTCCGGGAATTCCTCTCAAAGAGAAATGGGATAAATTTGTTTTTGTCAGAGAGACTCATTTAACCAGATTTCCTATGGGTAGGTAAATTTATGGAGAACAAAATGAAATTATCAGATCCTTTTCAAATGAATGATTGGCCAATTATTCCTTTACTAAAACTAGTTATTGCCCTCCATCTCGTTTTAGTGGGTCTGATAACCCTTGAATATTTAGGATTCTCAATCCCGGTCTTACGACAACTCATCAGTTTTTTATATATCATATATATCCCTGGGATGCTGGTTCTTAGAATTCTTGGGATGCATAACCTTAAGTCATCAGAAACGCTGCTCTATTCAATTGGATCAAGCATTGCAGTGTTAATGTTTACCGGATGTGTCATGAACATTGTTTATCCGTTTTTTGGAATTCAAAGGCCATTTTCGACAATTCCGATGATACTCACAATAAGCGGGATTATTCTAATCCTTTGCATTCTTTGTTATATTCGTGATAAAGAATTTGCAATTCCACATTTCATCAACATTGATAGAAAGGACTATCCGGTAATTTTTGGTTTGCTTCTCATCCCCTGTCTATCTGTGCTGGGGACACACCTGATGAATGTTCATCATAATAACATTCTCCTGATGTTCATGATCGTTGTAATTGCACTGGTTGCCATATTGATCGGTTTTGATAAGGTTATTCCGACAAAATTCTATCCTTTGGCTATTTTTGTGCTGACACTTTCTCTTTTGTTTCATAAATCACTCATATCGATGAATCTATGGGGGTGGGACATCTTTCATGAATATTACCTTGCTAATCTGGTGATCGAGAATTCATTCTGGGATTCAACAATTCGTGCAAATACCAATGCAATGCTAAGTATTGTTTCTCTTATACCCTTTTTTTCATCTATATGTGACATGGATCCGGTCTGGGTACTGAAAATAATTTATCCCTTCATATTTTCATTGGTACCTCTGGGATTATATGTTGCAGTAAAAAAACAAACGAATATGAAAATCGCATTCTTTTCAATGTTCTTTTTCATCTCGATTTTTACTTTCTATTCTGAAATGCTCGCATTGGCACGGCAGCAAATAGCAGAATTATTCCTTGTCCTGACAATTTTGGTGATGATCGATAAAACGATGGACAGAAGAAAGAGTCTACATTTACTGTACCTATTTGGTGCTTCAATTATCGTATCCCATTATGGCCTGACATGGATATACCTGTTCTCTCTCATTGCTGTGTGGATACTCTTGATTTTAATGGAAAATTCGAAGATTTGGGCATTCAAAGAGATCATTTATTCCAAAATACGAAAAATTGTTGATAAATCTCAGGGAAATTCCGGTCAAATACCAGTACCGTTCAGGACAATAACTCTGGCTTATGTATTGTTCTTTATAATGTTTACCATTTTTTGGTACATTACCTTCTCGAGTGGATCCGTTCTTGACTCGGTTATTGCTATTGGCGAACGGATTGTGACCAGTATCTCTGATGACTTTATGAATCCTGAGGCTGCGCAGGGAATGAGTGTCATCGTCACGGAGGCCACATCAATGTTGCATACCATTACCAAATATCTGCATTTTGTGACAATATTTTTTATTATTGTTGGACTCTTTATCTGCGTGATTTTAAGAGACAAATTCAAATTTGAGAACGAGTATGTTGCTTTTTCTGAAATAAATTTTTTAATCTGCGTTGGCGGCGTTACCATACCATATTTTGCCAACGCACTCAATACAACAAGGCTGTACCATATAACCCTCATTTTTTTGGCACCGTTCTGTATAATCGGTGCGTTGATCGTCTTTAGTATTATTTTCAGACATTTCTTCAAAGGCAATTCATATGGGGCGATCTCAATATTTTTCGTGATTTTTCTATTATTTAATTCCGGATTTGTTGATGAAATTGCAACGGGCAAATCAACGTCTATAGCGTTGGACCATACAGCCATTGAAAGCACCACAGACTCTGAACTCTTCAATGATCGGGAAGTTTCAGGTGCCCAATGGCTGGACAGTGTGCATAATGATCTGATCTTTGTTGATGAAATACGGAGAAATTTATTCAAAAGTTTTGGATATTTATACACGGAAACTTTGCCTGATAATTCGAGTAAAATGTGGGGGCACGCGTACCTCTATTTGGGGACATACAATATTATGGAAAAACAAAGTCGAACTGAAGAACATGAAACGACAGCTACGACCATAATGAATAATGATTCAATGAGCGTTTTTCTGAATCGAAATAAAATCTTTGCCAACGGTGGTGCAGAGGTGTATTACAAGTGATCTCTCATGCCGGAAGGAAAGGTACTATGAGAAAACCGGAAAACAACTTTTGCCTATCCGATGATTTATCATGGGACAGATATTGTATTGATGTCGTAATGTCCTGGTTTGATCAATATATTTATTTGATCTTATTAGTTCTTACAGATGGTTTTATTCCCAATTGCAATAGCTATAGATTAAATGACCTTGTTTGATAGCCAGTCTTTTGCCAAAGATGTTTTAAAACTTGTAACCGGCACCACATTTGCCCAGATTATCATAGTTTTATCCTCACCGGTTCTCACTCGTCTCTATGGTCCTGAAGCCTTTGGATTACTTGCTATCTTTACTTCAATTATGGGCATCATAGGAATCATTGCCTGCGTACGGTACGAACTTGCGATTATGCTTCCCGATGATGATCGCGAAGCTGCAAATCTGTTGGGTATTTGCCTACTCTGTGCGGTAATGGTCAGTATACTAACTATACCAATTTTTTATTTTGGTGGAGATTTCCTTATTTCCCTGCTTCAGGCGCCTGATCTTGCACCATACCTAATCATAATTCCACTATTTGTTTTTGTTAACGGTGTCTTTCTGTCACTGAACTACTGGAATTCACGTACCAAACTTTTCGGACGCCTTTCGATTGCTAATATTATCAGTTCTGTTACAGGAACGGGTGTAAAGTTGGGGGCCGGATTAGCAGGGTATACAACAGGAGGAAGCCTCATTGGTGCAAACCTAATAGGTTCTTCTGTCTCAACTGCAGTGCTTGGAGGACAGATCTGGCGAGACGATCGTGTCCTTCTGCGTGAAAGCATCTCCTGGAAGAAAATGCTGGAAGGGCTAAAGCGTTACAAAAAATTCCCTCTGATTGATAGCGGTTCGGCACTGTTAAACACTCTTTCGTGGCATTTACCGACGTTTATCCTGGCAGCGTTTTTTTCTCCGGTTATAGTTGGTTATTATTCACTTGGTTTTATGGTACTTCAACTGCCTATGACTTTGATCGGTGGTTCGATATCTCAGGTATTTTTTCAGCAGGCGTCAGTAGAATACAGAAGCGGTGATCTCGCCTCATTTGTGGAAACAATATCTGAAGTTCTCCTTAAAGTTGGGTTACTCCCGATGTTGATCGTTGGAATTGTCGGGCCGGATATTTTTTCGGTGGTATTTGGAAGTGCATGGGAGGAGGCAGGATTATATGCACAAATATTGAGTTTTTGGACCATAATCTGGTTTTTATATGCGCCATTAAGTACAATATACGTTGTACTGGAAAAACAGAGTTTTGGACTAATATTTAGTGGATTTAATTTCATTACACGAATTATATCTCTGTTTGTTGGTGGCATGATGGGAAGTGTGGTTATTGCTCTTGGCTTATTATCATTTTCTGGAATTTTGATTTATGGTATTTTTTTTGTGATGCTTGTAGGTATGGCCGGAATGCCGCGGAAAAATATAATTCGAGTAATTGGGAAGTCATTTGGTATAACGATTCCAGCAATTGTAATTCTTATATTTGCTAAATTACTTGCGCTAAATTCTATAATTATATTAGTATTATCGTGTTTAATTTTTATTGCCTATTACCTATATGTTGTCCTGGCAGATCCGAACATTAAAAAGTTCATTCCTTTTTCATTTAATTTGAAATGATTTCATGGTTTCACTCTCTTAATACCCAGAGATGATCAGTCTGCTTCCAAATAATAGGTATAGCCGTCGTATGATTGGATCATAAGCCAGTATGGGCTAAATATTTTATAAATTAATTATACATGAATTATTCAAAATTCATTAATATTTTCAATCCGTCCTTTGTACCGTTCAGGTAAGCTTTGGTAGAATTTACGTTTCTTTGATGGATTAACAGTATCCCAATGGTATACCAAAATTTTCGAATAAAAAAATTGCAGAGATAAACGAATTGCTGAGAATTTTTTGCATGTTTTTTCATAAATAAAAACTCATTTCGGACCATGTAGTATATTGCAATAGATCTTCCTTTCCCAATTTTTGTTGAACCACCTCCTTTATGCCAAATCTTCGAACGATATGCATAAACAGATTTCCAACCTCCTCTAAATCCCCGTATGCCCCAGTCATTTTCTTCTCTAAATGAAACGTAGGTATTATCCAACATACCAATCTTTTTTACCATACTGACCTTTGCTAATAAACATGAACCATGCACATAATCAACATCATAGTTTTTGTCATATTGCCCAACATCAATTTCATTTAATCCAATATGCCTGGTACGGAAAATCCAGATATTTTGTTTGCCTCCTGCAAATTGGATCGTATTTTTGCTCCCATTATAATTATACTGATAAATTTTGGGTCCGACAAATCCAATGCAATTGCCACGTTCACCAACATGTATTAGTTCTGTCAGAAAATTTCTATCAACGACTGTGTCATTATTGAGAAGCAAAACATAATCTGAGTTCAGATAATTAATAGCAAATCTCATCGCAATGTTATTGCCTTCAGTAAAACCTTCGTTTTTATCATTTTTTACCAATCTTAATCTCTTATTTGGCGGTATTGATTGCAAGAATGTTTTCTGGGACAATGATGTCTTAGGGTCACTTGCCTCATATTCAATAATGTGAATAGGTTTGTTATCAATCTGGAATTTTACAAAATCCGACTGAATGGGAGTATTACCCTGGCAATAATTTCTGATCTGCTCTAATGAATCATTTTCTGATCCATTATCCACAACGATTACATCATAATTGGGATATGTTATCTGATAAACAGACTCCAGACATTCAATCGTATCCTTCCATCCATTCCAGTTCAGAATAATGATCGATACATGAGGGGTTGTTTCCGTATTATTTTTCAGATTGAATTCCATCAGACATCATCCTTACAACAATAAACATTTAATTATGCTCCACAGGACCTCCATATCACAATTGGAGGCAAACAATGGCAATACTGGTAATGGGTTGAAGATAAAATCATGTGACCAATTCCATACTATATGTCGGTTCTAAATCTCCAAGTAATTCCAAATACCTGCTATTCTGTGCATTTCGGGACAGACTATCAAGATCCAACCCCTTATCATTCCTCAGTTCTTCGAGCGTCCCATCCTCCCATTTCTTATAAAGCAGTTCAAGGCTGTCCAAAATGTGTGTGGATTGAGATAAACATCCAATTCCCAGATGATGTTTTCGGATAAGTTCGAGAAAATAGGTATTATCGCTACCAGCGACACCAAAAATTACTTTCCCACTTCGAATATAATCAAAAAATTTTCCTGTTAACACATATCGACTTGTTTTAGTGTCTGTGTGAATCAGAAACAGCACATCGCACTCCAACATATATTGTAGAGATGTTTGTGTATCAACAGGGGGCAATACTTCAAGAGTTCCAGGGAAGTGATTTTTAATGTCTTCAATTTTTTGGGATGTCTCGGCGCCGACAAATCTTAGCAGGACATTTTTGTTTTCCTGAAAAATATCATATGCATCCAGGAATGAAGAAATATTTCTGTATCCCCTATTATCAAACGAAATTCCTCCGATGTATCCAATAATCATCCTATCTGAATATGTTTGCCCGGAAACAGTCCCACGATTTTTTGCGTTCTTCAAAACCTTGTCCCAATTCTGTTTGGAATAGCCGTTTAGGACAACCTCACATTTTTCTTTTGAAAGGTTAAATTTCGATGAAGCATCTAAGAGCATTCTCTCATTTAAAAATACGACTTTATCTGCATGCTTTAGAGCATTCTGCTCAATATGCTTTGAAATAGGATATGATAAATGAGGAGTGTTCCATGGATCCCGGTAGTCCATAATAATATTCACTTCCGGGAAACGCTTTTTTATCTGTTGAACCAGACAAAAAAGCGAAAATGGAGGCCCGCTTATTATGATATTCTTAATCCCTTTTTCAGATATGGTATTCAATATTTGTTCCCGTGCATTTCTGATAAATCTGTAACCAGCCACTCCCATACCACAATTTGGCTCGTTAAAAATTCCCTTTTCAAGTGAAATGATATTTGATTTATAAAAAATATGTTTCGCACTGCCAATCATTTTCTTTTTTAAATAGCTTTCATTTTTCTCACCCTCAGATTCCAGATTGTTCTCTGAAGATATTGGCATATTTGGAGAACCAACTGGTATTGAATGAAATCGAATTGTGTTGCCATAGTTACCATAATATTCTGCATTTTGGGAGTGGACGACATATACATTATAACAATGGTCCTGAAGATAATCCGCCAGATAATACATCCGTTGGCACCAGCCCCATTGGCTATAAGGAATCATATTAAGCGTGATAATCATTACCGATTTCTCACAGTTTTCCATCTTCTATTCGCCTCTCTTTTTTGAATCAAATTATCAAATGATTGGAGGAGATTATTCAGTCATTGCTTTTTTCTGGACCAATATGCTCGCCTTCAGTAAACTGTCAAACGTCCCTGCATCGCTCCAGAATCCCTCAAGCATCGCAAATTGCATTGCACCCCGCCTGATGTAAGAGTTGTTGACATCTGTAATTTCAAGCTCGCCGCGTCCGGAGGGTGTGAGCTTTTTAATACTGTCAAACACACGGCCGTCATAGAAGTAAAGGCCGGTGACAGCATTGTTCGATTTTGGCTCTTTCGGCTTCTCTTCGATGCCAACTACCTGATCGCCGTCTACCTCGGCAACGCCGAAGCGATGGGGATCGGAGACTTCCTTGAGGAAGATCTTCGCCCCACCATCGAACATCTCGACATCCTTCCTGACATTATCCTGAAAGATGTTATCCCCAAGAATAACTGCCACGTCCTCCTTCCTGGCCCATCGCTCCGCAAGCCCGAGCGCCTGTGCAATGCCTCCGGCCTCGTCCTGGATCTCGTAGGTAATACGAACACCAAACTCCGAGCCGGAACCAAGGAGTTCAAGGAAGTCACCGGCATGGCCTTTACCGGAGACAATCATGATCTCTGTTATCCCTGCGTCAATGAGAGTCTCAAGCGGATAGTAGATCATCGGTTTGTCATAGACGGGCAGCAGGTGCTTGTTTGTCACCTTGGTGAGGGGGTGGAGACGGGACCCGGTCCCGCCGGCGAGAATGATTCCTTTCATAATGATGTCTCCATGTTTTTTGTTCCCAGGTATTCTTTCAGGGCAGCCTGCCACGGACGCATCGGGCAGGTCTTTGTATTCTCAAGGACCGAAAACTTCGGCCGTTTTGCCGGCCGGATGAATTCCTCAGACGAACAGGGCTCGACATTTGGGATAATTGCCGAGGCAAACTCGAACCAAGAGCAGACACCTTCATTTGTGATGTGATACATTCCCGGTTCACCGTTAGCGATTACCAGTGTCTTTGCAGCGAGATCGACAGTATAGGTAGGTTTCCCATACTGATCTTCAACAACCCGGACCGTCTCCATCTCATCAGAAATCCGGAGCATCGTGTCAACAAAGTTCGGGCCGTTCTGGCCGAAGAGCCACGAGGTCCGGATGATCCGGTAATCTTCCATTGCAGCCATGATCGCCCGCTCACCCCGGAGTTTCGAGGCACCATAGACATTGATCGGGTTCGGGATATCCGACTCTGTATATGGTTCCTGCGACCCGTCAAAGACATAATCAGTGCTGTAGTGGACAAGGGTCGCTCCCACCTCATGGCAGACAGCAGCAATATATCCCGGCCCTTCCCCGTTCACCGCAAACGCCAGATCCTCGTGATCCTCACACCCATCGACATTTGTGAAGGCCGCTGCATTGATGACGAGCGATGGTTTCAGATCTGAAATGAAAGAAAAGACCGCTGCTTCATCGGTGATGTCGAGCTCATGGCCCCGGCAGACTGCATCCGGATACACCTTCTGCAGGTCAGTACCAAGCATGCCGGACGCCCCGAGGATCAGCACCTTTTGGGCCATTATTGGCTCCCTTCCTTCAGGGGCCGCCACCACCACTCGTTATCGATATACCACTGCACGGTCGCCGTCATCGCCTCGTCAAAGGAGAAGGCGGGCTCCCAGCCCATCTTCCGGAGTTTCGAGAAGTCAAGGGAATACCGGAAGTCATGACCTTTCCGGTCCTCAACATACTCAATCACCGACTCGTCTTTGTCGAGCAGCCGGAGGATTGTATCCGTAATCTCAAGGTTCGTTTTTTCTTCGCCGCCGCCGATATTGTAGGCCTCACCAGGTTGCCCGTTCTCAAGCAGGAAGTCGATTGCCCTGCAGTGATCAATCACATAGAGCCAGTCACGAATGTTTTGGCCAGTGCCATAAACAGGGACTTTCTTGCCCTCCATGAGATTTGTCACAAAGAGGGGTATGAGTTTTTCAGGATACTGGAAAGGGCCATAATTATTCGTGCACCGGGTCACGATCACCGGGAGCTGGTGGGTATGCCAGTACGAGAGGGCGAGAAGGTCAGACCCTGCCTTGCTCGATGAATACGGACTCGAGGGATTCAGGTTGTCGGTCTCGACAAAGGATCCCTCAGGAGTACTCCCGTAGACCTCATCGGTTGACACATGGACAAAACGGTCGATCCCGTGCGCAAGCGCTGCGTCCAGCATCGTAAAGGTCCCAAGCACATTGGTCTTCACAAAGACTGAACCATCGGCGATGGACCGATCCACGTGACTCTCCGCCGCGAAGTGGACAATGGTATTGATATGGTATTGATCCAGGACGCCATCCACAGCTGACCGATCACAGATGTCGCCCTGCACAAACGTGTAGCGGGGATCGTCCTTTATATCTTTGAGATTTTCCGTGTTTCCTGCATAGGTGAGGACATCCAGGTTTGTGATCGAAATATCGGGATGACTCTCGAGCATGTGGCGGATAAAGTTGCTGCCGATAAAACCGCAGCCCCCGGTGACGAGCAGATGCATCTTCTCTCACTCCCAAAATGGATTAGCCGTGTTTTACGCCGGGGACAAGGCCCCAGTCGTAGGGTATTTCGTCAGTGTCGGGTGGCAATCTGAATTCATCCGGATCAGCATAGTTATAGGGGAGCGTGGGGACACTTACGAAGAAGGCAGTTTCATCTCCGATTGCCTTGAATCCATGATATACTCCTGGCGGCACGGTGATAAGAGCCGGATTTTTCTCCCCGATGAAGAGTTCGATAAGGTTTTGGTATGTAGGTGAATCCTCCCTGCCATCATAAAGAGCGACCTTCATCATCCCGTGGACACAGGTGAAGTTGTCCGTCTGCTTCTTGTGGTAGTGCCATGCCTTGACAACACCGGGATATGCTGTTGTACAGTACACCTGCCCAAACTGTGTGTAAATTTCATCATCAGAACGCAGGATTTCCATCAACCACCCGCGTTCATCGGGTATGACTTTTAGTTGTTTGATATACACCCCGTTTATATCAGTATTCATTGACACTGGATTGCACTTAATGTATATAAATCCACACGTGCACAAATAGCTATTAGATAAAATTAATGTCAAATAATGTTTGCAGATAAATAAATAATATTTTAATATCTTAAATGTTCATTATCCATCAATTATCTGAATATTTCAACTAATTCTTCCAATAGTAAGAGTAGATTTGATCTATCGTTATTGATCTGATGTTCATTGTCCCAGTTGTTATTAACTGGTATTTGGTCTGGCAGAATGAAGATTATATTTTCTCATTGCTCTGACTTTGCTTAACTCTGCTCTGGGATCCACTTCATCCAGGAATAAGAGAGATACAATGGCAATAACAATTCTCTCTATTTGATTCTATCCTGATAATTCTGAATATGGTAGTTGAACCCGACCGCATGGAGGGAAAATATAAATCTGTGTCCGGGTTTTGCAAATGGATCTGGATGGATCAGGGAATAAAACCGGCGCAATTGTCTCTAAAGGAACACCACAAACCTGGTGATGTGAAAGAGTGAACGAAAGGTCATTTAATTAATTGTTGCAAGAAGTGGGTTCGATGAATTTTTTGGAAATAGAAATATTAGAATACGCGTTTTTCTCCCAAATACCCGATTAGAGTTATTGCATAATGTTCAGAATGGAACAGATTCCCGTTCTTATGAACAAAAAAAGAGTGTTGATCTAATCTTCATTCATCGGTAACTGTGATGAATTCTGATTTCTGTTCAAAGTCAATTCCTTCTTCATTGAGCACAACGAGTGTTACCCGGTATGTACCTGGCTCTGTGTAGGTATGTGTTGGGGCCTGCTCAAATGTGGCTTCCCCGTCTCCAAAGAACCATGTCCATGAATCGGGGATGCCCTCGCTCATGTCAGTGAAAGATACCTGTAATGGTGCTGGCCCTGTTACCTGGTCAGCATCAAACGCTGCCACAGGTTCGGTAGGTACCGGAGCGTCTACGGATATGTAGCTGGTTTTTGTTTCGATGTCTGATCCATCAGAATTTGTAACTTCCAAAGTGACAGTATATGTACCTGCTTCGGTGTAGGTGTGTGACGGATTCTGTTCATTTGCCATCCAATCGTCACCAAAGTTCCATAACCATGTGTCAGGACTGTTAATGCTTTCATCTGAGAAGATAACTTCCAGCGGTGCGGTTCCTGATACAACATCCGCACTGAACGCTGCTTCTGGAGGATTCAGAACTGGTGCTGGTGTAAAACCAGCAGACCATGCAACTGCTGCATCAAATAATGCCCAGCCATCCGTTGTCAGCATTGAGGGAGATGTATCATAAAGGAAGAAGCCCACACGCTTTGCGGGGGCGTTCATACCCACCATTGCTGCACCCTTTTCATACCCATAAACAACGTATTTGTTTGGGTCATCTGAGAGAGATGCTACGGCGGCGCAATCATTGCCTGGTACACCGTAAGCCTGAAGATTATCTCCACTGGTCACCGTAACGGTGCCACTCAGGCCGGCCGCTAGTGGATGAGACTGGTCAGTAATCTGCACCTGGGTCTGACCTGTTTCCCAGTTATAATCTTCTGACAGGACAGGGCCGGTCATTTTCATATCGTCAGAGATTTCAGGTTCCCAGGTAATTACCGGGACTGATACGTCCACGAATTTGCTGTTGACGTATCTCGATAAGACAGTGGAAGAAATAATGACCAGATCCTTACCTTCTGCATCTGAGGCCGAGCTGGCATAATCGTCCACAATTGCCAGTGTATAACCATTGGCTTCAAGCTGGCTCTTTACTGCTGTATCACCTGCATTCAGGTCTGTATTACCAACAACAAACAGCACCTCACAAGAGGGCTCAACCGGTGTTGGTGTTGGTGTTGGCGTTGGTGTTGGCGTTGGTGTTGGCGTTGGTGTTGGCGTTGGTGTTGGCGTTGGCGTGGTACTTACAGACCATGCAACTGCTGCATCAAATAATGCCCAGCCATCCGTTGTTAACATTGTGGGGGATGTATCATAAAGGAAAAAGCCCACACGCTTTGCGGGGGCGTTCATACCCACCATTGCTGCATCCTTTTCATACCCATAAACAACGTATTTGTTTGGGTCATCTGAGAGAGATGCTACACCGGCGCAATCATTGCCTGGTACACCAAAGGCCTGAAGATTTTCTGCACTGGTCACCGTAACGGTGCCACTCAGGCCAGCCGCTAGTGGGTGGGACCGGTCGGTAATCTGCACCTGTGTCTGGCCTGCCTCCCAGTTATAATCTTCTGACAGGACAGGGCCGGTCATTTTCATATCATCATAGATTTCAGGTTCCCAGACAATTACGGGGACAGATACATCCATGAACTTGCTGTTGACTTTCTTTGATAGGCAGCTTGAGGAAATGATAACCAGTTCCCTACCATCTGCATCCTGGGCAGAGCTTTCAGCATCGTCCACGACTGCCACTGTGTAACCGCTGTCTTCAAGACGGTCTTTTACCGCTGCATCATCAGCAGTCAGAGTGGTCTTCCCGACGACAAACAACACCCCTCCAGAGGGCTGGATCGGTGTTGGTGTTGGTGTTGGTGTTGGTGTTGGTGTTGGTGTTGGTGTTGGTGTTGGTGTTGGTGTTGGTGTTGGTGTTGGTGTTGGTGTTGGTGTTGGTGTTGGTGTTGGTGTTGGTGTTGGTGTTGGTGTTGGTGTTGGTGTTGGTGTTGGTGTTGGTGTTGGTGTTGGTGTTGGTGTTGGTGTTGGTGTTGGTGTTGATGAAACAACATTACAGTTTTCGATCTGGACTGCGCCAGAAGGAATCGCACTGGTCAATGTAACTCCTGTTGAACCTACCGGGAGTGTATTTGATAGTATTTCAACATCATGAATGAGTGTGCTGCTGGTGTCAGATCCATCAAAGACAATCGGTTTAGCAACATCCGACACAATACTCCCGGTGTAATCCGAGTCTAAAGAATTGTACACTTTGATAACATTTGATGCCTGGTTCCCTGATGCGTGGATATCAAAGCTAGATCCTGGCCTGATTCTATCAAGTTCTATGGCAGTTCCATCAACGCCTGCTGCATTAGTCACAACCAGGTTTTCTATCTGAGCCTGCGTCAAATATTCTTTTGAGCCTATATAGAGGCCTCGTCCATTTGAGTTTGTACTCGTGCAATCCTTCATCACAATGGGATTATTGGGCCAGGTGTTGATGATGAAGAACGAGGCTGGCTTATACTGGGAAAAGTCGTTTCTTGTAATTGCAGTATTTTCATCAGTGCAATTGTATAATTTCACCCCAGATCCATCATCGATGAAAAATCCGGCTAAACCGTTCCCCTCCGTATGACAGTTCTGCAATGTGACATCTCCCCTTCCAATGAAAAATCCAGACATGAAATCCTGTTTGAATGTTGTTGGATATGGTTTCTGTCCATTGTTGTTCGCTATACAATCGGTAAATATGATATCAGTGCCAATTCCAGAATATTCTATGTGGAAACCTGATTCCCAGCATCCTTCCGCAATGCACCTTGTTATCCTAAGATTTTCAATATCATGCTCATTTTTTATTAAAAATCCTCCGACCCATTCATAAACCCGTTCATATTTTCCACAGTTGATCGCCTGACAATCCGTATACCGAATGTTTCGTATCAGTTTGTATGTGCCACTGGCAGAAGTTCTGAACCCCCATCCGCCACTATCAATGGCCTTGCAGTTTATAAACTCAATGTCTTCGATAATTTTGTTGTATCCGCTTGAATCGGACGATTGCACCAAGAACACAGCCATCTGAGTCGTATCGCATGTTCCGGTCAAATCATGGACGGCACAATGTCCCGCCCTTATGGTGATGACCCCCCCGGTGCCCCAATTGCGGGATTTTCCAGAATAATAAAATTTTTCGAGTGTGACATATTCTTTGTCAACGATAATTGATCCATTTTTCGTTAACTTCAGGAATGTTTTCGAATCACCCTGTCCGCTGAGTGTGATACCTGTCTGAGGATAAATCACTTCATCACAAATGAATGTTCCTTCGGAAAGGATCACCTCGCCCCCCTGGGGAAGTGCATTAATTGCCGCATTAATCTCATTCTGGTCATGAATTCCGTCACATACATAGTCAGCCTGACTTTTCCATAGTTCGCTGCTATCGCTTGCAGCAACCAGAAGCGAGGCTGCACTTACCGCCTGTACAAGGCAGATAAGAAATGCCGCTCCCAAGAGCAATTTGGTCACATGTTTTTTCATAGTATGACATCACCTCATGTCATTGGTGATATGTGCGTGTGATATACATATGAATATATCTATCTTGTTACGGGGGTTCATATCACACATGCAAATATATACTGCATATCCTTGGCGATTATCAGTACATGATAAATGTAACAAAAATTAATGCAAAAATTTAAATAATTAAATATTTGTGGGATATAATATCTTCTTTCAATCTCTTTGAGGATTTGGAATTATCTTTTGAAATTTTACGATATTTGATATGCCTTTCTTCCTAAAATTCACGCATCAAAAATGAATGCCCTCCATCACTATGATATAAAATATTGCCAGAGCCTTGCCATTTAATTATTACAAATTTCATTATGTTTGGATTTGTATCAATAATTAATATTGAGGAAAATAGCTAAAATCTAAAATTATGGCATCTAACCACTTTCTTTCAGATACCATAAGATTCATTCCCAACATCTCTTTTGACGATTTCAGTAGTAAGCGTCCCCCGATTTATGATTCTTTAAGAACTTTCATAGAGTGATTCCCTCCATTCTTAAAATCCAAACCATTTTGATGGTTATTCAACCCAGACATATCTCTTCTCGCCCCCCCCGGGTTTTTCTCACCCAAATCACGTTCTGAATATGTCGGGAGCAAACCTCAAGTATGGCGGAAAAGTGTTTCTTTTCATCAGAAACCTGAGAAAAATTATCCCGGTGTAATGGAAGATTCCATTTCGGAAAATAGGCGACAATGTGATTGATCCAATGTAAGAATGGGGAATATATCAGACTGGTAAGAGTCAGCCTTTCATATCCTGAAAGAGACTATGGGAGGTGTCCCAGCGTTTGATTTCTATGGGGGAGGTATGTCTTAAGCGAAATTTTTGTTTGCCAGACTCATAATTGTTGGCCGGATATCCACTCAAATCTTTACAGAGGGCCAGGGTAGTGGGTATGGGATTTGAATTCAGGTAGGTAAGGGACTCCCTCAAGCGACGTACTGGATTTTAAGAGAGTAAAATCCATACCGATCTTATGCTTCCTTGTGCACCAAATTCTGAAGAAATCGTATATTTGCAAAATAATCATATTTCCAATGATAGGTTCATTAACTACCATCCTTCTGAAAGGAAACCAAAAAATGAATTTGGTGAAGTCACATGACAGTTTATTATCTGTACTGCTCCCTTTGGCACATTGCCGGTCATAGTTATTCCTGTTGAACCTACCGGGAGGGTATTTGATAGTATCTCAATATCATGAACGAGTGTGTTTTTGGTGTCAGATCCATCAAAAACAATCGGTTTGGCAACATCTGAAACAATACTTCCGGTATAATCCGAGTCTAAAGAATTGTACACTCTTATAAGAGTTGATGCCCGGTTCCCTGAAGCGTGGATATCAAACTCAGATCCCGACCTGATATGATTAAGCTGTATGGCAGTTCCATCCACTCCTGCTGCATTAGTCATGACAAAGTTTTCCACCCGTGCTTTCGTTGAATATTCTTTTGGACCCACGTAGAGTGCACGCCCATTTGAATTTGTACTTGAGCAATTCTTCATCACAATGGGGCTATCAGGATATGTATTGATAATGTAGAACGAAGCTGGTTTATATTGGGAAAAATCGCTTCTTGTGATTGCAGTATTTTCATCAGTGCAACCGTATAATTTCACCCCGGTTCCATCATCAATGAAAAATCCGGCTAAACCATTCCCCTCTGCATGACAGTTCTGTAATGTGACATCTCCCCTTCCAATAAAAAATCCAGACATGAAATCCTGTTTAAATGTTGTTGGATATGGTTTCTGTCCATTATTGTTCGCTATACAATCGGTAAATAGGATGTCAGTCCCCGTGCCGGAATATTCTATATGGAAACCTGATTCCCAGTTTCCTTCTGCAATACACCTCGTTATTCTTACATTTTCAATATCATGTTCATTTTTTATTAAGAATCCTCCGACCCATTCATAAATGCGTTCATATCTTCCACAGTTAATTGCCTGGCAATCCGTATATCGAATGTTTCGTATCAACTGGTGTGTGCCACTGGCAGAAGTTCTGAACCCCCATCCTCCACCATCAATGGCCTTGCAGTTTGTAAACTCAATGTCTTCGATAATGTTATTGTATCCACTTGAATCGGTGGATAATACCATGAACATGGCTTGTACAGTTTCGTCAGATGTTGCAGTTACATTGTGGACAGTACAATGGCCTGCCCGTATGGTAATCAGCCCGGCAACAACTTCATCACAATCATTACCTGAAATATGAAATTGATCGAGGGAGACATTTTCTTTGTCTATTAAAATTACTCCCGATGTCGTTAACTTCAGAAATGTTTTCGTATCGCCCTGTCCACGCAGGGTAATATCTGTCTGGGGATATATTGCGTTATCGCACCTGAATGTTCCCTCGGAAAGGATCACTTCGCCCCCTTTGGAAAGGGCATCAATTGCCGCATTTATCTCTTTTTGATCATGAATTCCATTACAAACATAATCAGCTTGGGATTTTGCTTCCCTACTGCTGTCATGTGCTGCAATAAAGATGGAATTCGTGCCAGACATTTTGCCATAGGGTAAAGTAGTTGACATTGGTGTTATGGGCGTCGGCATCACATCCACCCCGGTGATCTCAAAAACACAAGGAATAATTAAAATACCAACCAGCCCTGCCAGAATTGCCACTTTCATTCCTATTCCTATATCCTCAACGATATCCTCATCGGGTATATTTAGGCACCCCCCATAAATTCAGTGATACACCGGTTCTGATTCCTGCATTATTATTTCAACTTGATAATGATCGGAATGATTCTGCGTATTTTTGATGATGGAACCAATGTTAATATTTGGAAAGGGATGTTTAAATTTATAAAATATTCCACAAGAGAAAAAAGGGGGTCTTCACTCTTCTATCTGTATAGAGAGGTAAAGATCGCGATAATTGGCATTGATCCGATCTTTTCCCATCACCTGATCGGGAGGAGCATTCTCATCAAAGAGAAGAAATTCAAGGCGGTTGTATCCCGTTTTATCGACAATGAATGTGTATACCAATTCCTCATGTTGATCATGCTCCAGAGAAACTCTGAACCGATCTAGGGGCTCCATGCTGTTGATAATTACCTCATTATTTTCAGTAGTCTGGTTCAGAAGATATATTTCCATAAGGTAAGTAATATCCCGGTACTCATGATTGTGAACACCAACGATTATCGTTTCGGGCTCTCCGATGTGAATTCGTTCTGGATAATCTGCTGCAATCCCATCTTTTCCAAGAATATAAAAATCCGTGTAATGTTCGCCCTCAGCAGGTACAAGGATAACAAATACAATTGCGGCAACCGCTACAACCAATAATAATCCAAACACCAGGATCAGGAACCATTGGAAGATTGAAACTTGCTCGTTTCCGTCTGTCATCTACTACTCACCATACAAATATTCCATCCTGCATACCTGTTCTCCCAACTATCATTCTGATTACCACAACCTGAAATATTACCATTCATCCCCCCATCCTGTGGTTCACATTCGCTGATACCGCCCGTGTTCTTTTTCAGCCCGTCCACAATACTATTAATATCTGGCTCAAACCGAGGTGGATTCCTTATCATACAACGAGAGAGAAGAGAACGGCCAATCTTTATCGAAAGGGAGGATACATTGAGCTGATTGTCCAACACTTTCATCATATGGGTGGGAAGGAAATCAGTCAGATAAAGGATATTACTCCACCCCCAATTTGAAAATCAATTATGCATCACTTCATAAGGTGTTTTCCCTGCCATGACAGATCTAGGACAAAGTTTTGATTATCCCAATCCTACGATTACTCAATACACACATACTTAATTCCGTTTAATGGCATTCAGTGTCATCGCCACATTGCACAAATACTATTGCTGGCAAAAACCTGAACACAATAACGTTAAACAAAGCCATCCCAATACGTCATTACATTCTTCTCTCTACCATAGCATATCCCCAATCAGTATTTATTTTTTCCTCATTTTTACGGATATGACAATTTAGTCAATTATTCAAAAGTCTTTTCAAAATAGGTGCACAATATTGCCTTTGATTTAATCATTCGAATTCCCATATCAATTGATTCATATGGATTTTGGAAACAATTATTGTAGACCATAATAATATTACGGATATGTCGATAGAAATAATTTGCAAAAAATATGGTATCCAATTATGAAGGATTACGACAATTCCATTATCGAAATACCCAATATGGATACAAATTCACCCGGTATAATTTTAATATTTGTGCGAATTTTCCCCCGGAATTGGACATAATTTTCCCAGTCAGTACGTCTCTCAACGTTTCCAAATTATCGTCCGGATTTAGAAATATGCTTATATTCTTGTTTAATTGCATAATTAGTAATATTTGGAATGAATTCGTGTAGGGCCCGGATGCAAAAAGTACTTCAAATAAACGGGAGTTTTAGAAATTCTCTTTTTTTAATTGCTCTGTATCAATGGCATTATTTTCCAGAATAGTAATAATGGGTTATAAATTCTGCACAATCAGCATACCATCACTGTTATGATTCACATTTATCCTGCAGATACCGAATGATATCAGAAATATCTGAACGATCAATTAACGAAATACCATAATGCCTCACAATCATATTTCTGACCTTTTCTGACTCAATCCAGCCGTTATCCAGATTATTTATAAGATTATCAATCTCTTTGATGTACGGAAGAATCTTTTCAGTCACTTCATCACTACATTCAAGGTCAATAATACTGAGAATTACCTGCAGGGGATTTCTTATATGGTCATTTAAAACAGCAAACTGCTCCATATTTTTGTCAATCTGGATAAATGCCTCTTTTTTCATATTTTCAAGAACAAAATATTCTGTTGTATCCCTCATGTACAACACAGACTGCTTAAAAACACCATTTTCAACCATTGGCATATTTCGCAAGGAGTATATTGCAAATTTCCCATTATAGCGGTATTTAATCTCTTCTTCAAAATAATCCTGTAATACAAAAGAATTCAAAAAACCCGAATCCTTCTCATAAGAGAAAAATGAACCCATTGCTTTAAGATTCATCCCCTGAATATCTCCCCGAACTCCACTATTTCTACACAGTGTTTCAAATGCATCATTGTAAATGATAATACGAAATGACTCGTCAATGACAACAAGAATATCATGAAGGGTATTAATTGTTGTTCGGTATTGAAATTCCGAATACCGTATTGCCGCTTCCATCTCTTCGCGTTCTGTAATATCACGGCATAAAACAGTTATATAATTATCCTTCTCAAAATGGGCAGAACTAATACTCAATTCCATTCGTATTACCTGCCCATCTCTCACAACCACCGGTGTCTGGATTATTTCTGATGAACCGGGTTCAGATCCTACCATTGCAAAAATCTTATGAAGCCTGCCATGATCTGCCAGATCAAAAATGGTCATATTCAGGAGTTCTTTGCTGGTGTAACCAAGCATTTTCTCAGCCTGACTGTTGGCGTCAATAATGTGCCCCGTTAAAGGTTCAAGAATAAATACAATGTCACGGGTGCTGTCAAGTGTTACTCTGAACCGTTCCAGTTCCTCCTGTTTATACTGGAGCTGAGGATAATAGCTCTTTTTTATCGAGGATTCACCAAACCCGATAATCCTGTTTCGAATCTCTTTAAGATCTTCCTCATATCGCTTATTACCACTCGCCATTTCCACGCACCAGTTTTAGGAACAAATTAGACAGTTACCAAATTATTCATCACGTAATGTGGATTTTCAAAGGACACCAGCAAACAGATGAAAGAGATCATCTGAATCAGGTATCCTTGGATTTGTTGCAATACAAGGATCAACAGCAGTATGTGCTACTAAATATGGAATATCGTCTTCTGTGGCACCATATTCAGAAAGCATCAGCACATTATCCGTCATCTCACTCATCCAGGATATTTTATCTACCATTGCCGTTACTACTTCTTTATCATCGGAAATGCCTGCAGAAATACCAAGGATATCTGCTATTTTTCGGTATTTTCGTGGAGATGAGGAATAATTATATTGAATAACACTCCGCATCGCAATTGAACTTGCAAGCCCGTGTGGCAGATCAAAAAAGGCGCCAATAGCATGAGACATTGCATGGATCAGTCCAAGTCCTGCATTGGAAAATGAAATTCCTGCATACATACTTGCCATAAGAGACTGAAACCGATAATCAGCATTATCTGCATCATCTCGTGAAAACGGAAACAAACCAGCGGTGACTTTTATTGATTCAATCGCCAGCATGTCACTAAAATGAGACGAACCATTGGATACGTATGCCTCAAGTGCATGTGTGAAGGTATCGATGCCGGAATGAATGGTGACATCATCGGGTTGTGTCATCAGGGGGATGGTATCAATGAGAGACACATCAGGAACAAGGGATTTTGATATAATGAGATTCTTAGTTTTCTGTTTTGTATTACAGATGACTGCATATTGTGAAACATCTGCTCCACTTCCCGCAGTCGTTGGAACGCAGATCAACGGGGGCATTGGATTTCTGACGAGATCAACGCCAATATAATCCGTAATTGTTCCACCATTTGCGGCAATTATTCCTATTCCCTTTGCACAGTCTAAAACACTGCCTCCCCCGATTGCAAGAATTCCGGTACACTCTTCACACAGATATGTGTCCGCACCTGCCATTACATTATAATCCCGGGGATTTTCCTCAATTTCTGAAAAAATAACATATTCTGTCCCGGTTTCATCCAGACTCTGAAGGATTTCACGCATCCAGTTCTGGCAGAAGAGATTCTCATCTGTCGCGATAAGAATATTATCAGCATGAAAATTTTTGGTGTATCTGCCGGCAAAAATTCGTGAATTGTCCCCGGTAATAATTTCCGGAATAACATATTTTCTGTGTTCACGAACTATTTCCATATAGCATATCCCCAGGGAAAAATCTGATCAGATATTCTCTGTTGATATTAAATAACATCCCATTATTGCACATGAAAGGCGTGAATGGGCATTATAATCTCATATGACATTACTTTCAGATATACGATATAATGGCTGATTCTGTGTTCATACCCTATAGAAATATCTATATTCTTATCATTAAGATGAGTTCTTTATGAGAATACCAAAGAAAGATACATTCCTATGGATTTCAATAGCCTTACTGTGCACCATATTTCTAACAGTATGTGGTGGCTGCACGGATTCTGTGCCTGATGGAATAACAGATGATGACATCATGGTTATACCCAACACTGTCACACCCACATCATCAACCGGCGAACAGGTATACGGAAATCTTGTCATTGATGTGCCGGATTTTGTTCAGCACTGGAAGCCTGACGGCACATGTTACTGGGAAGGACGTATCCATGTCACGAACACCGGCAATGAACCTGAGATGAATACTGTCATTCGTTCATATCTCATTCGTGTATCCGATGACCACAAAGAATACGTCGACAGTAAATCACTTTCCCGAATTAATCCGAATGAACCGCTATCATATGTTTCACAACTATATGGCAGCTGTGATGAAGACTACTACATTGTGGTAACTGCAGATACCGAATAATATCTCCGCATATGATTTCTTAAAAGAATAAAAAACAATCAATAACAGAATTAAAAGTCTTTCAGTATCAATCACATTTTTTACCTGATTTGCATTCATATTAAGATAAACCTGTCAAAGACCGCCCCCAGATCATCCCAAAAATGGTTTTCAGGGGGTGAAACATCTGAAATGGATGACTGGAAATTCAATCTGCTTACACAAGTATCGAGAATCTTGTCATATGCCGGAATAAATCCAAAAATTATTATTGTTTCTCCTCTTCAGTCCTGTTATGAAGATTCTTGCAATAAATGCAAGCCCCCGTGGAAAAAACAGCAATACGCTTCAGCTCGTAGAGGCAGCAATTGCAGGAGCAGCAGATGCAGGTGCACAAATAGAATATCTTGATATTTGCAGGTATGACATCAGATACTGTACAGGATGCGGGAAATGTTACCAGACAGGAGAATGCCCAATTCAGGATGATTATGCAGACATATTATCTAAAATGCAAAATGCTGACGGTCTGATAATTGGAACTCCGGTATACATTAATGCCGTTACTGCCCAGCTTAAAACCATGCTGGACCGGATGGCAGACATTATTCATTGTCAGGCATTCACCCGGAAATACGGTATTGTCATCACTACCGGTGGTGGAGGCGGTACAGATGACGTGATTTCATATCTTGGAAACACCCTCCAGGTACTTGGAGCAAACATGTGCGGCAGTGTTGGGGCAATTATGGCAGAGGGCCCTGAAAAATTTGAACAGCAAAAGAATGAAGCCACAAAAATGGGGAAAATTCTTGTAAATGCTATTACAAACCAGATTGAATTTCCCGAACAGGAGGAATTGCATGCACAGATGCGGGTCCGTATGTCTGCACTTGTTAGTGCAAACCGCGAAAACATGCAGCATGAATACCAGTACCTGAAAGAAAAGGGATGGATTGAATAATTTCAGATGACGATTGGAATGTTCTCTCCACATGCCGAACAGGTTGTGCCGTCAAGACCGACAATCTTAGTCCTGTATCCATTTCTTTCTATGAGTTGTGCACCGCAGGAATGGCAATACGTATTCTGATAGTCGGTATTTCCTACATTTCCGGTGTATGGGTACAGAATACCCTCTTCTTTTGCAATTTCACATGCTCTTTCAAGAACTGCCACAGTCGTCGGCATTTTATCAGTCATATGATATTGTGGATAAAATCCGGTGAAATGCATGGGAGTATCCGGCCCAATATTTTCCACTACCCAGTGGATAAGAGCACGGATTTCATCCGGACTATCATTCATTCCGGGAATAATCAGGGTCACGGTTTCAATATGCATCCCGCACTCCTTTGCAACAATGGTAGAGTTGAGGACAGGTTCCAGACGGGCGGAACAGACAGATCGGTAAAAGGAATCAGAGAATGATTTGATATCAACTCTGAAGGCATCAAGCATTGATGATATGTCCTTCAGCGCCTCTTCGGTGATATATCCGTTAGTTACATAAATCGTCTTCAGGTTTTGTTTTTTTGTAAGTGTACCCATATCTTTGGTATATTCATGCCAAATGGTGGGTTCATTATATGTCCAGGCAATACTTTTGCATTCATTCTCCACAGCACGGCGCACTCCCTCTTCAGGAGAAATATCCCGAAGATATCCCCGATATTCTGATATCTGTGATATTTCCCAGTTTTGGCAATGTTTACATCGAAAATTACACCCAATTCCCCCAAGAGAATAAGTATACGTTCCCGGAAGGAAATGATTCAGCGGTTTCTTTTCAATTGGATCAATTGCTTCAGCACTTACTTTCCCATAGGTGAGGGGCGTAAGAGTCCCTGCAATATTTTTTCGCACACCACAGATTCCGGTTTTTCCATCATGGATTTTGCACCGGTGTGCACATAAATCGCAGCAGATTACATCCTCCCCACAGATATGACACATATCAGCTTTTCTTACCGTCACGATCCTCCTCCTACCAATCGGTTGCCATCTGAAAAATGGCAGGGAAATGTAATAAACCTTTAAGTCCTGCAGACAAATTAATATCCTGAATGAAAACCGTAGTGATCTCACTGGGTGGCTCTGTTTTGGTACCGGATATCGCAAATAATAATATTATAAAATATCGGGATCTTCTGATTAGTCTTAAAGACACATGCCAGATTTTTATTGTGGTGGGCGGGGGTGGCGAAGCCCGTCGTTACATCGGGGCAGCGCGTGATCTGAACATTGATGAAGGAACAGCAGACGAAATAGGGATCCTCATCACCCGGCTGAATGCCCGTCTCCTGATGCATGCATTAGGTAAAGAAAGTTACCCTGACATCCCTGAATCATATAATGATGCGCTCATTGCCGGTGAAAGCGGAAAGATTGTTATTATGGGTGGTGTAACTCCCGCACAGACAACAGATGCCGTTGCAGCGGTTCTTGCAGAGCGCGCAGGAGCAGATCTTCTGATCAACGCCACGGCAGTTGACGGAATATACACAGCAGATCCACGAAAAGACGCATCTGCGATGAAAATCCCGTATCTTACTCCGGATGAACTGATTGAAATCGTTCAGAAAGGAAGGATGGATGCAGGGTCCAATAATGTGATCGATCTTGTGGCGGCAAAAGTAATCCAGCGCAGTAAAATTCCAATGGTAGTGCTTGATGGAAGATATCCGGATGGACTACTTGCTTTGATCAAGACTGGTTCAAAAACGGGAAGCCTGGTATCCTATAATCCGGATCAGACAGAATTTTGAAAATTAAAATCGGCAACTATTTTTACCCAACTCGCCAATATAATGTGCAACACAAGGGGGCAGTAGGGTAGCCTGGTCCATCCTAGAGCGTTTGGGACGCTTTGACGGCAGTTCGAATCTGCCCTGCCCCATTTATTATTATGATTCAGGAAGAAGCAAACCTGATTCTTGCTATTCTTGCAGAAGATTATCCTATACATAATGGCATAGTATCGTTCCTTAAATTTGAAAATCCATTTCAGATACTTATTTTGACCATTCTCTCTGCTCAAACAACAGATAGGACAGTAAATGGTATCTCCAAGGAGCTATTCGGAAAATATCCTGATGCAGATGCAATGGCACATGCCTCTCCTGAAGAAGTGGAATCACTAATCCACTCAACCGGGTTTTACCATACAAAGGCAAAAAACATCATTGCAACCTCCCGCATTCTCGTTACACAATACAATGGGGAAGTTCCGCAGACTATGAGTGATCTTGTCACCCTTCCGGGGGTCGGAAGAAAGACTGCAAATATTGTACTGAACCATGCGTTCGGACAGAATGTTGGAATAGCTGTTGATACGCATGTGAGACGGCTTTCCCAGAGAATTGGCTTTACCGATGCAAACACTCCTGATGCCATTGAAACAGATTTAATGAATCTTTTCAATCAATCCCAGTGG
Source organism: Methanogenium organophilum (assembly GCF_026684035.1). Classification (NCBI taxonomy): domain Archaea; kingdom Methanobacteriati; phylum Methanobacteriota; class Methanomicrobia; order Methanomicrobiales; family Methanomicrobiaceae; genus Methanogenium; species Methanogenium organophilum. The sequence continues at coordinate 2,522,614 of NZ_CP113361.1, forward strand.
AAATATATTAATTATCTTCTCATATCACATGGGCGGGCCGTATGCACTGCTAAAAAGCCCCACTGTGGCGTGTGCAGAATTTCAGCCCACTGCCGTTTCTTTAAAGAAAAATAACAGTGCGAAAACCCATTCGATTTTATGAAATGTAAGGATCAGTCATCCCCATATTTCATGTGAAAGAAAGACATTAATATTAAAGAACAGATCAGAAGAACAATATGAGAAGTATTGAAAAAATACTAGATATATATCTTCTGTTTGGGATTCTTTTCATCATTTATGTGCTATTGAATATACAGGGATTTGATGTTACCGATTTTGGTTATCATTTTACCAATCAATATTCACTTCAAAATTATCCAATTGATACAATATATTTCAGTCCGTTGTATTTACTTAGTGATATTGCCGGAGGTTTGTGGCTATCACTTATCGGATTTCCATCTGTTTTATGGGCCAAGATTGGTGGGGCATTGCTTTATGCAACCTGTGCCTGCATAGTATATTCGATTCTGGTTAAATATTTTGATAAAATAATGGTTTTTTGTGTCGTACTGATTTCAACTCTTTTTTTGACAATGGGTAATAGTTGCTATATTCACTATTTTACTTTTCCAGCGTTCCTGATTTTAGGCGAATTATGGATATTCAATGTTCTTTTATTGTCCAATCCTGAATCAAACAAATATAAAATATTTGGATTTTTATTGGGATTTCTGCTTATTCCAATAATATTAAGCAGAATTACACTTGTTTTAATACTTCTCATTCCAATTGCATTCAGTATCTTTCTTATTTTAAAAAAGGAAAATTTAGATGAATATAAACGATTGGTATTTTATGCAATAATTGGTGTTTTTTCTTCACTCATAATATTCACGTGCGTGTATGTGTATCTGGGTATTTTTACTTCATCGATGGTAAACATCTTATCGATATTTAGTGAATCTGCAAGTGGAAATGTAACTAATTTCAGTGAAAGCCATACAATGGCAAGCTTAATTTATTCCTATTTAATTGATTACAATACTATCCTCATTCGAACAGGAATTATTGTATTTGGGCTGTTTTTTATATCATATATAAAGGAAAAAACGGGAAATTTATTTGCCAGTATCCTTTTGCTATTTATTCCATTGACGGGTATTTTATTCATATTTATTTCTGATAACCCATTCGATTTCTTTTCAACAAATATACTAAAAGTCACAATTGGATTAATATTATTATTGACAACCCTCTTCTTTTTTGTTGATAAAGGTAAGAACAGGAATCTTTCATTGTTATTAATTGCTGGTGCAATAATAATGATTATCAGTCCAATTGGATCAGATACAGGAGTTGTAAAGTCATTATATGGATTTTGGTTTATATTGCCACTCTCATTATTGTGTGCATACCAAATTAGAACATCAATTAAATATCCTCGAATCTCTTCAATATTGTCGATGACACCCGTCATACTGATTGCATTGTTGATCGTTGCAATATTCTTTCAATCAGTAAATATATATCGTGATGATCCAAACCGAATGAATCTGAATGAAGGTTTTTCACATCCTTCGTTATTTGGGATTTATTCAACAGATAAGCGGGTAAAAGTTGTTGATGAATTGCTAATAGCAATTGAAGATAATTCACAAAATGGTGATGAATTGTTGATGGTGAATGCTATCCCTATGTTTTACTATCTAACTGAAACAAAACCTGCTTTAGGCAATCCATGGTTATTTTTAGAACCAATTGAAATGATCAAACTTGAGCAGAAAAAATTAGAGAATGAGCGTAGATATCCTAAGTTGCTCGTAATATCAAAAGTAAATACTTTGTATAGATATTGGCCTGAAGATAGCCCAATAACAGTACAGAATCCATATGTAGAAAAGACACAATATATAAAATCCACCTATATTAATGATTTGAATTATTCCTTATTATGGGAAAATGAGGCTTTTGAAATATATAATCTGCCGGATTCGTAGTCTTTTTTTAATTTTTATTGTTTTAAAATGTATTTCTACAAAGAGTATTCTTAAAAATATATCCGCGACGGTTCAGATTTTAGGGAATATACATTTTATGGAAGTAATTAGGAAGTTAAGTGACTGTTTATAATGATGCAGATATGTAGAAGATCAGAGTTACATTCTGATCCTGTGCGGACTCAGAAATATTTTTAAAAATATGGGATTAAAGTTCATATCTGGTAAAATCAGACCGTTGGCATTTGAGGAGTTTTAAAAATTGCTCGAAGTAATTCATTCGCAATTCTGTTTTTTATGAAAAAATTCCACCAAAAGTAATTAATAAAATAAAATAATACTCAGTTTGAATTTAAACAATGTTTTGAAAAATACATTGGCGGATATAAATAACTGAAAATTGATTTATTGTTCAAGGCTTATTGATCATGTCATCTTTTCTAAAAAATACCCTAAAACTGGTGTCAGGCAGTGTAATAGCTCAAACTGTAGGCATACTTTTAATTCCCATTGTTACACGCTTATATTCACCAGATGACTTTGGCATTCTTCAGTTATTTATTTCAATTACTGGTATCCTTGCAGCTGTGTCCTGTTTTGCGTATCAGCTTTCAATAATGCTCCCAAAAAAGGATGAGGATGCCGCAAATATTGTTGGATTGTGTATAGGACTGATATCTGTAACATCAGTAATTAGCGGATTTATTTTGATTATTTTTGCAGAACAGGTTGCCTCTTTACTGAATGCTCCCGAAATTGCAAATTATATGGTATTAATTCCTGTTGTTGTTTTTCTTAACGGGGTTTTCCTGGTATTTAATTACTGGTTGTCAAGACATGTTAGATTTGGATCCGTTGCAACTGCCAGGGTCGCGAATTCATTAACGGGAAAAGTTGTTCAGATTGGGGCAGGAATGGGTACCCCATCCGCACTCGGACTTATTGGAGGTACTATTGCAGGATACAGTTTTGGAAATCTGATTATGTTGAAAGAAATTTGGAAACATTCTGAATTGTTTAAACAGATTTCCTGGAAAGCCATCAGGATAAATGCAATAAGATATAAGAAATTTCCAATCTACACGACTTGGTCAACAGTTGCAAATACCATGTCTCTCCAGATTGCACCCTTTATGCTATCAGCTTTTTTTACTGTTGCAGTCGTTGGCCAATATTCTATTGCAAATCAGGCAGTTCATCTTCCGATGGGATTAATTGGTGGTGCTGTTGGCCAGGTGTTTTTCCAGAAAGCCAGCGAGCAAATGAACAAAACCGGGAATATAAATGGACTTGTAAGGGATGTTTACACAAGGTTAATTTCAATCGGAATATTCCCAATACTTATTTTGATAATTATTGGCGAAGAGTTATTTGGATTTGTCTTTGGAGCGAATTGGATTACCGCTGGATTATATGCAAAAATTCTGGCTCCATGGTTGCTTCTTGTTTTTATAGCATCGCCCCTCTCAACTCTTTTCAGTGTTCTTGAAAAACAAGGTGTAGGATTATCGTTTAACATAGCGATGCTTTTATCCAGAGTAATTGTTCTTTATGCTGGTGGAATGTTTGGAGACCCTCTGATTGCCCTTGTGTTATACTCAATAACAGGAGTGTTTTTTTGGGGGGGTATGAATATTTATATCCTGGAAATGTCAGGTGTTAAAAAAGCCGATGCTATTAAAAAATTCATAGGATATATCCTGTTAGCATCATTTGTTTCATTACCATTAGTTATTGCAAAATATTTGAATTTGGATTTATATCTTCTGTTTGCTATTGCTTTGATGGTGACTGTTGTTTATTATTTTATTGTAATTATCAACGATAATGTGTTAAAATACGAATTTACAAAAATATTAAAGAGGGATTAAATGACCAAAGGAATCGTTCATCTCAAGAATCAGTATTTACCATGGAATGAATTCAAATCGGGTCAGATTACGTATTGGTTCAAAGGAAACATATTTTATAAAAATAAACTATTGAATAATTCAGAAACCGTCAATTTACTTATTTCAATAGTTCCATTTGAGGAAATACTAACAAAAGTACTCAATGAATTAAATGGTGAATATGCAATTGTAATTGAAACACCAGAAACAGTCGTTGCTATCGTTGACCGTATCCGAAGTATTCCTCTATTCTATGCCATGAACGGGATAGGAGTTGTTTTCTCTGATGATGCAAATTACCTTAGAGAGAGTCTGAACTCCTCATTTAATGAAGAGAACGGTGCTGAACTTTTGGTAACTGGATTTGTTACCGGTTCTGAAACCCTTTTTAATGGCATATCACAACTACAGGCAGGGGATTATCTCAGATATGGAAAAACAGATGGTTCCCTTACTACTTCACATTACCATCGTTTCTGGCACGGAAATTATTTTCTGGATTCTGAAGAAGAATTGATGAACCGTTTAGATGAAACCTTTGTGCATGTTTTTCAGCGACTTATTGAATCAACAAAAGGTCTCCAGATTGTCGTACCACTAAGTGGAGGACTGGATTCGAGGATTATCGTTTCAATGCTGAAGCGGCTCGGTGTGGATGATGTAATCTGTTTTACGTATGGAAAGAAGGGCGATAAAGAGGCTGAAATTAGCAGGCAGGTCGCAGAAGCACTGGGTTACGAGTGGCACTTTGTGGAGTACACAAAAGAAAAATTATATAAATGCTATCACTCTGAGATAATGGAATCATATCATGCATTTAGTGGAAATTTAATTGCATTACCTCACATACAGGATTTCATTGCCATTAACGAACTGAAAGAAAATGGAAAAATCCCTGAAAATTCAGTTTTTGTCCCTGGGCACAGTGGTGATATGCTTGCAGGGAGCCATATACCTTTGGACTATGTGCAGCCTCAAACCTATACCTATGAAAAATTTCTTGAGGATAGCCTGAATAAACATCACACTCTATGGAAATGGGAAGATGAGAAACTTGAATCTCTTTTCAAACAAAGGATCCGAAAAAGTGTTGGAGATATTTCAATCCACGACAATGAATCCTGTGCTAATGCAATGGAACTATTTGATTTTAACGAAAGGCAGGCAAAGTACATAGTAAACTCAGTTAGAGCTTATGAATTTTTTAATTATGGATGGAGACTTCCCTTGTGGGATTCAGAATTAATAAATTTCTATTTAAGAGTCCCGTTAAAATATCGAATCGCTCAGGAATTATATATCAAATATGTAAACAAATGCCTGTTTGGTGATAATTTCAAATTTTTGAGAAATATTGAATGTACAACAAGTATTGTAGAAAAAGAAAATTCACCCAATAAAATATTACGATATATGTCTTTGATAAATAACACAACAAAGAACTTTTCGGATATAAGATGGTATAGATATTTTAAATTTCCATTACTATCCCGATTATATCTGGTGAGGAAATATGATCTGCGCAACATTAATAAATTTAAATCTATTAAAATATGGTCACAAAATATTCACCAGATATTTGTATCCCTGGGAGGTTATCAATCGATGACATACCTCATACAAACAATAAAAAAAGCAAATAATGATTGAATATTCTTTCACATTTTCATAGACAATTGTTTTGAATGATCTTAGTTGCTAAATCACTTATAGTCATTATCAGCCACAATTGTATGACCCAAAATTTGCCGGTTTGAGTGCAATTATTCAAAGCGACAATCCACTACAGCGATCAGAATTTTCATTTTTTTATCCGGACACTCTCTCAGACAGTTAACATATCTTCCTGATATATCATGAGAGCACTCATAATTATGATGGAAAATTAGCGTGTTAATGGCATTAAAATTCGGATGGATGGAAAAACAAAACGGGTGATAATACTATATTTTATACAAATTCAATCTTCTTATTGACAGGAATTACGATTTGATTCGAAGAATTCCTCCACCAACTGCCTCTTTTCATGACACCCATTTGGATCTGTCTGATGAAGAAAGACTGTTTGCAGTATCAAACAGTATATTCAGTATGGACCGGTGAAAGTGACTGATCTAGAGAGCAGGGGCAAAAAGAATACATTATCTATATTTTTTACAACCTATTTTAGATGATAACAATTGAAAAGCAAAGGATATGGGAGAGGATACCTGAAAAGAGAGATCTTTAGCTTGGATAAACAGGATTTACAGAGCTGGACATTGAATTTTTTCATTCATATTTTATATTCATATGGTATTTCAACAAATGGAATCTCCAAACCATTCGGTGATAAAAAAAATTTATAATTGATCATTCTGCCATAATTTTTGCGGTTCTACATGGTCAGACTGCGAAATCATTATACAATTTAGAAACCTAAACGGACGATCTAATGTGGAATTGATAGTTCCACAAATTCACTGCAAAAAATCATCAACACACACAGGCATATATCATAGGATATCTTTGCCTGAAGTCAATCAGAATATCAATGCAGAATTTAACAAATGGGCATAGAGGTCGTGTAATTATGCAATTAAATTTGCAGAAAACAATATAGACTGAAAATCATTGGAAATGGATATCAGGTACGTTTGTGGGGGCAAATAATGAAAATATTGATGATAACCAATAATACATCCGGGGGTATGGTCCATTATACTTCACAACTTGCGAATAGTCTGTCTGAAAACGATTCAGTTACGGTAGTGGCACCAATTGGTTTGGATGAGAAATATTTTTCAGACCGCATTAATATAAAGACAATGAAAATGGGAAATGTCAAAAAGAATTTTCTTATTGATACATTGATATTTACCCGCCTTTTGGATTTTAAGAATATGATCTACAAAGAAAACCCGGATATTATACATTTCCAGGAATGTCCACTTTGGATCGCCCCATTATTGCCATCATTGAGTAAATTTCCAATTATTACAACAAAACATGATACTAATCCACATCCTGGAACCAGAGTATTCGATCAAATACTCAGCAAACATATCTATACTAAATATTCGGACTCAATTATTGTCCATGGAGAAAAAGCAAAACAAGACATAAATACGTATAAAAAGTGTTTTGTTATCCCTCATGGCGATTACTCCTTTTTTTTAAAATATATTGATCAGAATATCAAGGAGGAAAATTCAATCCTATTCTTCGGTAGAATTGAAAAATATAAAGGATTAGAATATCTTTTTGAATCCATGCCACTAGTAAAAAAAGAAATCTCAAATATTAAGTTAATAGTTGCAGGTAGTGGAAATTTAGATGATTATCATAATTTATATGATAATTTATCTGATATCGAAATACACAATAGATATATAAAAGACGAAGAAATACCGATTTTTTTCCAGAGGTCAAAAATTGTCGTTTTACCATATATCGAAGGTACACAAACCGGAATTATACCTATTGCTTATGCTTTTAAAAAACCAGTAATTGTAACGAACGTAGGGAGTATTCCTGAGGTTGTTGAAGAAGGAAATACCGGATTCATTGTTCCTCCAAGAGATCCGGATGCATTGGCCCATGCAATTATTCGGTTATTTAATGATGAATCTCTTTGTAAACAGATGGGAATAAACGCATATATTAAAATGAATAATGAACTTTCCTGGGAAAGTATTGCAAAAAAAACCATATCTGCCTATAAATTTACAATTCAAAACCATTACTCAATGGATTATCATACCTGATTATATCCTGTCAATTTTTGAATAATTCTTTTACCTATTCGGGGTTTGGTTGACTATTTCTAATGTCTTTAGAAGCGATTCATAATTGGGTGCGAACAATCAAATACACAACATTAATATATACGTAATTTATGGGAGTTCGTATTATTTTATGAGAATTCAAAATTTCAATTTTAATTATTATCCCATATATTCTTGAATTAAAGGTATTATGCCAATATACAAAATAATAATAAATGATTATGAAATCAAAAAATAATATGGTGATTTGAAATAATGAGAAAACTATATTAAGCATTAGAGTCATGTGAGGGACTAATGAAAGTATTGGTCTTGGAATTTTTTAATGGAGTAAATTTCAAAATGCAATATGTATTCAGATGAATTACCAGGAGATTTTGATTTGAAAATTCTTCGTGTTATAAGTGATCTTTATCCTGATGTTGTAGGGGGCCTTGGACTACATGCGCACGAAATGTCCAAATTACAAGCAAAGTCAGGTCATCAGGTAACAATTTTCACATCACGGATAAATGGAAACCCAATAAATGAGAATGTCGATGGGTATCAAATATTCAGATTTAAAAATACCTTCAAATTGTTAGGAAATTCAGTGAGTATATCACTGGTAAGACAGTTGCTTAAAGAGAGAAATAATTATGATATTATCCATGCACACTCTCAACATTTTTTCTCAACAAATGTATGTGCACTCATCAGAAAATTTGGAAGCCCACCACTTGTCATAACGAATCATGGCTTGGTTTCACAGACGGCACCCTCGTGGATACAAAAAATTCATACTTCTACAATTGGAAAATGGACATTTAAAGCAGCAGATGGAATTATCTGTTATACCGAAAGTGAAAAAGGCAAACTTGTTGAATTGGGAATAGCGCCTGACAAAATATTTGTTATCCATAATGGAATCGATACAAACAAATTTATTCCTGCTGAGAAAACCGAAACTACCGGACAAATATTATGGATAGGAAGATTCACCCCCGGCAAAGGAGTGGATTACTTAATTGAAGGATTTAATCTTTTATTAAACAAACATCCTGAAGTCAGACTTATCATGATCGGGAGAGGTCCGAAAAAGAAAGAATCTCTCCAAAAAATTCAGGAACTTGGTTTATCAGACAAAGTGATTATTAAAGACTTTGTTGAAAATTCAGAACTTACTAAAGTATATCAGAATTCAGATGTTTTTGTATTACCTAGCTTATCTGAGGGCATTCCAAGAACAATTCTTGAATCAATGTCATCTGGTATTCCCGTCGTATGTACTGACCTGCCACAACTGGTAGATATCGTCAATGGGTGTGGTCTTTTAATCCCCCCCATGGATTCACAGGCAGTTTCAGACGCGATATCGAAAATCCTTTCAGATGTATCCCTTGCTCATGAACTGGGTCAAAATGGAAGAAAAAATCTAATGTCGAATTTTTCGTGGGAAGATACGGTTGAACAAACATTGTTTTTTTACGGGAATTTGATAAAATGAAGATAAGTGTAATCGGATGTGGATATGTTGGCGCAATAACAGGAGCATGTCTTGCTGACCTTGGAAATGAAATAACCCTTGTCGACGTAGATCAGACAAAAATTGATGCAATAAATACATCCTGTTCTCCAATATTTGAACCTGGTCTGGATGAACTATTACAAAAAAACCACCAGAGAATTATTGCTACAAAAGATCTCAAAACAGCGGTTCTCAATAGCAATATAAGCTTTATATGTGTGGGCACACCATCAAAGGATGACGGGTCTATTGATCTAGGGTATATCGAATCAGTCAGCAAAGAGATTGGATGTGCACTCAGGAATAAAGATTCATTTCATACTGTTGTTGTAAAAAGCACCGTATTTCCGGGGACTTCTGATAATATTGTTGCTCAAAATATTGAACGCGAATCCGGTAAAAAACTGCATACTGATTTTGGAATCGTATCCAATCCTGAATTTTTACGGGAGGGTGTTGCTGTTGATGACTTCTTCAACGCAGATCGCATAATCTTAGGAACCAGTGATACGAAATCCAGACAAAATATTGAAGAATTATACTCTTCTTTTGATTGCCCGAAATATTTCACTGATACAAAAACCGCTGAAATGATAAAATATGTAAGCAATGCATTTCTTGCAACAAAAATTAGCTTTGCAAATGAAATTGGTAACCTCTGTAAAAAAATTAGTATTGATTCACGGGATGTCTTTGATGGAGTAGGTCTCGATAAAAGAATTAATCCGGCATTTTTCAATTCTGGAATTGGGTTTGGAGGATCTTGTTTCCCAAAAGATGTCATGGCTCTTATCAAAGGAGCTGAAGATCAATTTGGCGAACATGCACATATATTAAAATCGGTTATAGCAGTGAATAACGAACAGCCACTACGGCTGATAACTCTGCTTGAAAAACATGTTCCTAATCTCAAAGGAGCCAAAATCGGGATTCTTGGTCTGGCATTCAAACCTGAGACCGACGATATCCGTGAAAGCCGGGCAATTCCAATTGTGAAACAGCTTCTGGATAAAGGTGCGGAAATCACCGCATATGATGCCCAGGCAGCGAATAATTTCAGGGAATTATTTCCTTCGGTTACTTACTGTGAAAGGTGTAGAGATGTCCTGAATTCAGATGCTGTTCTTATTCTTACTGAATGGCAGGAATTTGAAAATATGGATTACTCAGGTAGAATTGTTATTGACGGACGAAGGATACAGAAAGCCATAGAGACTGCCGGGCAGTATGAAGGGGTGTGCTGGTAATGCCGGTAAAAAAGGCAGTCATCCCTGCAGCAGGATTTGGAATACGTTTTTTACCGGTTACTAAAGCACAGCCAAAAGAGATGCTCCCCGTAGTTAATAAGCCTGTTATTCAGTATGTTATTGAAGAGACATACCAATCGGATATCCATCAGATTTTGTTAATAACCGGTAGACATAAGAGAGCGATCGAAGATCATCTGGATAAAGCCAATATTAACGGTCATTCTGATTTGCTTGAAGAATTCGAAGAATTACTGGAAAAAATGCAAATATTCTACATCAGGCAGAAAAAACAGTCCGGTCTGGGAGATGCGGTGTCGTATGCTGAATCCTTTATAGATGGGGATCCCTTTGCATTACTATTGGGGGATAATATTACTCTCCCTAACTGTACGAAGGAACTCGTTGACATTTATGAACAGTACAATGCACCTGTTATTGCAATTGAAGAAATACCTGATGATAAAATAAAAAATCATGGGGTTATTAAAGGAAAGAAGGTTTCTTCAAATATATTTAAAATTGAAGAAATGGTCGAAAAACCCGATGAACCAATTTCAAATCTGGCAATTATTGGGCGTTATATTCTAACTCCGGATATTTTTGATTATCTGTCAAAAACAGATAGAGGATTAAATGGAGAACTCCAGTTAACAGATGCACTGAGGGACATGGTTCTTGATGGAAAAGAGATGTATGCCGCGATTCATACAGGAAGGCGCTATGATCTGGGGAACAGTTTCGACTGGCTAAAAGCTAATATTGAACTCGCACTCGAAGATAACGAGATTGGTGTATCACTGAGAAATTGCCTTAATGCAAAATTAGGGAACTGAGATATGGCAAAAATTGTAATAACCGGAGGAGCAGGATTTATTGGATCTCATATTGCAGAAAGTCTGGTAACTGATAATGAAGTTGTTGTCATCGATAATCTTGATGGTTATTATTCTCCTTCATTAAAACAGAGAAATCTGGACAGTATTTCTGCGAAAGGTGATTATACATTCATTAATGGTGACATAACAGATCTCAAATTTGTAAGGAGCGTTATCAGTAGTGATGTTGACTATGTCTACCATGAAGCAGCACAGGCAGGAGTCCGAATTTCAGTAGAAGATCCGTTCAAACCAAATGATGTTAATGTAGTAGGCACTCTGAATGTCCTTCAGTCATCCCTTGATGCTGGTGTAAATCGTGTTATCAATGCATCATCTTCTTCAGTTTACGGCAAAGTCGAATATCTTCCATTCGACGAAAAGCATCCAACTCAGCCAGTCTCTCCTTATGGCGTGTCAAAGCTTGCAGCCGAGCACTACTGCAGAGTCTTTAATGAAGTATATGACCTCTCGACCGTGTCCCTTCGGTACTTCACTGTCTATGGTCCGAGGATGCGCCCAGACCTTGCAATCTCGATATTCACCGACAGGATGCTGAAAAATGAACCGATTACTATCTTTGGCAATGGAGAACAGACACGGGACTTCACCTACATCGATGATATTGTAAAGGCAAATCTGAACCTGCTAAAGAAGAGTAACGCCGATGGTTGTGCAATGAATATCGGCGGAGGAAACCGAATTACCGTAAATGAACTGTTGACCTATTTACGGAAGATTACAGGAAGTATGTCTGAGGTGATTTATTCAGATCAGCAAAAGGGTGATGCAGAGCATACCCTTGCGGATACGGGATTCGCAAGGGAACATATTGGATACGTGCCAGAGATAGACATAGAAAATGGTCTGAAGAAATTTGTAGAGTGGTATACAAAATCTCTACAGCACCTGTCCTAATGGATTACATATTTTCATGAAGTTATTGGTCTGCACATCAGAATATTTTCCTCAGGGCGCCGGTATCGCCAATGTTGTTTACAATGTCGTTGAGCAACTCAAAGAAATGGGTGTTGAGTGTACAGTATGTTCGCCAACAGGGCCAGACATCAAACTTGGAAGCCTTACTTTAATACAAAAGACCGGTATAATCGGGCTGATAAGCTACTGGAACCAGGTTTCGCACCATTTTAAGAATAATGACTATGATGCTGTATGGCTCCAAAATCCATTTATTATCTCAGGAAATCCTTTTGCAAACTGCCTTGTAACGATGCATTCAACATATTATGGATCGAGTACCCGCGGAGTTGGGAATCTTCCGTTTCATCTGTATAAGTCATTTGTTGCCCATATCGAACGATTCTGTCTCACTCGCATGCATCCGGATACGTACTTTACCGGAGTTGCTCAAACAGTCTGTGAGGAAATGGAGAAAATTGGGATTTCCAGAGATCAGATCACCTATATCCCAAATGGGGCAAACACCTCACAATTTTTTCCCTCAACAGAAAAAGAAATGCTACGGAAAATGCTTGGAATACCCGAAGGTGAGATTGTCCTTCTAAGCGTAGGTCGTTTAACCGCAGCCAAACAACCTTTTACCCTTATCAAGGTCTTTTCAAACCTTGAGAGTACGCTGAAAAATGTAACTCTCTATATCGCAGGTACAGGCGAACTCTTTGAGGAAACAAAAAACCTTGCACAGAAAATGGGGGTGAAAAAAGTTATTTTCCTTGGGTATGTGGATCACGATTGTGATCTTTCAGACTACTATGCCTGCTCTGATTACTACATTATGACTTCAAATTACGAAGGGCTACCTCTTACACTGTTGGAGGCTATGGCATCCGGATTGCCGTGCATTGTATCTGATATCCCAAACTTAAGGATTGTAAAGGATGCAAATTGTGGGATTGCTGTTGAATTTAGAAGCGTAGATAAATCAACCAATAAAATTATTGATTATCTTAATTGTGAACACAAGGATCATTCAATTAATGCCAGAAAATGTATAGAAAATAATTTTGACTGGAAAATCATTGCAGAAGAATATCAGAAGATATTTTATAAAACAAACCCCGAAAATGATGCCGATAACCATAATTGAGCCAATATTCATATTTATATTCGCCCTCCGATGGCCTCAGGAACACGGAACAGAATCTTTTCACTGAATTATTCAATCTGATACTCAGGATTTCATATTTTTGGTTTACCCGTTCAATTCCATCACCTGGAGAAAGACATATTTTCAATTAGCTAAAATAGGATCTACTTTCAGTTTTCTCTTTATTTTGTCGATACAAACCGTGCTCAGAACATATATATTGTTGTCAGCTAGCAAAGTCAGTTTCATAAAATATCCTTTTTTTAATCTGTTTGATATTTCATTTAAACTGCCAAAAAACAGAATTTAAATATTATTCAATCTACACCCTGTATTTTACCACCTTTGCAGGATTCCCGACAGCAATTCCATAATCCGGGATATCCTTTACCACGATGCTCCCGGCACCGACAACTGCACCTGTTCCAATAGTAACCCCCTTAAGAATTGTGACATTAGCTCCGATCCACACATCATCACCAATAAAAACAGGTTTTTTGTAATGTGGTTGTTCCCGGATAAGAAGATCTCGTTTTAAGCCATGATCCCTGGCCCAGATAATTGTTTTTGGGCCAATCTGAACATCATTGCCTATTGTAATCTCTCCAAGAAAATGGCATCCGGCATTCATATAAAAATTATCACCAATTGTGATAATCGGATCTCCCAAAAGTCTACAATATGGTTCGACTATTGCTTTTCCGTTAAAATTAACAGAAGAAAAAGTACAATTCTTATGTATTAAAACGCCATTACGTCTTAAATTAACTCTTTTAATATAATTGATCAAATAATTTTTAACGCCCTTAGACATACTTCCACCACACTCATGAAAATCGCTTTGCAATCTATCAGAAATGGCTTGATATCATGCAGATCATAAATCGCAAAATATGTTTTTTTTGATTTGAAAATATTGTAAACAAAAATTTTTCTGTAGTATTTCCTTCTTATCAGATTAAGAATCTCATGTTTCAGATAAACAAAATGTATTTCAATATCCTTTATCTGTGTTTGTTTCTCTATAATTTGTCCGATTGCATCGAGATATTGTGCATATTGAACAGTAACATTTGATAAATTTCCTACCCTATTCCACATCGTTGAACGGAGATTAATTTCCATTAATTTGAATTTACCATCCCGAGAATCATACTTAAATTCCGATTCGATAATTCCTTTGAGATCCATACCTTCAAAAAGAATTCGTCCCTGTTGCAAAACCTGGTTTGGCGCTTCATTTGAAGCACTGGAAAAAACCCCATAATCATCTGGAAACTGGGATAATTTTTTTCCGGTCCATTCACTAAGAATCTCTCCATCCTGACTCCGATATCCTACATATGCATAAATATTTGTACTATCTCCGGGGATTATTTCTGATGCCAAAAACGTTATCCCGGACCCAAGATAATCCTCAAGCAATTCCCGTTTTTCTTCCAGTTCGTTTTTGCTTTCCAGTTTAAGATTTTTAAAAACATTGATCTTCTGATCATCCCGTCTATTTGGTTTTATTAAAATGGGATATTGAATTGTATTAATAGAATTTAGCTGATCAATGTCATCCACCGGGATTGTCTTGGGATGAGGTAATCCTAATTTTTCACAGTATAAATATTGAGAATATTTATCAAAGCATTCCAAAAAATTATCATAATTATAGGGCAAAAAGCAGAATGAAGCAATATCCGGGTGTATTTTGTGAAGATTTTGCATTTGCAGTTCATCAGTTGGAAAAATAATAATCTGTTCATATTCCTTATGTAAACTGTTAAGTTTCTCATATAAGCACTCTGGCGATTTGTTAATAAGAACAAATTTTTTTATTTTATTACTATATGATGCAATTTTTCTGGAGGTATCAAAAAGGATGATATTTTCGACATTTTTTTCATAAAGTTCCTGAATAATTGAATAACCGTTTACATATCCTCCGAGAACTAAAGCACAATTATTTTTCTTCATTTATCGTACCAGACATTTTGGTAACAATAATTATGTCACCGATTTCTCATATACCTGAAATTGTGTTCAATTTCCTCTCCACTTGTAATCCATGCATTTTTCTCATAGCAGTATTCAAGAATCTTAATATACATCTTTTTCTCAGTTGTTCCATCCAGGAACATAGAATTATGCCACAAAAGCGTGAAAACTCCCCTGCATTCTTCAACTCTATCAATGAGACGTTTAACACAATCCAGAGCTACATCAGAGCTAAGTCTCATATAATCAGAAAATATCGTACCATCCATCACCACAAGTGGAATCTCAAGAATATCTATTATAGAACCAGAATTAAGGTTATATGGCATAAAGGGGTGGCACATTCCGTTCCTAAAACCGATACAATCTGCATACCCCAATGTTGTATCATAGAGAAATCCTGCATTGGCTATATGTTCCCATGTATCCGGGGTGCGGAAGCGGAGATAATGATTCCGGTAACCAACAATCGTTGTTCCAAGGACATTCTCCAGTCTCTTTTTTTCATCACTGATACGATCATAGGAATTATAAGCTTCATGCCCCCCATGAAGTCCCACCTCACACCCACGAGATCTGATTATTCTCAGATCATCTTTCAGATCCATAACATCGTATGAATAATCCAGATCTCCTGGTTGTAAAGCAAGGAAATAAAAACTTGATTTGGCATTATATTTTTCTTCCAAATCCATTATTTCTTCAAAATTACATAATGGGTATCGTTTATTGAGTGCACCTTTGATGGATACTGAAAGTCCATTTTTGTCCAGTCTACAGAGATTTTTTGCTACAAGATATCTTCTTTCGGGAATACTGCGGAAAACAATGTCGATATCATGTGTAAGGCAAACAGCAAATTTTTTACCATCCGGGTATTCTGGTTTATAGCCAGAATCCATCAGAAATTGGGATACATCCGGTTTAAAAATGTCTCTTGTTTTGCTGAGATAATATGAAAAACGATCGTGCTGATCTCGGAATTCGGGATTGTATTCTTCCTTTCGGGTAAAATTATCCCATAATTCCGCCTGATTTTGAATTCTTTCAAGATATTCCCTGTTCATGAATAATCCTTTTAATCATTAATTGAGGAGATTACTGAACAGATCTTTTCTGCAGCATCCCCTTTGCCAAATCTATCAAATGATTTTATTCGTTCAGATGGAACATCACGGACCGAATCAACAATTTTTTTAGAATCCGCCCCGACTAGCACATTCCACCCGTTTTCCAGTGTCTCCATCCACTCAGTATTTTCCCGTAGTGTGACACAGGGCACTTTAAGGATATACGCCTCTTTCTGTACCCCTCCAGAGTCAGTGAGAATCATCTTCGCATGTTTCATCAGATGGAGCATGTCTAGATACGAAAAGGGTTCAGTCAAACGAATATTCCCAGGGAGGTCACTATATATTCCATATTCTTTCAGGCATTTTACTGTCCGTGGGTGGGCAGGAAATATGATTGCCGAATTGAAGGAATTACCCGTTTTGCAGACATCACCCATACCATTTGATTCACTGATTACCCCAAATGCCTCCATAATATTTCTCAGGTTCTCTTCAGAATCAGTGTTTGAGGCCCGGTGGACGGTTGCAACATAATATTCACCCTCATAAATACCCAGGTCATCAAGAATTTTTGAGGACTGTTCTGCAATTTCGACATTATTGATAAGAGCGTCAACCATCACATCCCCTGTGAGATAAACTCCCTTTGTTATTCCTTCCGCAGCAAGATTCTCAACCGCTGTTTGTGTCGGGCAGAAGAGCAGATTTGAAACATGATCGGTTATAATTCGGTTAATTTCCTCTGGCATCGACCTGTCATAACTCCGCAGACCTGCTTCCACGTGGGCAACGGGAATATGCAGTTTCACAGCCGCAAGGGACCCCGCGAGTGTGGAATTGGTATCACCATAGACAAGTACCATATCCGGCTGCTCTTTTTGAAGAACGTTTTCAATCTCAGCAAGCATCTTCCCGGTCTGCCCACCCTGGGGGCCGGACCCAATACCCAGATTATAATCCGGTGCCGGTATTGCAAGTTCGGTAAAAAAGATATCCGACATATTGGCATCATAATGCTGCCCGGTATGGACGATTATTTCTTCATGCTCTTTTCTAATTGCCTGTGAGACAGGAGCACACTTAATAAACTGGGGACGGGCCCCAACTATGGTGACAATCTTCATCTGTTTAATACCCTCATTCTCAATTTAGCAGTATTTTTCTCATTTTCAAGTTATCTGTAGGTATTCAGACTGAATCTGAAATAATGAGGTTCCCAATCCATCACTCCAGCGAAATAATACCGGAATACCTATAATACAGACAAATACCGGGTCATGTTTTTAGCCTTAGAGTCAAATTCCAGTAGATTATACACTCCTGCAATCCAGGCATCAGACTTAGGCAATGTCTCTCCCCGTAACCGTTCATATTCAAGTTATAGTAATTGGCAATACATAAATAGTACATGCAATAATTTTATTTTTTGATATGCACGACAGTGCACATATTAAGATTAGTTATTCTGTAATTGGTTGAATCAGGATTGTCTGTCTTCATGGAAAAAGGTTTAAAGAGACCTTGCTGAAACGTATGGCGGACATTCAATTTTACTGAAAATATATATAGGATCTTCTGGTTCATTCATGTCCAGAGAGAGGTCTGTTATTTATCTGGTATGTGATCAAAGCCGTACTCATACATTCTCATTAATAATTCATTTCCATGGAGCAGAATACTGGTCCGGTCCATGTTGATATCTATCCCCTGTGTTTTCTTTTTCCAAAAAAATATCTCTGAAATTCAGTATTTCATACAACGAGGTTATCGAATCAGTCGTACCAATAGAAAATACCATATTTCAGCTCGATTACATGCGGTCATAATTTTGTCTGCATTTTGGTCAATTGAAATATTTCTATGAACAAACATAGTTCTTTTAAAATGGATAAAATTAGGCTAAAACAGATTATAATAAGATAATGGGCCTCAAAAACCAATGAAGATAAATCAAAATAGTATTTTATGAGGATACGTAATCCTAAGTAAAATACGTGCATTTCAAAGAAGGTTTGAAGAGAGAAATCATCATACCAACTCCTCCTTTTAGCATATAAAAAATGATGAAATATCCAAAAAAAAGAACTATTTATTTATGCCAAATAAAACGTGTTCAAAATCATATAAAATCTAAATTAAATATCGCCACTCCTAAAATAATTATCAAAACAGATCCGATTATCCTTGGATTTACCTCCTCTTTCAAAAAAACCGATGAGAAAATTACCACTACAACAAAATTTAATCCCGTAAGTGCATAAAATACTTTAAGGTCTATCTCACGGAGCGCTAACACGGTTGAAATTGTAACAAGCACAAAAATCGCATATGCACATACAATCGGTAATTTCAAATAATCACCAATAAATCCTCTGAATCTCCCATCACGCCCTGCTGCCCACTTTAAAATCGTCTGTGATATCCCAGTCAGAAGAATTGATAAAATTGCAAAAAAAAGACCTCCGGTTGGTATCATTGTACATCACTTTTCAGATCAGAATTGTCATCTAAAGTTTGCCTGTTTTTGAACTCCCGTGATAGCACTGCAATACCAATAGAGATCAATAAAAGACCGATGATATTTTCAACAGTAATTCCTTCGCTAAAAAGCACAGCTGAGGCAATAAGGATTACAAAATTAACAATACTCATAAAGGGATAAGCTAATGATAGAGGGTAATGTTTCAGGGCCTGCTGCCATACCAACGCCTGAAATACCATACATACGAGAGAGAATATATAGAACATATTTGTTAGGATATTTAACGGAAAAGATGACAGGATAGAGATGCTCATCGCTGCATATTTCCCGGTGATGCCCGCCATTGCCTGAAAGAGGATGGCAAGAATAATAAAGAGATAATTTGAATGTTCTTTCATTTTAAAGATATTTCTCCCCGATTACATACTGTTGTCCATACGATACTTCAACAAGAACTCTCCTTAAATATTCTCCAATAATGCCAAGAGACAGTAATATCATTCCTGATAAAAATGACACCGCAACCATAAGGGAACTCCATCCAATAATGCCAAAAGAAGGATCTGTCAGACTTCGTATAATCACTGATATTCCATATAAAATGCTAAGAATACTGGTAATAAATCCTAATGAACTAATCAGTGTCAATGGAAGAACAGAGTGATTAATAATTAAGTTTAATGAGAGTTTTATATACTTCAGAAATGAATAATTAGATTGTCCTTTTTTTCTTGGGTTATGAATAACTTCAACATCGGTAACATTGTCCATTGATGTACTTTCACTGATTACTGCTGCCAAAAAAATATATGAGCCTTTAAACGTACAGGCATTTTTTATTACATCTCTTGAAAAAATTGCAAAACTCGAAAGATAAACAGAATCAGGGATTTTTAAAATATTATGCATTAATTTTTCAAATATATGGCTGAAAAAATTTTCAGTCCTGCTATGTTGTTTTTGAATATATCTCCCATAAACGACATCATATCCTTCTTTTATCTTATTTAACAGCACAGGTATCTCTTCAGGAGGATGCTGAAGATCATCATCCATGATAACTATATAATCTCCTTTGGCAAAATGGAAGCCGCATAGCGTTGCATTATGCTGTCCAAAATTTCTCTGCAAATGGATAATTCGTATATTATTATTTTTCCGGCTAATTTTTTGTAATATGTCCCAACTATTATCAGAACTGCAGTCATCAATAAAGATGATTTCATAATCTTCAATTCCCTTTGAAAATACTGCAGCAAGCCTGTCAGTTAATTCAACTAACGTATTCTCGCTGTTATAAACAGGAATTACTACTGAAATTTTTTGATTTGCCATTTTCTGCCCCCCCTTCAGGATTATTTACACTCTTTTTAAATCCTCTTTTGATTCCTGTCCGACCCTCTACGCTACCTCATGTATCTTATGGGATACATCTGCGACTCAAACACATATGCATTTCAGGATACTCCATTGCATTTTAAGCAAAATATATTATTCATAGATTTTCCTCATAACAATTTTTTCATCAGTTAAATGAAAGCCAAAATGAATATATACATTAAATACATCCAGATTATGACTGGATATCGAAGTGGTGGCTACCTTAATTCCCTGCGAAAATGCAGAATTAAGACAATCAGTCAATAAACCAACAATGAATCCATACCCTTTGAATTTTTCTGAAACACCCCCTAACATAAAATGCATTTCATCAGATTCATTTTTGATCATTGAAAATCCAATAATATCCCTGTTTTTTTTTGAAAGATATACATATGTCAAATAATTCTCATCATCAAATGAATTTAAGAACCAGTTCTTATATCGCAACCCAGAATATTTTTGATCTAATTTTGGATCTAAAAAATAGCGATCCGTATCAAATGTCGTTGTAATAATCTTTGTTATTTCATGCACTGCTTTTTGATCAGAATAATCCAGTCTCTGCAAAAAGCAATGCTTTGAATAAAACGAATCAGGATATTTTATACTAATCTCTTTCTTTAATTCGTATAGTGACTCCATATAATTAAAGCCAAGTTCTTCCAGGTAGTGGATTTTCCTAAAATCTCTGCTATTTAATTTTATAAAACTCATAAACGCATTATCAATCGAACAACTCTCATCAATCTCTTTTAATTCAGGTTTGCTGAAATAATCAGTGTTCTGAATCTCAAACACGTTTTTATGAAATAATTTAGTGTCCCATTCAATCAAATCCTTTTTCATGCGAATCATTTAACCGTCATAAGCTATATCACAATATAAATATTTGCACAAAACGGCATGGCAATACAGAATAGAATATATTGGGTATAGAAAATTATATCCCATCAAACAGTGTCTGGACCATCTATTTCGTGCATATTTTTCCCATCATTAGAATATTCACTAATAATTCTATCTGCAATCTGAGGTCCGGTAAGATTATTCTCTTCCAGAAGATATTGATAGTCACCAACTCTTTGAAAAGCATCATGAATGCCAATTTTTACTTGTCGTGGTGTATTTGCAATTTCGCTCAGGCATTCTGCTACTGCTCCACCAAGACCTCCAATCACTGAATGTTCTTCAACAGTCACAATAAGGTTTGAGTGTAGACACACATCATTGATTATCGCAGTGTCAAGTGGTTTTATCGTATGCATGTTGATAACAGATGCCGACACCCCTTTTTCATGTAATATTTCAGCAGCTTTGAGGGATTCATAGACCATAGTGCCGGTTGCAATAATTGCTATGTCTCTTCCATTTTTGAGTTGTATTGCTTTACCAAATTCATATTCATAATCTTCATTATAGACTATCGGATTTTTCATTCCACCGCTTAGACGGACATACATTGGCCCCTGATAACGTGCTGCACTTTTAATGACTTTTACCGTTTCCAATCCATCAGCAGGCGAAACCACCATTACATTTGGGATGGCTCTCATGAGGGTAAGATCCTCTATACCATAATGGGTATTTCCGGACATCCCCATAGCAAGACCACTTCCCGTTCCGATGACTTTGACATTGGATTTCATATATCCAAGCTGGACACGAATTTGTTCATACGAACGCATTGCCAGGAAATTTGAATATGTCGTTACGAAAACATTCTTTCCCTCTTTTGCCATTCCGGCAGCGACACCCACCATATTCTGCTCTGCAATTCCGGTGTTAATTAATTTTTCAGGAAATTTTTCCTTAAATCGCGTAAGCCCTGTGAGGGTTGTTAAGTCTGCAGTTAGAACGACTATTTCATCATCCTGGGCAGCAATTTCCTCCATACTTATTGCAAATGCTCCACGTTGGCCAAGTTTTGAAATAAAACGGATATTTAATAGATTTGAATTAGTCATTATTTGCCCCCCGTATTTCTTCAATGGCCTGATCATATTGCTTCCGGGACAGAACAGAATGATGCCACGCTTTGTTGTTCTCCATAAATGAGACGCCTTTTCCTTTTATCGTACTTGCAATGATCACATGTGGTTTTACGATAGCAGATTGCGTACAGCATGAAAAGGCATGATATAAATCCCTAATATTATGACCGTCAACTTCTGTTACTTCCCAGCCAAAACTCTCCCACTTGGCCTTAAAATTATCCAGATTCATAACATCACAACACGGCCCGTCATATTGCAATTTGTTATGATCAACAATCACAATCAGATTTGACAGATGATAATGCGATGCAAACATGGCAGCTTCCCATATCGAACCTTCATCACATTCTCCATCCCCGACAAGAACATACGTAAGATAGGGCTTTTTTTCCATTTTTCCTGCCAGAGCAATTCCGGCTCCAAATGGCAATCCCATTCCAAGACTGCCAGTTGAACATTCAATGCCCTTCTCCATATTGAGAATTGGATGACCGGGTAAAAATTCCCCGCTGACTTCAAATTTTAGTAATTCATCTGTTGAAAAAAATCCTGCTTCGGCGAGTGCGGTATAATAAGCCAGAACACCGTGTCCTTTGCTAAGAATAAAACGGTCTCGATTATCCCATTCCGGATTATCCGGATCAAAACGAAGGATTCCCCCATAAAGGGTTGCCATAATTTCTATCATTGACAACCCTCCGCCAATATGTGAACCAATTGATCCAACTGAATAGGCCATTTTTAATGCTTGTTCCCGCATTCGCCCAGCCATTTTTTCAATAAAAGAAATTTTATTCTCTATTTCATCACTTTCAAATGTATACTCCATTTTTTACGCCCCCCACCCCGATAATCACCTCAAGCATATGATGAAAATATGCCAAAATAATGTGACAAGGGTATCCCGTTTGGTTCCCCGTAACCTACAGGACACACATTGATGCCAAAATCGTTTTGACTTTCTCACCCATGTTTTTTTATCATATTAATTTCTGTCATATCAGGCACCGGAATATCAATTTGTAATTGTTTCAGATGATATTCCTCTCATAGTATTATTACATCTCCAAAGACTTCCTAACAAGAGAAATTGTCTGGATTTTCGGGATATCATCAACACCTGCTATATCCGTCAGACATTTAATACTTTTTGGCAGAAGCCAAAATATTCGGTTGAATGTATTGAAGATTAACCATATGTTTATGGAAAAAACCGGTGGTTGGATATTTCTTAAATCCTGAGAATTGGGTTAAAATGAATATAAACGACGCTAATTAATTTTGGATGATGGAGAGTATCATAAAATGACATATGTGAAGTAACAGTTGCGTTTTGGAATATTTAAAACAATTATTTAAGTATTGTCCACCTCACAAGTCTGCTTAAAGGTAGAATTCCATCCCAGGGAAGATCATAATCATGAATTGTTCCGGGACTAACAATTCTGTCGACGCCACAATATGTTGCTTCAAGAGCAAAATTCTCTCTTTTTTCCGGATCTAATATTGAAACAGATAATGCCTGAATTTTTCGTGTAATTAGTTCAGTAACATTATCAACAGAATCAACTTCTTTCAGAAAAATGCATTTGCCATGAATCGGTTCTTCTAACCGAAGATCATTATCGATTAAAATTGTCCAGCTTAAATCATCAGAGGCAATGACTGACTTATCATCTGACAATAAATATTTTGCACGGATGTTGATGATATTTGCAAGTATTCCTGGATCCGTGGGCTGTATTCTCAAATCTTCCGGAAGATTTGCAAAATACCCGCCCAGTCGCTCCCCAATGTGCTGGAGCTGATATTTACTTTTTTCAAAGAATAGCACCTGAGGGGATGAACAAGCCATCTGGTTGAAAGATGCAATGTCTTTTGCAGTTTTTTCTAAAGAATTTTCGAAAAGATCACTCTCAATAAATGCATGGTCAAACACACAAAATGAATATTTTGGCCCATATACTATTGTTTCACAGTGGTCTTTTTGTGGCAATGCCAATATTGACTGTATTGCTTTTGAACCACCATATATCAATCTGCAATCAGCATTAATTGAAAAATCTGCACTTATTTCATGATTTCTTCCTTCAAAGGAGACGACTGAAATTGCTTTAACAATATCAATTGCAGAATAGTTTGTGTCATCATATGAAATTTCAACTGTTGCAAGTTCCTGTAGAAAATCAAGAAGAACATCTTTGTTCTCTTCAGGAACCTTGACAATACTTCCGTTCTTTGAAAGAATTGTCTGAATAATTGAGATAATTGCTAAGTTCGGGATATTCGCTGCAACCCAAAGGCAAACAACTCCTCTTGGCTGCGCAGTCAATTTGAAACGATTTTCTACTTTAGAAAAGGAATCCGGATAGGAAAGGTTTCCATAATTTATTCGGCAGATTTGTTCCAGATTTTTCTTTCTCAACCACAGGGACAAATATGTCATTCCCTGGATTTTGTTAAGATGTGGATTTTTTATGATTTTTTTCCCCATTGCGGATAACATCTCAATGATTATCGGCAATGGCAATTCATAGAGTGCCCTGCGATTGGCATTCACAATATGTGATATAGCGGCAAAATTATCCGGATTTTGCTCAGAAAATTTCCCATCAAGCAAATAACACTTAACCACAAAATTCACTCCTTAAACGTATCTCCACATCCACGAATCTCTGCTTTTTCAATGCGTGATGAGAATCTGAAATATGTTCCTTTTCGTCCGCACGGGCAGTCATCAATTCCCACTACATACCCTAGATCTTCAGTAAGGATCGCCTGAGAATAATAGCTATCTGACAATATGCTCAAAATTTCAATCATTCCAATTTCGCCTACTGCACAGGGCTGAAGGGAGTAGGGGTTTCTAACAATTACCTGTGATATATTTGGAACATGTTTATTTCCACACTCACAGTCTACAAATATAATACCTGTCTGTTCAGCCATGCCATAAAAATCCAGAATATTACCTGTATCAGTATTAAAAACTGAAGACAAAGCTTCTGAAAAGAATTCTTTTGAAACCTTTTCTTCTTTAAGCTTCTTCCACCCTCCGCTATGAAATAACAAAATGTCATTAAATGCAAAACTGATGTCTTTCTCAATTATTT
Source organism: Methanogenium organophilum (assembly GCF_026684035.1). NCBI lineage: Archaea > Methanobacteriati > Methanobacteriota > Methanomicrobia > Methanomicrobiales > Methanomicrobiaceae > Methanogenium > Methanogenium organophilum. The sequence goes on from NZ_CP113361.1 coordinate 2,547,986, forward strand.
GCTTATAAAATACCGACCAGATTATATAGGTGAAGCCAAATGCATACACATCTTTGCCAGAGTATTTTTCAATAACTTCCTTAATCACTGGCTCATTTAATGTCAGTTTCCCGTTTTCTTCCTTAAGAAGATAATATGTGTCCTTTGCATAGATGCTAAGCCCCCTTACACCAGCAGTTCGTGCGGAAAATTCAGAAACAGAATTATTGATACCTTCATGATCAATTACAAGGAATATTTTCCGTTTATTTCCCATATAATCCGAAAGAATTTGTTTTAATGATTTCATCTGCTTTAAAACAGTTTTCTTGTTTAACGGCACCATACTGGTATTGTCACTTGTTGTGCCACTTGAACGCAGAATTTTAACAATATTTCCGGAATCACAGGTTGATAAATTAAAATATTTAAACATCTGAACAGGAATTTGTGGAATCTCTTCTATTTTTGTAATTGAGGAAATATCTATGCCCTGTTTTGAAAACATGTTTTTTATGTGAGTGTTATTTTCAACGGCATTTTCAAGCTGAATTTTAAGTATTCCGGTTAAAATCTGATTTTTTTCCCGATCTTCTAAGATATACGGTGATTTCGTCAACAATTCATTGATCTCAGAATCGAGGTTTATCATAGAATCAGTCACTTAAAATCATCTCCATAATTTTATTCCGATCTACTTTGCCTGATGAATTCAATGGAAATTCTTTGAAGACAAATACTTTTTTTGGAACCTTATATGAAGGCAGATTTTTATTGCAACAGGAAAGAATAATATCGTCAATCTGATTTTTTTCATCAATTTTTGACCGGACTGCTGCAACAACCCCTTCACCCATTATATCATCTGGTATCCCGATTACCACACATTCAAATATGGAATCAAGACTGAGGATAACATCTTCAATTTCTTTTGGGGAAATTCTGTATCCCCCGGATTTTATAATGTTTTTTGAGCGACCGACGATGTAGATAAAACCATCAGAATCGATTGTTGCAAGATCACCGGTATATAGTCTCCCGTTTTTTAAAACTTTAGCTGTTTCCACAGGGTCTCCATAATATCCTTTCATAATATTGTTGCCACATGCTGTTATCTCACCAATCTCACCATGTTTGATTTTATTTCCATTCTTATCAAGGACTTCAAGTAATACCCCCGGGATTCCTTTTCCAATAGAACCCATTTTTTCCCTGATTAGATGCGGAGGCAAATAGGACAGTCTTGAAGTTGCCTCTGTGGCTCCATACATTAAATAAAATTCCTTATCGGGAAATGAATCCACAATTTTTTCTATGTATTTATTGGGAAGATGCCCCCCGGACTGTGCAAAATAACGTAAAGATGGATAATCTCCTTCTAATAGCGGTGATTTATTTATTAATATCTGATAGGTGCTGGGAACACCGGCAAACCCTGTACAATTGTGCTTATTTATATCCTTAATAACGGAACCCAGAAATGGTTTATTATGCAGATAAATGCTGCCGCCTGCACGAATATGTGTATGAAGTAGAGAAGCACCAAAACAATAGAAAAAGGGTAGTACAATATAAATTCGATCATTTTTTGTTAAATTCAAATATTCAACAATCGAATTCGTATTCTCACAGAGATTTCTGTGTGTCAGCATCACTCCCTTTTTTGTTCCGGTACTGCCGGAAGTAAAGATTATGACAGCGACATTATCGTCATAATTTTCCGGAGTGATTATTTTTTTTGTTTCATAGAATGATTCCTTTAGGAAAGATTCAGTGTATATATCATCACTGATTCCTGGAAATTTACATTGGTATTTTTCCTGAATGAAATATGCACCTAATGAACATGTATCAAGAACATCCTGAAGATCTTTATTACTAATCTGTGTTTCAATGAGTACAGCTATATTTCCACTTTTAATTATTGCCAAATAACTGATAATAAAAAAATCATTGTTATCAGAAAGGAGCAAAATTTTTTTTCCCGTGGAATATTTGGTTTGGATAAAATAAGCCAGATTAATTATTTTTTCATACATTTCATTATAACAAATTTCATCCTTACCTGCGAGTACAGGATTTGTGGATAATTTATTCTCTTCAAATAAATAATCTACAAAATTCATTTTACTCAGCCAAATATTTTGCAATAGTCTCTTTAATTAATCCAAAATTTTCCATTGCAATAATATCGTCCATTTGAAATTCCAGATCAAATTGATCTTCATATTCTGACACTAACTGAAGATGTTTTAAGGAATCCCACTTGTCGAAAGAATTATATGCAGTATCATCATTGACATAAGATTCTTCAACACCCATTACATTGCAGAATATCTTTTTAATCATGTATTCTGGTTCATTTGTCATTTTTCCAACACCCCATAAATAATTGCAAATGCGATTGCTTTATCTTCACAATGTGAAATACTGATTTCAGTCTTTAGTTTTTCATAACTTTTAACCTTTATCCATACCTTAGGCACTCCATTTTCATCATTCAGTATCTCAATTTTTTTGTAGGCTACCGGTTTTAATCCATATGCATAAAGGGCTTTAATTACAGCCTCTTTCCCTGCAAATCTACCTGCTAAATGAGAACATGCATTTTCCTTTGAAAAGCAATAATCAAGTTCATTGTCAGAGTAATTCTTTTGCAAAAAAGAGTATTCTTCATTATTTACAATATCATTAAAGCGACGAATGGTTACTATATCTGTTCCAATAGAGATTTGCATAAAATCCATCCTTTTTCTAATTTATATTACATTATACGAATATATCAATTTCAATAACACATTATCGATATATTTTTGTTCATTTAATCCAATACCTGCAAAAATAGGCAACCTCAGTAACCGCCCACTGATATCCTCTGTGATTGGAAGATCACCTTCAGCATATCCATATTGCCGTCCCATAGGAGCAGAATGTAATGGGACATAATGAAAAACAGCATAAATGCTTTGCCTTTTAAGTTTTTCAAGCATTTCATTGCGAACAGCCTCTGTTTCAAAAAGTATATAGAATAAATGGGCATTGTGTTCAGCATATTCAGGAATAACAGGAAGCCGAATCCACCCTCTCTGTTCGAATGGTTTTAACGTTTCATAATATGAATTCCAAACAGAAAGCCGCTTTTCTTGAATATCATCCAGATGCTCAAGTTGGGCATATAATAAAGCTACCAGAATATCACTGGGTAGATAACTTGAACCAATATCAACCCAAGTATATTTGTCTACTTCTCCACGGAAAAACTGGCTACGGTTAGTACCCTTCTCTCTTAAAATCTCTGCACGATCATTGATTTTGGGTTCATCTGTGTTGATGAGAAGAGCACCTCCTTCTCCGCAGACATAATTCTTTGTTTCATGGAAACTATAACACCCAAAATCTCCTATAGTTCCAAGATATTTCCCTTTGTACTTAGCATTCACTCCCTGAGCAGCGTCTTCCACTACTGAGAGACCATGAGTGTCCGCTATCTCCATAATTTCATCCATGGCACATGAAACGCCTCCATAATGAACAGGACATATAGCACGGGTATTTTTAGTGATCTTTTTCCTGATATCCTCAGGGTCAATGTTTAGGGTATCGCTGGAAATATCTGCAAAAACAGGCTTTCCTCCGGCCAAAATAATTGCATTCGCGGTCGAGGGAAATGTGTAAGATGGAAGAATTACTTCATCTCCAGGTTTGAGATTTAGCAAATAAAACGCAAGCTCAAGGGCGCTGGTACCTGATGTTGTTAAGAGAGCCTTGCGTGCACCAAAACGATTTTCAAAAAATTGCTGAACAAGCTTTGTATATTTACCATCACCACTGATATGGCCACCCGACTGAGATAACTGGATCGCATCTTCAATATATGACAGTTCATTTCCTGTCAGATAAGGACAGTTAAATGGAATCATTGGAATTTTATCCGAATGGATGAAATATTCAATAACTGAAGATTCACTCCCCTTCAAAATGGGATGTTTACGTGGAATCCTTGTTTTTTCCCTGACTGGATCAAACATTTATCCCAGCCCCATATCAGCAAAGACCACGCTCTTCCGTTCACCAGTACTAAAGGAACAGACAGCTGCATCCGCAATCGAATTTTTCAATACCATGATTGGCACTACGCCTATACACACCCTCAACATCCGCAAAATATGTACATTATTTCCCATATTTACCCCCCAGAGATTGTATCACAAAAGACGACGGACCCCCCAGCCAGTCATCAAATTCACGAGGGTCTATAACAATTTTCTGCATATAAATATTACGGCCACTGGAACCGACCAATAGTTGGGACGTTGCATTATGCTTCCCAGGATATTAGGACATTTACAACGCTCATTCCCTGAAAAAACTCCCAATAGCATTATAATTTTGAATACACAACAATAGCATTAACAAAAAAAATTAAAACCCCAATATTAGGCCAATATTCTATTTTACTCACATTTACGGATTCATTTCAGAGCAGATATCTGTAATTCGTGAATATCAGCAGATATAATACACCCACAAATAATAATGTTGCACTCAATTTAGTAAATTGATTGGAACATTTTGAACAAATGTATATAATGGCAACGTTTCACACGATATTTTTCTAATTTTGGTCTATTATATGGGTTTTTGGAATTTGCTAATATCATTTCCCTTTAAGAATCGAATATGGCATACAATTAATACTGAATAATCCAAAAGGGGCAACTAATCTAATTTAAGAGAATTACCCTATCAATGAAAATCAGGGGGGAAATAATCCAACAAAAATTAATAGATAAAATAACCTGGAACATGAATTGAGGAAAACAATACCCGGATCAAAATAGCGAGGAAATTTAAGATGGATATAATAATTGTTGTTCATACAGAGTTCGGTTTTGTACACAATCATGAAATAATCTACAATAAAATGGCAACAGAGGGTGTAAGCAAAGGTGTTCCAAATCTGGTAAAGATTGCAAATAAATACGAAGCAAAAATAACATTTGCTGTAATGCCTGAAGTCGCTAAATCATTCCCTAAAGATATTAATCACGAGATAGGTTTGCATATTCACGCAGGATGGGAGGAGTTCAGGAGTGGTGAATTTACATACCATGTTGGTGATAGATATTTACGTGATCATTGTAACCAGTCATCCTCATCAACGGTGCTGAGAGGATATCCATACAATGAACAACTAGACATGATACAGACTGGAATTGATTATTTATATGATATATTTGAGGAAAAGCCAACCACGTTTGTGGCAGGCAGATGGTCTATTGACAACAACACGGTAAAGGCTCTAACCAAAACAAGAATGGAAAGAGATTGCTCTGCACCGGCACATGCAAAATCATCTTATTATGATTGGTCTAAACTGCCCCGGATTTGTATGCCCTACCATCCGGATGAATATGATTATCAAAAGAGAGGGAATGATCCGCTCCTGATTATTCCAATATCGCAAATGTTTCCAAAAGGTATTGTCAGTCCGGAAATAGTACCTCTAGTTGGACTTTCCTGGATGAAGGCATGTTTTATCGAATATATAAATCAAAATATCCCAATATTTCACATTTGTTTACATTCTCCTTGTATGACTGATCCTTTTTTCATATCTGTTATGGATGAGTTTTTACATTTTATTTCAACCTATCATGACATACATTTTAAATTTGCATCTGAGATTCAGGAATATAATCCTGTTAATCCCTCAACATCATTTTCCCCATATGCTCCAAAAATATTCGAAACAGTGGCCCACATAATCCAAAAAAGCATATATGGTTGGTAAATTATTAATTGACCAAATCATCATGTGACATGCAACATATAATTCTGCCAATACTCATTAATTGAATGATTCATAGACTTTCTTAGCTAATGAAAATATTTTCGAGTAATCTTTTTGGTAATGATAATACGTAACCAAATCTCCACCAAACGATTTCTTGAATCTATTTATCCCCTCCATTTCTTCATCCGTTACTTTTTCAGTGGAATATCCTCCCATGTCAAAAAATCTCTTTCCACATGATTTTGCATGAAGCATTGCATTCCAGATTATCATTTTATTGGCATTTCCAATCAGATTCTTTTTTAGATTATAACAATCATCCAATCTTTTTGAGGCGCCCAATAAGCCCCGGAAATAGTCACGATCATTTAAGTACAACAGTCCCCCCAGGATATCACCTTCATATTCCGAAATAAATAGGGTACAGTAATTTTTCATGTATTCAATACTCAAATTATATCTGGGAAGACCCTTATATTTCCTAAAATTACTATTTAATGCGTAAAATTCTTCATATCCTTCATTAATTTTTATTGTTACACCAGAATTTCTTGCCTTATTTATAGCAGATCTACAAGAAGAACGACCCATATTTTTCCAGAGTTCATCCTCGTCCAATGTGAGGTCGATGACAATTGTTGAAAATTCCTGCTTTGAAAAACCATCTGCTTCAACATCTTGGGAACATTGGTAGAAATTGACTGAATCATACCCTTTTACATCATAAGGATGATCGTAAAACCATATTGTTTTCCATTTGAAGCCATATGCACTCTGATCAATCTCTAACATTTTACTTCCTTCTTAAAGTCTTGATACCAAAAGAGCGATAATTAAAGCAATATTATCTCAGGCTCTCTTGCCATTTATCCTGAATAATAATACTTATAATTTATGCAAGAAACAGAATATCATACCCTCATGCCAATCAAATATTACCATAATAAATGCAAAAATCAGAATCGATAATCCATAAAATTCCTTTTAAAAATTCCACGGTAACATTTTGTACAAACTCAGTAGCATAAATATCCAGAATTCTAAAAAACACTACCCTACATTGAATATAGAACAAATATACACAGAGAATGAGAGATAATTGTTCCTGCAGTCTTCCCCGCAAAAGGGAAACCAGAATGGTCGTGTCTCAGGAAATATGCAGATGGAATTTCGGAACTGAGAAAGAGAAATCGATATTTATGTATGCAATTATCAACCTACTACTCGGGAATATCGGAATCATATTGCAGCAAACATACTTCTCTCCGGTGAAGAGAGGGCCGATAACAGCTGAAAATATATGGTCTGGAAAAATATCAGAACAGTGTTGAAACGGTCACAGAAATCTCCGTTTTGCAGTTCCCGGGTTAAAATATTAGGGTGGCGAAAGGATTTTTAGATTATCTAATGGGGATATATTTAAGAAGTATTGAAATTGGATAATGTATCAGAGAACCTCAAGAATTGTATAAAAATATTCAATATATGATATTTATGAATAAATGATCCCATGGGCATTACCACAAACGAAAATGTAAACATGATGATTTTTCGATATTCAAATGGCCCGATTTAGATTTAGTCTGAATAGACTTTTCTGGAATTGTGATGAAATTGTTTCGCGTCAATCAGTTTTTAACTTCCCTGGTTGATCGCCCAATTCGGCAATGTTCTTAGAATCTGTTTAACAACAATTATTGTAAAAATTGGTCATAGATCACTGATATATTTATACTATAAAAATAATTGGTAAAGAGAATTTGATTGTTTCATCTATGATGGAAAATTGATAGTTTAAAGAGCAATTGCCAGATAAATTATTTATAAAATCTTCTGATTCCAGAAATAATTAAATAGTATATGATTAATTGTTCCATAAAATGGGGCATTCATTTCATGACAAAAATAAATACCAAACCAAATGTATTTCTTATTACACTTGATGCTTTTAGCTATAGAATTTTCAAAGAACATCTAGATAGATTTCCATACATAAAGCATTTGGAAGAAGAGTCCGTTGTATTTGAAAATGCATTCTCAATAGGCCCCAACACTTTTTTTTCTTTTCCAGGAATAATTGGAGGAATATATCCCTACCACTTCGGAGTAGGTATCCCGGAAAATGTTACGACACTGTATGGCTATTTAAAGAAATTTGGATATGATACTGCATTAATAAATGAGTCAAATGCATTATTAACTCCACTATTTGGTTATGGAAATGGTCTGGATTTTCAAAACCATTTTCTTGAATACTCTCACTGTGAATCGGACCGAAAAAACCAAACCAAGTTCTTAAAAACTAAAACCAGTAAACAGACAGACCAACGCAATGTATCGTTAAAAGACAGGATATTAAAAATATATAACTTGTTTGATAACAAGTTGATCAAAGATGCTGGAAGGATTTTTGCATGCTCACTCGTCTATGCACAGATGCGAATAAATGGTACAACTGAAAGTTATCCTGAAAGATTACATTTATATAACCAATTTCACCACGGGATACTCGACTACATCGAAAATATCGCATTGGAACCTAATCAACCACACTTTGTATGGATACATACAATCGTTAACCACCTGCCTTATTTGCCAAAAGATAATGCATCAAGATTCTCAGTTAAAGAAATTAATAAACTGAATTATTATGGAATTTCTCAATTTTATACAAAAAAGCGCTCTGCTAAATTAAAAGACCTATATATCGAATCATTAGAGAAAACTGAAGAATTATTAGAGAGCGTAATTCATCATATCAGGGAAAAAGGATTACTTGAGAATAGTATTGTCATAATCACTGCAGATCATGGCGAAGAATTTCTTGAAGATGGGTATTTTGGGCACACGCCGGTGTCTAGCTCCGATAATCTTCTAAATGTACCACTAATGATATATGCGCCCGGAATACTACCAAGCACAAAAATTGACTGTCCGGTTTCAACAATCGATATTTTTCCAACGATAATCGATCTAATCGGTATCGGGGAAAATGAAAATAATAGAGGTATTTCACTGAAGGATTTGATCTTTGCTACTCAAGATACACAAATCACAAAATACCGGAACAGAACGTTTTTTTCTGAAAGCTGGAGTATAGAAGGATTAACAGATAGAAAACCAGGATATGGGAGAGAGAAGAAATTTTTCACAGTCAGAACAGGTGAATATAAGTTAAAGATCATTAAAGAGAGAAAATCCACTAATAGAACCATAGAAAATTATGAACTTTATCGGTGGACAATGAGAACCCCACTTTCGATATCAGACAATATTGAAATATTTGAGGGACTTAGAAATCAACTCTCTGCCCATTTATATGAGGAGGGCAAATATGCCCAAATGGTCAGGAACGTGCAGAAAACACCAGTTAATACCGAAAAACAAAAATTGATAAATGCCGCAAAAAAAATAAAATTAAAAATGTAATACCTCTCTGACCACTAAACGGTGCAAATAGCAAAAGAAAAAAAAAGAACACATTCACAATCTTCAATGTATGGACCTATTCTAAATTTATGCAGAAAATACATTCACGAATCCGAAAAAACATCTAAAAGGAAAATGAAATGAAATAATAATAACTGTTTATAATATGATTTAATCCATATACCCAAGAGCTCGAAGTCTCTCTTTTACCATTTCTTCATCTTCTTCTGAATAATCAATCTCGTCATCAGATATTAATTCGTTCATTACTTCGGAAAGAACGAAGTTAACATAATCATCAACAGAGTCATATTCTAAATCAACAATATAATTGTTGATTAAATCATAATTCTCTTTTGAAATAGATACAGTAACATTTTTTTCATCCATACCAAACACCTCATTTAATCATTTTTCAGATTATTACTCACATCCATAAATTAAACCAAATAATTATTTATGTACGTTATTCTTGGATACGGAGAAATATTCATGCTTTCCCCGCAACTCCAAAATCCATAATTTGAGTGGTCCCCAAAAATTCCAACAGCCTCCATTCCATGATCAGACAAAACCATGAATGGATGCTCAATAGATCCTGCAATTTCATCCATATCATTATATAGCATCTTCATTATCATCATATTACCAAAGTTTAGATGCCCAATCACATCAATAGCTGAGAAATATCCCAGCACAAAGTCAAAGTCACCATTAAGAGCCTCTGTGAACTCTTCCTTAATTGCCCGATGGTGAGCAAATGCATCCTGATTGTACTCATTTCGTATCGACGTTTTCTCTTTGGAATCAGATGAATTAAAAAAAGCCGCCAATAACTCGCGGGATCTTGCATGAACCTGACTATTATAGTTATACCCCGGAAGATCAATCACTTTCGGATTTTCAAACTTTGAGAAAAATGTATTTTCATGAGGAATACAAAGGTTCCACATATCTTTATCACCAAGGGCTAACACCTCTTCCTCCTTATTCTCACCGGTCATGAATGAAGACCAAAGAACCATTGTCCTTGGCTGGGAAAATTCAGAGATGTCTGTCTTCCCATAATTTGACTGCATTAGGTTTTTGCAACCAAATTTTTCAACCAGAGTGAATTCAAGGGCATCAATTGCAAGTAATACAATCATACTCATTACAACTCCGTGATTATCCCACCCGCACAGGTATCATCATACCCAAGAACAAATCTTCCAAGTGTCTGTATTTCATTAAAATTATCTACAGCAATGGGTTTTGTTGTTTTAATGGTAACTTCTGCAACCTCACGGTTTTTTATGACTGCCTGTTCCCCTTCATTAAAAATTACAGGTTCGAGAGTAGAGGAATTCATAACAGAATTTATTTCAACAGAACACGTCACTTCCTGAGTAGCACACCGGAAATAAATACTATCTCCAGATGTAAAGGGAGTCTTATCCATCCAGAAGATACGTGCCTTAATTGTATCCGTCACAACAGGCAGTTGATCCGGTGCAGATTGCATACATACAACATTTCCTCTATCAAAAAATAGCTTATCCCGGGTGGTAATGCCGGTAGCACGTCCAGTTTCTGCCTCAGTCGGTTCAGCCAAAAATTCTTCTATCGATGCAACAACGGTTTCTTCACCTGAAGGTAATACTATGATATTATCTCCTTTGTGAATAATTCCAGACTCAACACGCCCGACAATAATTCTCTTGGTAAAGTTGTACACATCCTGGACAACAAATCTCATTGGACTTTCATTTGCAGATGGTGTCACCTCAAAGGTATCAAGAGCCTGTAAAACTGTCATGCCTTTATACCAATTCATCTCTTCGGATCTTTTTGCGACATTGTCTCCTTTACTTGCAGAGATTGGGAGCACATATGAGGGCTCTATACCTATGTTCTCAAGGAAGTGAATGAGTTCTTTTTTAACTTCAATAAATCTCTCTTCACTAAAATCAACAAGATCCATTTTGTTTATAACCACAATCACTTGTTCAAGTCCAAGCATAGAGAGGATATAGGCATGACGTTTCGTTTGCTCTTTCACTCCTTCGTCAGCATCAACAATGAGTATTGCAGCCTCCGCCTGAGATGCACCTGTAATCATATTTTTTACAAATTCCACATGTCCGGGAGCATCAATGATAACATAATTTCTCTTATCCGTATTGAACCAGACCTGGGCAGTATCAATTGTTATTCCCTGATCTCTTTCCTCCTCAAGATGATCCATGACATACCCAAATTCCATGTCTTTACCAAGCATCTCGCATACTAAACGAATTTCCTCAACTTTTTCCTCAGGAAGAGAATCCGTATCGTACAGTAGGCGGCCAATTAACGTACTTTTTCCATGGTCAACGTGACCGACAATCACAAATTTTAGATATTCTTCATTTGAATTTTTTGCCAATTTAACCCCCCCCTTACATATATCCTAGTGCACGAAGCTTTTGCATCATATATGCACGCTCCTTATCCTGTGCCCGGCCACTCCTCTCTGTAACCTCAGTAGTTCTCAACTCTTCAACAATTTCATCGACAGTATCTGCATCTGAATCAACTGGATTGCAACAGGTTTCACATCCAATACTTCGATATCTCTTTCCGTCTTTTGCAAAATATAAGTCAACAATTGGGAGGTTTTCACGCTGGACATATCGCCATATGTCGAGTTCGGTCCAATGAAGAATTGGGTGTACTCGAATGTGCTCCTCTCCTGCCTGTTTATTTTTGAATTGATCCCATAATTCAGGTGGTTGATCTTTATAATTCCACTGAAAATCCCTATTTCTCGGAGAAAAAACTCTTTCCTTTGCTCTAATGCCATGTTCATCACGGCGGATCCCAAGAAGTAATGCTTTGAATTTTTTCTCTGCAATACAGTCTTTAAGACCCTGTGTTTTCAGGGCTGTACAACATGCTAATTTATCACTATTATCCGGACCCATACCAGCATCCAGTGCAGCCTGATTGCATGCAACTACAAGATCAATACCCCAATTATTACTCCACTGGTCTCTGAAATCATAAATTTCTTTAAATTTATATCCAGTGTCAATATGAAGTGCCGGAAAGGGCACATTGCCATAAAATGCCTTTCTTACCAGATGAAGAAGTGTTGTCGAATCTTTTCCAATACTCCAAAGGACGGCAACATCCTTGAACTGTTTATATGCTTCACGAATAATGTAGATGCTCTGACTCTCAAGTTTGTCAAGATGATCCATTCATTTACCCCCCGATAAATATCCTAATTTTTCTAGTCGTTCACGAACAGCATTTATCTCTGTGCCGGTAAGTCCTTCAATATCATTTATGCTGCCTTCTCCTTTTGTTGCAATTGAACGAAGAACGAAAACAGAAAATTCCGTAACACTTGAAAATCCGGTGCCACTAATCATTTCACTCAAAGTCTGATACAGGTCACGAGGAATTTTTAGCGTTACTTTGTCAGACATGACACTCCATTAAGAGTGTTTGTTTTTATATTTATTATTTATCCAGTAATTGGACTTATTTGAATTAATAATTAATAACAGAACAATTATTGTACATTATAATAGTAGTAAACAATAATTTTACACTATCAATAACGCATCAAAAATTATGATAGTAATAATTAGATTGTGAAATCATACGATAATTCCACCAAATCATCCGGTATGAATCAGACCTTACTGCTGCATTCCACCCACCTATATCGAACCTTCAAGATATTGTTTCATACGTGGATCAGAAGGATTGCCAAATATTTTTTCAGCGGGTCCATGTTCAACAATCTCACCAAAATAAATAAATACTACATAATCAGCAATTCTTCTTGCCTGACGTAGAATATGAGTCACAAAAAGTATAGTATAATCTTTTTTTAGCTCGAGTAATTCAGTTTCAATTTTCTTTGCAGAGGTAGGATCAAGGGCCGATGTTGTTTCATCACAAAGAAGTATATTTGGATCATTTGCAATCGTCCTTGCAAGGCAAAGTCGTTGCTGTTGACCAATAGACAACTTATTTGCCGGTGCATCCAAACGTGTCGAAACCTCCTCCCAAAGACCCACACGTTCAAGTGAATTTTTTACAATCTCGTCCTTTTTGACTTTATCTTTAAGGCCATGAATTCTGGGACCATAAATCACATTTTCATAGATCGACATTGGAAGGGGATTTGGTGTTTGTGCTATCATCCCAATTTTCCTTCGAATTTCTGTCACATCAGTATTGGGAGATAGAATATTATCCCCATCGACAGTGATCGATCCTGTATACTCAAGTCCTTCAATCAGATCATTCATTCGGTTAATACTCCTGAGGAGTGTGGATTTACCACAACCGGAGGGTCCGATAATTGCAATTATCTGATTTTTAGGCAATTCAAGATTGATATCAGTTAATATCTTCGTTCCCTCAATTGACAAATTAAATTTTTTTATCACAATTGCTGAATTCAATTTACCACCTACCGGATAACATATTTCATGAGTCTTTTGGACACAATTCTTGAAATTACAATTAACAGTAAAACAATAATTATTAAAATGATCCCCGATGCATATGCCCTCCCCTGAACTTCAGGATATGGTGAACTAATTTGAAAAAATATTGCCAATGGCAAAGTAGCAACAGGATCAAATAGCGAATTGGGGATATTGTCTGTATATCCAGCGGTAAATAACACAGCAGCGGCATCACCAATGCCCCTTCCAAATGCAAGTATTATCGCACCGACAATCCCTGGCATTGCCTGACGTGTGATTACATTTTTTAATGTTTCAAATTCGGTTGCTCCAAGGCTATATGATGCTTCTTTTAAATCCCTATTTACTGTTTGCATAATCTCATCCATTGCCCGAACAAGAATTGGGATGATAAATATTGCAACCGTCACAATTCCCCAGATTAATGCAGCTCTTTGGTGAAATGAAACCAGAAACAGGAATACAAATGCCCCATAAATTAGAGACGGGATTCCACAGGAGACATCAAGGGACAATCTAACAAATTCAGTGAATTTCGATTTTTTGTTACTTTGGTTCAGATACCATGATATTGGAATACTAACGATGGTGGCCAGAATTATTGCTCCACCCGCTAAATATAGAGAACCAACAATTGCATTGAGAATACCCCCGCCTTTTCCAAGATAATATCCACCATCCGGTACTTTAGTGATCATATCAAAATTCAGGAAATCAATTCCTTTGAGTATCACCATCGAAAAAACCAAAAGCAGGGACCCAAGTACTATGGCAATAGAGAGATACATAATAATTTTTACTATCTTTTCTTCCATTATCCGGACATTCATGATCCCAACCTCGCCTTTATTCGGATAAGCATGTACTTTGAAAGAACAGTAAAGGCAATGACAACAATTAGGAGAATAAATGCTGCAAACATCAACGCAGAATCGTACATGGGAATTGACATCATTTCTCCATAATTGTTCGCAATGAGTGCCGGTATTGGGTATGCTGGATCAAAAACTGATTGCGGTATGATAGGCACGTTTCCAACAACCATTAAAACGGCCATTGTTTCCCCGAATGCACGACTAAATCCAAGAATTAATGCTGCGATGAGACCCGGATATCCTGCTGTTATAACAACATGTTTTACCATCTCCCAGTTTGTCGCTCCACAGGACAGGGAAGCCTCCCTCATATCAAATGGAACAGCCTGAAATACTTCAAATGATACGGATATCAAAATTGGAAATACCATAATTGCAAGTACAATGCCCCCTGAAAGAACAGTATATCCACTGCTGGTAATATTGAAAAATGGGGCAATTGAATCACGAATCAGGGGTACAATAAGAATTATCCCAAATAACCCATAAACAACAGACGGTATGCCGGCAAGTAAATCAATGAAAGGTTGAATGGTAATCTGAACTCTCTTTGGTGCATATTCTGAGAGGTATAAAGCACAAAATAGAGAAATCGGGATACAAATGATCATTGAAAGAATTGTGACCCACAGGGTGCCCATAATAAATGGTAAAAATCCAAAATCTCCTGACATTGGCTTCCATATAGAAGAAAATAATAGATCGGTAATGGGATACATTGAAAGGATCGGGATTGATTTAACCAGAAGAACAACAGCAATTGCAATAAAAATTAATGCAGACAAAAATGTGGGGACAAACAACCCTTTTCGAACTAGTGAATTGATATTTTGTCGGGAAAAAAAAATATTTTTAAATTCCACTTTCCATCACCGTATTCAATTCACTCGTTAATACTTCTTCAGGAAGGGGAATATAGCCGTTCTCAGTAACATATTGCTGACCTTCTGTCAGAATCCATTCAACAAAATCTTTGGTTGGTCCGGTAAATTCATTTTTAGTTACAAGATTTAAATCACGGGACGGAGGTGAAGGATAAATGCCCTTTGCAATAGCTTCCATAATTTCTGCACGCGTTGAATAGAAAGATTCATTGGAGTCAATCTTTCCATTTTCATTTAAATCGAGTGGGAGTATTAACAATCCTTCAATGGGCAATTCAGTTGTCGGATCATATGCATAATTAATATTGTTGAATCCTATTCCAAAGGTATCTGCCCGAACTGCTTCCGCAAGTCCTGGATCACCAGATACAGCGATACCCCCTATATTTTCCTGATGATAATCACCAATGTATTTTGCCCAGATGGAGGCAGCACCGCATGCATCTGCCCGTGAATATTGATTGATTCTGACATCGACTCCTTCCATGCCATCGAGTTGACCCCAATTTGTCACACTGTTGTTGACAAATATTTTCTCCAGATCAGATTTTGTAGCACCACGTGATAGGATCTTTTCTGCAGCAGGGTTATTACTGTTAATCGTTCCAACAACTGCATCCTTTGTGACAGCAACCCAGCATGCACCCTGACTTTGTTCTTCGGGATATATTTCTCTGGAAACCATCCCTATATCAACCATGCCCGACAATGCATCCGTCATTCCTTTTCCAGCTCCGCCTCCGGAGATCTCAAATTGTATTTCTGGATGAATTTTCTGATATTCTTCTGACCATGTTATCATCATTGGATAAAGGGCAAAAGCGCCAGATATGAATATCTTGCTCTCAGCACTGTCTCCATCAGCGGAAGCATTTGTGCAACCACATGTGCTGACTACTGCTATTAGAACCAGTATTATCACTGTTGCGGATACCAATTTCATGATGGCCCTTATACCACCATATATCATATATATGTATTGGTAGATTGTTGGTATCATACCAAAATATATCATTGGTTACAAAATACCTATAAATACATTATGACATAAATTTCGGGAACAATTTTGATTATTACCATTTTGTTAGAAAAATCCATTCACGTGGACTGATTAGACATGCATAGTTCATTTTCTAATTTTGGCAAAAATATAGATGCAAATTCTCTCTTTGCGTAATCACAAAATTAACCGATATTTCTAACCTGAGATACAATCAGATGATTTGATACCATTCATACCATTTAACAGTTTTATGAAAAATAATTAAATTAACCACGAAAAAATCCGGATAATCTGTGTATATATAAAGGGTTAAAGGAGAGCCAACATAGCATGTACAATATATTTTGCATACGCACCATGGTGCAAAATTTTACCTCTGCAGTTATTTATTGCGATTTTTGTATACCTAATTTTTGGATGAAATAATTTATTCAGTTTCTGGCACATTTATTTCATTATTTTGTTTAATTTTTGTAAGATACACCGTTCCATCCTTCAAGGCAACCCATCGAAGTGAATCGCCGGGCCCTATTTCCAATAACTTATATATTTTTGATGGAACGGTTGTTCTCCTTCGATAAGATCTAACAGTTATTGCAGTTTCTTCTACGCATATGATATCATTAGAATTTATTAATGACAAATCAACACCACACCTTTCACCTGTTGGCATAATACCTAATAAAGATAGTAACATACCGTTCTCACATTTTATTTTAATATGAGAGAGATCATTATGAATATTTTAAAGATATATGTAACTATTCCCCCCATAACCATTTTTAGCGACAGTAAACTATTTTGATCAAAAAATATTTCTACACATTAATTTCCAATGAATGTGCATCATAATCGGGAACAGATATCCCATCTGTTTTGACGGATCCATAAATCACAATGGGTATTATCTTTCATCTGTATCTCACCGTTCTGAAAAAATTGAGACGAACGCTGAACGTGAATTTCGGATTGAGGATTTAAAGGCACAATTAAAACAAATAGTCATAACAGCACTCATCTCCCCCTCAAACGTTCTCACCAAACCAAAACCCAAGAGTCCAAAATAAACATAAAAGGGAAAACCTTTGCAATGAGAGAAAATCCCGATGAGATCATTTCACAGACCGTCTCAACACATGAATGCGGTCATTCACTCCATACATACCAAAGTACCAAAAAAATCTTGAGAAGGCAGGTCATTATAATAGCAAAAAATGGTAGAATCGAAGTTCCCTTCTATTAAAGGAAAGTTGCGGCATAAAGGACATACACCACCCAGGAAACAACTGCAGTTGCCGGGATAGTGATAATCCATGCCACCACGATTTCACGAACAATGCCCCATCTCACCGCAGACGAATAACCACGTGTTGCACCTGCCCCCATGATTGCACCACTCATCGCATGCGTCGTTGAAACGGGCACACCCAGGGATGTCATCAGGGAAAGAACGGCACCGCCTGCCATGGAAGCGGAAAAACCCTGATATGGCCGAATTTTTGTTATTTTATTGGCCATTTTATCAACTACTCTCCACCCACCAAGAAGAGTACCCATTGAAATTGCACCACATGATGCCAGAATTACCCAGAGAGGTACAGAAAACTCAGTGAGAATTCCTCCGGCAACAAGCATAGCAGTAATAATACCCATAGCATTCTGAGCATCATTTGCACCATGCCCAATCGCCTGGAATGAACCGGCGGCAATCGTGAGGGGCCTGAACATATTGTTGAGACGGGAGGGATTCTCCTTCCTGCCCAAATGCATAATAATGACACCCAACAGGAAGGAAGAAATCAGACCAAGCATCGGCGATATTACAATAAATATTACAACCGCAAGAATGCCTGAAACCTTTAAATAGCCACCAATGATGAGTGCCGGAATAATGATTGTGACGCCCACCAGAAAGGCCAAAGGTGCTTTGCCCTTCCAGTCACCCTTGCGCAGAACTGCTATTGCAATATAAAGGAACATACTAAAGAGTCCACCGGCAACCATTGCGAAAACAACAGTTTTCACGAGATCCCAGTCCGGCCAGAGTATCGCACCAACACCGGCACCCGCAATACCCGCTCCAAGAAGACCTCCTATAAGTGCATGTGAACTTGATACGGGAATTCCCAGCATTGATGTGGTAAATACCCAGATAACAGCACCAAACATAGCTGCAAGAAGAATATGAGTCGTCAGAAATCCGGAGTCAACAATTCCTTTACCAATAGTTGCCGCAATTGCTGTTGTAAAGATGAGAGGTCCCAGAAGATTGAAGAACGTGGCCAGTGCCACTGCTTTAACCGGGGACAAGGACTTTGTTGCAATGATCGTTGCAATTGAATTTGCTGCATCATTCAGCCCATTTGCAAAATTAAATGCCAGCGCCAGAAAAATTCCCAGTCCTATTATCAGAGTATCCATAATTTATCTTCAGGAATGGCGAATAGCAATATCACTCAGGACATTTGCAGCATTTTCACATCGGTCAGTTGCACTTTCCAGCTTTTCATAAATATCTTTGTACTTTATCAGACTAATAGCGTCAGGACACCGGAATATTTCCTGAATTGCCTCACCCAGAAGATCATCACCCAGATTTTCAAGGCGGTTGATTTCAATGCATCGTTCCTCAATTCCATTTGGATGTTTCAAATCCCGTATTCCTTTGACCGCGTGTAGAAGCTCTTCAGCCGAAACCAAAATCAGTTTCGATAATTCAACCATAAATCGGTCAGTCTCAGGGATGCCATAGAGGTACATCATGCGCGTTGCTCCATCGATATAGTCCAGAATGTCATCCAGGGATGAAGCAAGGCGTGATATTTCATCCGGCTCAATTGGTGTGATAAATGTTGTATTAAGCAGCTGGTAGATCTTGTGAGTTATTTCATCCCCTTTATGCTCAATAGCCTTCATTTTATGACATTTGTTCTTCAGGTCCTCAAAATTTTCAACCGTATAAACGAGAAATTCAGCTCCATCTCTTACATTTTCAGCTGATTCCTCTAAAAGGTCAAAAAATTGTTTGTCCTGTGGAATAATCCAGTCTTTCATCCCCATGCAGATACCTGCAAATTAATTCACCGGAACCCGTAAAAGTCTTTGGAAAGAGGCGAGAAAACGATTGGATGAATCGTTGATATTACCATATTATTAAGGAATAAACAAAAATACGGGCTGCCATTCATCATTTTATCTGAAATTTTTTGTTTTGGAAATCAATATGTCCAGAACAGTCAATTGACGTTGAAATAACCAAGTTAAGTCAATTCTTTTCAATTGAAAAAACCGGTTATAACCTCAGTATGAAAGTGAAAACTCAGAATATTTTCCATACTACATTTTGGAGGAAAAATCTGAAAAATGTCCTGGCATCCCGTGGAGAGCAGAATCAGAAGAAAACATGCAGAATTGTGCAGACAGGCAGTATAAATGAGAGAAACGGGACCCGGACCTTCTTCGAGTGTTTGTACACCTTATTCACCCTGCTATGAACCCATTTTAGATGAATCGGGTGACAAAATGGACGTATTTTCCGCCCAATTTTTTTCAATAAAATATACGGACATAATGGCATTTATTTGCCAAAAATACAGATTATTGCGGACTATTAAGCGGTTGCTATTGACAGATTATTTGAGAAGACGTATTGATTGTCTCCCGTTGAGATTGGCCCACACAAGGCTTCTGTGTGGATCTGTTTTCCAAAGGGGTAGCCCATTTCAGGGCATATTTAAGCTTTCCTTAACAAAACATCAGATTTTCGCCAAATAAACCGAATTTTTTCATCACACCCTGCTGAAGCTAAAAATAATCTGTCCAGTGACTATCGCCCTGAAAAGGAAACTATATCCCGGTGATTTGAGAAACAGAAGATTTGAACAGCCAATACAGCAGCAGAAATGAAATCGCCATTTTGCCGGGGCATGCGAATTTACACCGACCACATATCATTTTTTCCCAATCTCATGGGATTTTCACAAGACCAGTTCTGTATATTCGGTAAAAAAGGTGATCTGTGTTTTTCCGAATCATTCCATGCACTGAATCATAATTTGAGAATAGAAATATCTGATGGAATGAAAAACCATAGCATCAGTCAGACATCACCTTCAAAAAATTCAAAATGACAACAATACGCAAGGCGTACCTAAATTCAGATGGACCGAGCGGGAATTGAACCCGCGGCCTCTACCATGCCAAGGTAGCGATCTTCCCCTGATCTATCGGCCCACTGTGCATATTAACTTCGTATTCATAGGATAAAATGATTATTTATTCTTCCTTGTCTGAAGGACAAGAAATTGCTGAAGACGGGCCCTGGCTTCATTAAGTTTATCTTGAGTTACACGGTTCCCATCCTTCAGCATGGGCACGATAAGCGCCGTCCCCCCGGATAATTTCCCGGACGACTCCGGAAGTAACATCCTCTCTCCCCCTTCTTTCAGGTAGACTTGTTTCACTCCGCCTTTTTTGCCCCGCTTTGAAACAGATTCCTCATCCCGTTCTACAATATCCATGGAATAATCAATCACCGGGGCGTTCGCAATTGAGCCACCAACGCCAAATGCATCCACAATATCACCATACGCAACAATATCTGATTTCGTCACCCCTCCACTTAGGAATATTTTAACATCAGTAAATCCATGAAGATCCAATTCCCACCTGACTTCCTCAAGAATGGCCCGCATATCCCCCCTGCGTGAACGGGGCGTATCCAGCCGTACTGCCTGTGCGCCCGCTCTGGCTGCCGCAAGTGCCTCACATTTCTCGTCACAGAAGGTATCACAGAGATATATCCGGGGAATATTCTGTGGTGCATAGTGGTCAAATGCATTCCATGCATCCTCTGCAGATCCCAGACACATAATGAGCGCATGCGGCATTGTCCCCGCAAGTGGTATTCCTGTCGGTGCACAGGTATTACTTACACCGGCAACACCACCAACCCACGCCGCCCGTTCAATCATAGCGGCAATTGCGGGATGCTGTCTTCGTGAACCGAATGAATACAGGGGTTTTTCCCCCGCAATAAGGGTGAGATGCGCTGATGCACTCGCAACACCTGACGCATGACAGAGAAAACCAAGTATTGCAGTCTCATATGTACAAAAATCAAGATATTTTCCTGATATTCTGAGAACAGGTTCTCCAGGATAAAATATTGTACCCTCCTGCATTGCAGATACATCCAGCGGCAGACCTTCCAGAAGAGAAAGGACATCCTCAATACCACAGACAACACCCCACTCATCAGGAAGCGATGAAGCTGTTATTTCCATGGTTACGAAAGGATTACACCCTTTCCCACGCAGGACTTCATCAGTGTGGATAAAATAAACATCTGTACATTTACCAGACCCAATCTCTGAATCACTGACAATGCCAAACCTGCTCGTCATAACCAGTGAGATTGGATATCATTTAATATGAATATGATACTCTCTGGCATACCGTTGCGTTTATGACTGAATCATACAGATAGTAAAACAGAGAATGCCTGACATCCTATTTCTTTCAAGGCATCACGGAGCAAATAAAAATGCTAGGAATAATTGGTGGTACCAGTCTTCTTTTTGCTGAATTACCTGACCTGAAAAAAACAGAAATTGCTACCCCCTATGGAACGGCAGAACTATATCTGGGGGATATCGCCCTCCTCTTAAGACATCAGCACGAAATGCCCCCCCACCAGATTAATTTCCCTGCCTGCATTTCCGCTCTTGCCATCGCCGGAGTGGATAGAGCAGTGGCATTCGGTTCAGTTGGTTCCCTGAATAAATCGATCCGGCCGGGCTCGATAATCATCCCGGATGATTATTTAAGTATGGCACCAGTGCCAACAATCCACAACCATACACAGGAACATATAATGCCAGCAATAGATGCCGGACTCAGTAGAGAAATATCTTCCTGTATCCCGGAATCAGAGATTGGTGGCACATATGTGCAGACGGGTGGCCCCAGAATTGAGACAAAAGCAGAAGTCAGAGCCCTTTCGGAAATCGGTGACCTCGTTGGAATGACCATCGCATCAGAGGCCACGCTCTGTAATGAACTGGATATCGCATTTTCCGCGATATGCATGGTGGATAACTATGCCCATGGAATTGGCGAAGATGAACTTTCATATGAACAGATTCTCAATTTTGCACGGGCAAACACAAAAAAGACAGAAATGATACTTGAACGAATAATTACCAGGATAGGATGAGAATATGACAGAAAATACCGATAGTTACGAACAAAACAGAACAAAATTCATTCAAAATGCACTTATCGATGGAAAAAAGCAAAACATCTATATTGATGAATCCGGCATTATCCGGTCTGTTGGCACAGATATCGGGAAGGAATTCCGCAGCGAGGCAGAATGCATCATCGATGCCTCCGGCATGGTTGCAATCCCGGGGCTCGTAAATACCCACACCCATGCAGCAATGAGCCTTCTGCGCGGATATGCAGACGATATGCACCTTCAGGAGTGGCTATCAGAGAAGATCTGGCCGCTTGAAGCGCATCTGACCGGAGAAGACGTCTACTGGGGAACAAAACTTGCATCCCTTGAGATGATTCGTTCCGGTACCACTTCGTTCAATGACATGTACTTCTTCATGAAAGATGCAGCACGTGCCGTAGATGAATCAGGAATCCGCGCAACATTCTGTCATGGGTTTATCGATTTTGACAGCCCGGAAAAACGCGAGAATGAGATCGCCGCAACCAAAGACCTCGTCAGCCATATCAAGTCTCTTCAAAACCCACGCCTAAAGGCTGCCGTCGGCCCACACGCACCATATACTGTATCGCGTGAAGGCCTTGAGTGGTGCGCTGAATTTTCGGAAACAGAGGATATCATGCTCCACATTCACCTCAGTGAAACAGAAGGTGAAGTTGAAGGCTGCATAGAAAAACATGGAATGCGTCCAGCTGCCTTCCTTGATTCATGCGGATGTCTC
Organism: Methanogenium organophilum; assembly: GCF_026684035.1. Lineage (NCBI taxonomy): Archaea > Methanobacteriati > Methanobacteriota > Methanomicrobia > Methanomicrobiales > Methanomicrobiaceae > Methanogenium > Methanogenium organophilum. Next base: position 2,571,387 of record NZ_CP113361.1, read on the forward strand.
TCAGAGCACACACTTGCGGCGCATTGCTGCTGGCTTGACGATGATGAGTGCAGACTGCTTGGCAGCCGGAATGTGAGTGTTTCACACAATCCGTCCTCAAATATGAAACTGGCGGTAAAGAGAGCACTCCCGTATCAGGCGCTCAAGGACGCAGGAGTAAATATCACCCTCGGGACAGACGGATGTTCTTCTAACAACAATCTGGACATGTTCGAAGAGATGAAATTCGCAGCACTGCTTCAGAAATTTTTCTGGAACAGCGACACCCTGCTTCCGGCAGATGAAGCATTCTCAATGGCTACATCAAACGGTGCAAAAGCTTTGGGCGTATCAACCGGGACTATTCAGGAAGGGCTTCCCGCTGACATTGTGCTTATTGACACTGCAACACCTTCGATGGTTCCTATGCACAACTGTGTCTCAAACATCGTGTATTCCTGCAGTGGCGGAGCGGTTGATACGGTCATCTGTGACGGCAGAATATTGATGTCCGATAAAACTATCCCCGGAGAGGCAGAGATTCTTGGAAAAGCTCAGGAAATCGCGTCACAACTGGTTGAGCGTGCAAATAATCCACAATAAATATCCAATCCATGAAATACCCATTATCCTTTTTGCTGCATACAAAAACATAGAAATTATTATTCTGCCCCGGCATTTCATCGATCAGGTAAATCACACAAATGCATAGAAATCATGAAACCAGCCATTTGATCTAAAATATGTTATGTATTAAAATACGATTCGACATTTTCTGCCATTTGGGTTATAATTGATTTATCGCTGATACCAACCATATCAAAGATCTCCTCAATTTCATCGAAGTATATTTTATTTTCATTTTCCAGCCATTTTAGACCATCATCACGAGAAATTAGTCCTTCACGAATCATTTGAGAATACAAATCATCACGTTCAGTCATCTTCAGTGTATATAAATACATCAAATCTTTAAGATGTGCAACCTTACAATCAAACCGCCAGGTTGAATTCAATTTTTCTGGATGCTTCCAATTAATCTCCGAACGGATTCTCGATAATACTTCTTCCTCATTCCATTCAATATAGGAAAACATATCAATTCGGGATATATTTTTTCCATATATTCTTGAACCAATAGCATGAGGGTGACCAAATAGATACCCAACTATCATAGGATGAATGCATTGTGGATGGTAATAACCCAAATTTGAAGCAGATTTTGTCAAAACACCAGAAATACATTTCATAAACTGATTCTCTAACTTATCATCAGTTATATTCAACAATTCATTCTTAAATTCGGTATTTTCCAAAGGATTTCCTCCCGTTATTATACATGGAACATCATACTTTCTGGCAGATTGAAGAATATATTTGTAAAAAACCTTACACCCAACACAAACGATAGGAATTAACGCAGGATCTGGTTTTTTGAACCAGGTTAAAAAATTATTTTTAAATGTTTTTTCATGTACTTGGTTGCTTAATTTGAATCGTACAATATCAACGCCCAATATATCTATTGCATTATCTATATTTTCTTTCGCCTGCTTATCAGTGAAAGGGTTCTCATAATTTACGGCAAGAACCTTCATATCATAATCTTTTACCATTTTTAATAAGGTAAAAGAACTGTCCCTTCCTCCACTTAACCCAATAACACAGTCATATGGCTTCCCTTTCCCTCGATAATTTGCCAATAATTCTTTTAATTTTTCTTCCCCCAAATATTCAATCTTTTTGTGATTGTGACAATAATTACAAATCCCTTCACTATCAAATGAAATATTCGGATTCGTTTCAGGTAAAAGACAATTAGAACACCTTATCATATGTGGCCTCCCCCAAACCAGTAACATCCGCTATAACCTATTTAGTAGAATATAAAATTATTGGCAAAATACCGAAAATACTATCACTAAAGGATCAATTTACATCATCAAATCATATCATTCGAATCCCACCGCATATGCCACAGACAAAAAGATAAATATTTTCCGCATAATCCTTAGGGGATTCAGAATGAATTCCATAATAATACCCATAATATTCCAATAGATATGCAGACATTTCCGCACAAACACACCAGGAATACATGACAGATCCATTTAGATATCTGAGTGTGAACAACACAACACCCAAAATATCATTATGATTTTGGTAATAATTCGAAATATTTCAGTACGGAAAATAATTCCAGTTTCGAGCATTACGGATGTACAAATGCACAATAATAGATGGGACGCCTTTATTTCCGGCCGAAAATCGACTCAAATAACATCTGCCAATAAATTTGATATTTTCACTGTTACGAACAGACATTCTCAATATCATTTATGTACGAATTCATAGAAATCCACACAAATCTACAGACAAAAATTCGACATTAAAATAAAAAATTTATGCAGTCTCAATCCGCGCCTCATCTTCAAGACCAAGTTCACGAATAGAGATCTCACGCATCTCACCCTTTCGAATTTTCCCGGTGACTGTCGCGGGGAAGCCTGATACAAACTTCACATAGCGAGGAGTCTTATACCGTGCAATCCGGCCGTCACAGTATGCCTTAACTTCCTCTTCTGTCATCTCAAACCCTTCGTGCAGTTTAACCCATGCCATCAGCTCTTCCCCGTACTTCTCATCCGGGACTCCGATGATATACACATCCTCAATCTTTGGATTCGTGTGGAAGAATTCCTCAATCTCACGCGGATAGATATTTTCGCCGCCACGGATTACCATCTCCTTGATCCTGCCGACAATACGCACATACCCCTCTTCATCCATGACACCCAGATCACCGGTATGGTTCCAGCGGTCCGCATCAATCGTTGAACGTGTCGCACTGGGATTGTTGTAGTAACACTTCATCACCACATACCCACGCGCACAGATCTCACCCGTCATGCCACGCGGAACAATCTTCTGCGTCTGCGGATCAACGAGTTTTAGCTCCACATGCGGGAATGCCTTCCCGACGGTCGACACACGCCGTTCAATCGGGTCCTCTGTCGTCGTCATGGTCACCCCGGGAGACGTCTCCGTCTGACCATAGACAATGACGACATCGGTCATGTTCATCTTTTCTGATATGGCCTTCATATACTCTGTCGGACAGGGGGAACCCGCCATGATCCCGGTCCTGAGCGTATCATATTTATATTTGGTAAAATTCGGGTGCTTGAGTTCTGCTATAAACATTGTGGGAACGCCGTGCAGTGCCGTGCACTTCTCGTCCTGCACCGTTTTCAGCACCGTTTCAGCGTCAAATGCGGCAGACGGCAGCACCATCGTCGTACCATGGGTGACGCAGGCCATGTTCGAGAGCACCATCCCAAAACAGTGATAGAACGGCACAGGGATACAGAGGCGGTCATTCTCGGTAAACGCCATGCCTTCTCCGATGGTAAACCCGTTATTCAGCACACTATGGTGAGTCAGCACCACTCCCTTCGGATATCCCGTCGTACCTGAGGTATACTGAATATTGATGGGATCATCGAATGAGAGAGACTCCGTACGCTCACGGAGTTCTTCAGGACTGATATTTCTCCCCTTTTCCAGAATCTCATCCCAGGTGAACATGCCATTATAGGGAATATCACCCATGAACACCACATTCCGGAGGAACGGGAACTTTTCACTTGAGATCTTTCCCGGTCTGTTCTCAATCGCCTCCGGGCATGCCTCGTAGAACATGCCGACATAATCAGATGTCTTGAAGCGTCCCTGAAGAATCAGCGTATGAACTTCAGCCTGTTTCAGGGCATACTCCAGTTCAAATGTGCGGTACGCCGGATTGATATTGACCATAATCGCGCCGATCTTGGCGGTAGCAAACTGCACAAGAATCCATTCGGCATAATTCATTGCCCAGATCGCGACGCGGTCTCCTTTTTTAACCCCAATTGCCATCAGACTGCGGCCAAGACGTTCCGCACGCTCTTTAAACTCTGCATATGTCCAGCGAATATTCTGTTCAACTGAGACTATTGCCTCATTTTCCGGATATTTTTCGGCTATTGAGTCAAGCATATCCCCAATTGTCATCCCCATCAGAGGGACATTAGAGATGCCACTGGAGTAGCTGTCCTGAATCATTGTACTAATATCTATTTCTCAGCCTACTTATGAATCGCGATTCCAATCACAATTCTTATTATACAGGCCATCGATGTTGTTATGCAATTCTGCACGGGGTCGTGGCCTAGTCCGGCATGGCGACGGGCTCCAGCGGTCTTTGCGTATGATGAACAATGGGTCTCCTGAACAACTGATGATGACCCGTTGGAGCACTGATGCGAGTCGTGCTCACGCATGTCGGAGAGACCCGTCGATCGTGAGTTCAAATCTCACCGACCCCACTTTTTGAGAGCTTTTTTAATAGCCTGTGTCAAATAGATACTGGATTAGGAGATACTCATGTACTTAATAGGAGAATCACTCGAGGGCGAAGGCACCGAACTTGCCCATATCGATCTTATGATCGGAGATAAAAACGGACCGGTTGGTACAGCATTTGCCAATGGGATGTCACAGTTATCTGCGGGACATACGCCCCTTTTAGCTGTCGTCCGCCCCAATCTGCTTACAAAACCAGCAACACTTATTATACCAAAAGTAACTCTGAAAAAGGGTTCGCAGGTTAACGCGATTTTTGGCGCGGTTCAGGCTGCTGTTGCGAAGGCTGTTGCAGACAGTGTTGAAGAAGGTGTTTTCGATGACGCTGACATTGACGATATCGTCATTCTCGCAAGTGTCTACCTGCACCCCGATGCAGCGGACTATAACCGGATTTACCGCTACAACTACGGCGCGACGAAGCAGGCCATTGAGCGTGCATTTGCACAGTTCCCCAGCAAAGAAGTTCTCATGAAAGAGAAGGACCGTGCAGGACACGCAGTCATGGGATTCAAAGTTCACCGCCTCTGGGACCCTCCATACCTCCAGGTAGCCATGGACCTTGTTGACATGAAGTCTGTCGAACGTGTCCTGACCGAAGTGCCGAAAAACGACCATGTGCTCATTGAAGCAGGCACACCGCTTATCAAACAGTTCGGACTTAACGTGATCTCTGAGATCCGCAAAATCCGCCCGGACGCATTCATCATTGCCGACCTCAAGACCCTTGATACCGGCAACCTTGAAGCACGGATGGCAGCTAACGCATCAGCTGACGCAGTTGTTGTTTCCGGTCTTGCACCCGTCTCAACAATCGAGAAGTTTATCCTCGAAGCCAAGAAGACCGGCATCTACTCCGTTATTGACATGCTCAATGTCACAGATCCTGTCGCACTCATTGAAGATCTGGCATCACGTGGCGCAGCCCCAAGTATCGTTGAACTGCACCGTGCAATCGACGACGAAGGTAGTGAATACAACTGGGGCAACATCGCAGCAATCAAGGAAGCAGCCGGTGGAAACCTACTCGTTGCAACCGCTGGCGGCATCCGTCAGCACGTTGTGAAAACAGCGCTGAAATCCGGTGCAGACATCCTTGTTGTGGGCCGTGCTATCACCGCGAGCAAGAACATCAAGAATGCAGCTGAACAGTTCCTCGAAGAACTCAACAGCACAGAGATTGATCAGTTCAGAATTATGACTGATTTTTAATCTGTCATTATGTATATTTCTTTTTTTTGAGATAAATGCTAATGCAATTATTATATCTTAACAACTACATCAACAAATAATGAAAGCCCACAAAAACTGACACACCTAATATTGAAGCATAAAATATCATTGCATATATTAAATGGAACCAAGTCAATTTTATATTCGTTAATTTCGTAGTAATTTGCAATTTTCCCTTAAATTGAGGCAAATTTTCAATCCATTTTGAATGATCCACGGAACCTAATAATAGCACAAAGTGAACAAAATCCATGCCCATCAATCCAATAATATAGAATGAAACTGCGAAAAACGGAATACAAGCAGCATTTCCAAATACTGGTACTTCATTTATTTGTAATATCGGAATTAAATAATATCCGATAGAGAATAACGCTAGTGCTATTGGAATTCCTTCAAGTCGAATTTTCAAAATTATATCATCAAAATGCCTTATTCTGTCTTTGGTTACTTTCCAATCCTCAATATACAGATAATTTGAATTTTCATCAACCATACTTCCTAAATCCCTCAATAATAACTACATCAATTACAAATATATATAATTATTGATTTATTCAAAAATAAACTATTGAAATTTCGAAAGTAATATCATTAAATTATCCAATCCTGTTATATGGATCTATTCTCATACAGGAATGGAATTACTAAATACCCTGATTCTTTTCAAACAGATTCTGTTTCTCAAGGACTCAAAAACAGACTTTGGTCCTGTTTGAATCGTTCTTATTTTAAAGACATATACTATCCAGATATATATGGTGAACTACAGAATAAAAACCACTTTATTCTCTGTAGATTAATTTACGACCGTCTTTTAAAATTACCTCTTGACAGTTTACCAAGGGAAGGAAAAAAGGCACATTTAGCAATTCGCAATTATTACTTAAATGATACCAAAAGATTTGAAATCTATGATTTGATTGAATTTTGCATAAAACATGGATTTAAGCCATATTCCAAGGGTTTTACTGAATGCGCAAATAAAATTTTAACTGAAGAATTTTCAGGGTTTAGAATAGTTGGAGGACAAGTTACCTACCTTACCAATGAACAAGAAATTAGCGCCATCGAAAATGCACTTACGTCCAATAACGAAATATCTGAACATCTAAATACTGCATTGCAACATCTATCGGATAAGAACAAGCCTGACTATCCTAATTCAATTAAAGAATCAATTAGTGCCGTAGAATCAATGTGCAGAAAAATCTTAGATGATCCTAATGTAACTCTGGGGGCCGCATTAAAGGAAATTGAGAAAAGTGGTAAAATTACATTCCATGGTGCAGAAAAACAGGCTTTTAGTAATTTATTTGGCTGGGCTTCTGTATTTGGTGGAATTCGGCATGGTAAGATGAATTCTGAAGAAATTTACCCTGAAGAAATTTACCAGGAAGATGCACGATTTATGTTAGTTACCTGTTCTGCCTTTACCAACTTGTTACGGGTTAAGGCAGACAAAGCAGGGATCAAAATAAAATAATTATATTGTATTTTATCCAAACGGGTGACAATCATCCCGGATTTTAAATTCGTCATGAGCCGTTTCTTCGATTCAATCCATCCTATTTTCAATTACTAGTCCATCTGTTGAATATGAGAGATGCCCACATTTCATGCACCTGAATATTGTTTTATCCCGCGTATCCTGAACAATTACGGTATCTCCGCTTTCGCAATACGGACACAGCAAGCCTTCAAGTAAGCCATGTTTTGAATCTTCAATTACAAATTTTTTTACAGGTTCCATATATCATCACCATTTTTCATTTTTATAATATTTTCGCGTGCTCCGTGAGAGTGAATTACCTAAATGGGAGCCAGTCCGGGATATAGAACCGCTCCCACATGAGATACCTGACGCGTTCATCTGTTCCGGGTTCTTCAAATTCTGATTCTCCCTGGAACCACCAGACTGCATCGTTCTCCTTCTTTTCCTTCTTCATGACGGTCTGTAATGCCCGTGAGGGCTGGAAGGTTCTGCACTTCTTTTTCCAGATGATGGCGTTATACACCAGCTCTTCTTTGGTCCAGGGTGTTTCGGTGAATTTTGACCCCGTTGAGATGAATCCCTTTGCGATGTATTTCATCAGGTAGTTGCGGAGGCATTCGATGTCCTCGTCCGGCGTCCGGGTCGTGAAATCCACACCGTGATCCAGTGACCCTGCGCAGTATTTCTCCGCCCAGAGACGCTTGATCTTGTCCTGGAGATCCGGCGGGACCTCGGTAAAGAGGATAACGTGCCGGTGAGGGTATCCGGTCTTGTGCGGTTCGACCACCCAGATATACGGGACTTCGGGGAGGTATTTTCTGAGGATCTTCGAGAGCTTGTCCCATCCGTCCCTGAGGATCTCAAAACTTTCCTCGATGGATACTGCCTCCCCCTTCATGGACCGGGAGTATTCTCCGTCCTGGTAGGTGGTGAGGGTGAGCATGGTCACGGGTCCTTTGTTCTCCTTCCACCAGTCATCGAGCTTGTAGAGTCGGGCTAATTGCCGCTTGCGGTAGACCTCGGTCCACCGGTGTATATATTGCCCAACGGCTGTTGCACTCCGGTTTTCCTGGAGATCATAACCTGAGATGATGAAGCAGGCCTTCTCTATTTGCTTGAGATAGGTCACATACTGCCAGGTGATCTGTGCGTATTTCCGAAGGGTGCGATCCCTCTGTACCTGTCTGTGCAGGGAGAGCAAAGAGGGACCTTTCTCATCTTCTGTGTGGGTTAGTCTATATGAGCCAAGGGGACACCGGCCAGAGGCCAGATGAAGGGAGGGGACCCACCCTGCTTCGCAGGGTCGGCGCGACGCCTCGCCGGGTCGCGCCTGGGCATACTCCTTATCCGCATCCGCCGTACCCGGAGCGGGTGCCGTGGCGCCTTTCACGGCCGCGCCCCCCGCGAATCCTGCTCACTGTCTTCGACGATCTGTACCATCCCGCATTGTTCAAGCGCACGAGCTGCAAGCTGGTCCCAGGGATTGAGGGCGGTAAATACCATGCGGGATATGATGTAAGGCTGTGACGAGCGCTTGTCCTGGTTAAGTTCTGCACTAACCATTTGGATCATTCCTTCTGAACAGCCATATCGAGAGATAATCCTCAACTGCCGTTCTTTTGGTGGTATTCGCCCGTTTGTCCTTCTTAAAACAGATACAACAATTACTGACTTACTTTCTTAATATCCGCCCTGATTGGACGGATTTATCCATTACCTTACATTCCATAACTTAACTTACATTACTTACTTGAAATGAGGCTAAATACCAATTTCATCATAGTCACAGAGAGAATAAAAAGATTTCCCCGGAATTATTTTGGGGACTACACATTTTGAATATTCAGTTCTTTGAGAAGTTGCATGAAGACGGCCTGCGCCTGGGGATTTTCAACCAGGAGCTGACGGATCTGGTCTCCGGTGTTTACCACTTCCTGCTGGGCATCATTGGTAAGAGGGTGGCGACACTCTGCGCAGTATTTTGATCCCAGGAGGTTGACCTTATGACAGATGGGACAGACGGGAGGTTCAAGGCGATAGACCTGCTGTTCCTTGAATTCTAAGGTGCGTTCCATTCCGGCATTGCGTAATGCGACTTCGTCCAGGTAGTTTGCATCGAGGTTGGTATAGACATCTATCATCTTGGTGGTGAGAGTTCCCCAGTTCTTCTTCATTATATAGGGGAGTTCCACACCGGAGGCAACATCATGGGTAATCCGTGAGGACCTGAATATTGAGGCCTTCAGTTTGTGAATGCCAGTCTTATTTTTGATGAGCTTGAGCATTCGCTGAACATTGTCAATTGTCATCGGACGGATACCCTTCTCGGTTGCGTTGATGTTGCAGAAGATATACTGGTCCGGTGAGGGGTCGGGGTGTTCTGCACGCCATTGGTCGATATAGGGGATACTTGCAGTGGTCAAACGTATCCGCCGTTCTTTCCTTGTCTTCGCATCAGTGATGAAGTAATACCCATGACTGTCTGCTATGAGGTCCTTCCATTGTAATCTCAGAATTTCTATGGGTCGGTTGCTTCCATCATAGAGCATTGCGATAATTGCCTTGTCACGGCTGTTTCGTGCCGCCTGGATAACACGCTGGACTTCTTCGACTGTCAGCATGTCTTCAGGTTTTTTTGTCTTCCATTGCGCTTGGGGGAGCTTGACCTGGTCGATTTCTAATGAGTCAATATTCGGATTTTTCTTTCCAAGCCATTTTGCATATGACTTTGCAGAGCTTACGATCTGTCTCTTGTAATTCGGCTTGTATTCTTTTGACTGCCGAATTTCTTTGAACGCCTGTAACACATTATCGGTGGAGCATTCGAGAGGGGGAGCTGGTAAAAATGTGGTGAAGCGATAAAGGAGATTCTTGGTATTCTTTTCCCACTCTGGAGATATGCTGACCATCCCATTTTTCCAGTTAAGGTATTCGTCAATGAGATCCGCATTTTCCATGAGGATAGATTGCCGCAGTAGATTATATAATCTCCTGCATAATGATGGATCTTTTGTAGTTTACTTCAGAATTATGACTGATTTCTAAAACGAATATCTAAAAAAATGTAAAAGCGGGAATTCCCGCTTATCATATTTCTATTGTTTCACCCGGTGTGAGCACCTTCACACGGATATCTGTTGTTCGTTCAAGAGTCTTCTTAAACCGGTTCACATCCTGTTCAATAACCGGGAATGTATTGTAATGCATCGGGATTACAATATCCGGACCGATAAATTCCGCCGCCATCAGTGCCTCATCAGGGCCCATCGTATACCTTCCGCCAATGGGCACCAATGCGATTTTCGGATGGTATAACTCACGAATAAGTTTCATATCAGAAAAAAGCCCGGTATCACCGGCATGATAGATGACATGATCATCCATCCGTATCACAAATCCTGCAGCAACGCCCCCATAAAACCCGTGTTGCCCTGCGGCCTCAAGCCAGGATGAATGAAGCGCGGGTGTCATCGTAAACCGCACACCTTCAACTTCTACAGTCCCTCCGATATTCATTCCCACTGCATCCTTCTCCTGATCCTGCAGCCATCGTGCAATCTCATTGATTGCAACGACAGGTGCCGAAAAGGACAGCGTCTCCCCAAAATGATCCCCATGCCCGTGGGTAACGGCAACAATATCAACATCCCTGGGAACGCTCCCTTCAGGAATGAAAGGATCAATGATGACTCTTTTCGAACCTTCCAAGAGAAAGCATGAATGACCCAACCATGTAATCTTCATGGCATAGTGATTATTCTGAACTTATACTAAAGATTTAAGATAAAAATTGGTTAGCTGATATCAGCCAATTCAGCTTCTGTTATATCAATTGCTTCTGCAAGCCCGTCATTTGCCAGTCCACCGGTCATAGACTCAGTAAGGTCACGATCCTCCATAACATCCCGAATTCGTTCAAGATATGGGTCCAGAGTTGGATCACGCTCCTGCTCAATGACATGACGATACTCACGCAACGTTGAAGGACTAATTCCAAGTTCTTCACTAATTTCCTTCATCGTCTTTCCTGAATCAAGTAGTTCCTCCATACGGGCACGTTCAAAGGGCATCTTGAAATCGAGTTCCCGAAACAGCTTCAACCGAACACGAGCACGCGCAACTGTTTTAGAGAGCTTCTCATCTCCAAGCACGCGGGCAATTTCTGTATCATTCTTCCCGTCATAATATGCACACACAAGCTGAGCAAGTTGTCGGGGGGGGAGTTTTGTTTTGAAATGCCCCTGGTCCAGAATCTCCCGCATAATCAATGCGACTTCACGTTCAATGGCTTCCTTGTCACGGAGTGTTCCATGGATCTTTCTCATCGGTTCAACAATGGTTGTCTTGTTGGTAATGTCTGTGAAAAGGGTAAGGAGTTCCTTTTTTCTCTGGTTCATCCTCACCTTTTTCTTACTCTTGCTTTCCCGCATACACAATCTCCGGAATCTGCTTTATAATGTGTATGATACATTATAAGACTTTTCTTCCATGCAATCGAAAATGTAACGCTCGTTAAAATATGTTTTATAATCACGCGTAGAATATAGAGGAAAGCAGTGATCCAGAATGGGCGATATCTACGATAATGTAATGGAACTTGCACGAAGGCGTGGCTTTGTATGGCCCTCTTCAGAGTGTTACGGAGCAGTAGCCGGATTTATTGATTATGGTCCTCTCGGGGCAATGTTAAAACGTAAAATCGAAAATCTCTGGCGTGAATTCTATATCATCCGGGAAGGATATTACGAAATCGAAGCACCTACTGTGGGTGTTGAATCGATTTACGTTGCATCAGGCCATGTAAAAGGATTTGCAGACAAGATGTGGCAATGTCCTTCCTGCCGCGAGTACCACCGGGCAGATCATATCGCTGAAGAGCACGGCACAGTGAATGCCGATTCGTTAAGCCCTGAAGCGCTTGCAGAGATTATTAACGGCCTTCCATGCCCCTCATGTGATGAAACTATTGAAAATGCTGATGTATTCTATTTTAACCTGATGTTTCAGACCACCATAGGCCCTGGATCACAGCGAACAGGATACCTCCGCCCGGAAACAGCACAGGGAATATTTACTGATTTCAACCGTCTGTCACGATTTTACCGGGAAAAATTGCCATTTGGTGCAGTCCAGGTAGGCAAATCCTACCGGAATGAAATATCTCCGCGACAGGGAATGATCCGACTTCGTGAATTTACTCAGGCAGAAGCTGAGATCTTTATTCACCCGGACCATAAGGACCATCCCGACTTCAGCAGGTACGCAGACTATTCCATTCCCCTATGGGGACAGACACAGCAGATGCAGGACATCCAACCCATCACCGTCTCAATGCGTGAAGCGGTTGACTCCGGCCTCGTTGCAAATGAATATGTAGCCTATTACATTGCTCTTACGCATGAATTTTTGACAAAGACCGGGATCAATGCAAATAAACTTCGTTTCAGGCAGCACCTGCCAACAGAATGTGCGCATTATGCGCTGGACTGCTGGGATGCGGAAATCTTTTCGGAACGATTTGGCTGGGTAGAGGCAGTTGGCATTGCCGACCGTACGGATTATGACCTGAAAGCCCATGCAAAGGAAAGCGGAGACAGCTTTACCGTATTTATTCCATATGATGAAGTCAGGCAGGAAAACCGCAGGACAATCGTGCCGGACATGGGTGCACTTGGACCCCTATACCGTGGAAAAGCAAAGGCAGTCGCAGATGCGCTGAAAGAATCCACACCCGGCCCTGACGGTGCGACCGTTAGCGTTGACGGAGAAGAACTCTTTATCCCGGCAGACCTGTATAAAATCCGTGAAGAGACTGTTGAAGTCCGCGGTGAAGAAGTCATGCCGCACGTAGTCGAACCTTCATATGGAATTGATCGAATTCTCTACTGTACACTTGAACACGCATATGAAGAAGAAAACGTGGAGGGGGAAATCAGAAAAGTCCTCCATCTGAACCCAGGCGTTGCACCGGTACAGGCCGCAGTATTTCCGTTGATGAACAAAGACGGGCTTGACACCATCGCACTGGACATCACATCCAGTCTTCAGAAACATGGCATTCTCGCCCAATACGACGATAACGGAGCAATTGGGAGAAGATACCGGCGGCAGGATGAAATCGGCACTCCATACGAAATAACCGTCGATTATGATTCACTCGAAGACAATACCGTCACCCTGCGTGAAAGAGACAGTATGCAGCAGGTCCGTCTTCCAATCATAGAAGTGCCAGAAACACTCACCAGCCTGATTCGTGGAACCCTGCCGTTCTCAGAAGCGGGCAGGATAATATGAATTACCTATCCCATCCTTTTATAAAACCGGAATCCATTGAAACACGTGATTATCAGCTGTCAATCGCAGCGTCAGTCCTCCAGGAGAATTCAATGGTCGTCCTGCCTACCGGGCTCGGAAAGACAGCAATCGCACTTATTGCAACGGCTTCAAGACTGCTGAATGCAGGTGGCAAGGTTCTCATGATGGCTCCGACAAAACCACTCGTCGAGCAGCATTATCGGTTCTTTTCAACATACCTGCAGATTGGTGAAACTGAAGAGTCAGAACCGGCTTCTGATACCTTTACCATGTTCACGGGAGAAACACCCAACAAAAAACGGGTTGAACAGTGGGAAACCGCCACATGCATTTTTGCGACCCCCCAGGTCATAAAAAACGACTGTCTTGCCGGCAGATACAGTCTCAATGATGTCACCCTCTTAATTGTGGATGAATGTCACCGTGCGGTGGGAAATTATGCGTATGTATTCATCGCACAGGAATACTTCAGACAGGCAAAAAACCCTCTGCTTCTTGCGATGACCGCCTCACCCGGGAGTACCCGCCAAAAAGTTCAGGAGATCTGTGAAAACCTGATGGTGGGGAGAGTTGAAAGCCGTACAGAAACAGATTCTGATGTTGCGCCCTATATACACGAACGGGAAATCAGCTATCTTACAGTCCCACAACCAAAAGAACTGGAGAATGCAATAAAAATTTTAAACCAGTTAGTTGCGTCCCGCCTCTCAATACTTTCAGGCCTTGGATTTACGGTCCCATCTCCCGATAAATTATCGATGAAGGCAATGAACGGCATATCCGCACAGATGCAGGCCCGCATAAAGAAACAGGATTCATCCGGGTTTGTTGCAGCATCCATTCATGCAGAGATTATGAAACTTCGCCACGCAATCTCTCTTGCAGAAACGCAGGGAAGTGAGGCTTTCAAACAATATCTCTTCAAACTTCAGATCGAGGCGACAGAACCAAAGGCTTCCAAAGCAAGTATTCGCCTATCACAGGACGCACGAATCCAGGAATTGGCCGCTCAGGCAAAGGGATGGCAGGAAGAATTACTTCAAAAGCCGGAATATATCACAAAAATTGTCCAAAAACAGTTGTCAGAATTTCCGGACAGCAGAATAATTATCTTTGCAACATTTCGAGACACGGTTAACCTTATCGTAAAAAAACTCACGAGTGCTGGTATTGAAAGTCACCGATTTGTAGGCCAGGCAACCCGTGATACCGAAAAAGGACTTTCACAAAAAGAGCAACTGGCAACCCTTGCTCAATTCCGTGAAGGGACATTTAAAGTCCTTGTTGCGACATCAGTTGGTGAAGAAGGACTGGATGTACCATCGACCGATCTCGTAATTTTCTATGAGACCGTCCCATCAGAAATCCGTAGCATACAACGAAAAGGGAGAACAGGCAGACATGGTGCAGGTTCCATCATTGTTCTTGTCACCAAAGGTACCGCAGATGAAACGTACCGCTGGATTAGCTATTCCCGCGAAAAATCCATGCAAAAAGGCATCTCGTCACTGAAAAAAAATCCCTCTCAGAACGCTGCAAACCCGGAAGAAACCAAACACCAGATGAGCATCAGTGATTTTGATTGCGAACCTGACAAAATAATCATCGCCGATGACCGTGAAACATCCTCTGCTGTAGTGGAATGCCTCCATAAGAAAAACGGCATCGGTCTTGAAATCAGACGCCTTGAATCCGGGGATTATGCCATTGGAAACCAGATGCTTGTTGAAAGAAAAACCACACGGGACTTTGTTGACACACTTGTCGAACGTGACCTCCTCGGACAGATCAGACAGATTGCCGATTCATGCGAACATCCTGTACTGATCATTGAAGGAACAGACCTTTACGCACAGAGAAACATTGCACCAAACGCCATTCGCGGTGCACTCGCAGCGATCAGTATCCAGCTTGGTGTCTCCGTTTTTATGGTCACAAATCCCGAAGAGACAGCTGAAATGCTCTACGTTCTTATGAACCGGGAACTGGGAGAAACATCCGGACGACCATCACTCCACCATCATAAGTCATACCGTTCTGAACATGAGCAGCTGGAATATATTCTCTCATCATTTCCCGGAATCGGCCCGCACCAGGCCCGTAGTCTACTCAAACACTTTGGCTCACTCTCCGCAGTGATCAAAGCATCAGAGGAAGAGCTCAGAGCAGTCGATGGAATCGGACAAAAAATATCGGGAGTGATAACCAACCTTTCCACAAAAAAATACTGAAAAATCCTTATTTTAGTACCCGAAGAGCTTCTGTTCCCGCGCGCACCGCATCCATATACAATTTGGCATCTTCAGACCGGGACGCCTCTATTGCCTTTTTACAGAGGGCACATATTGCCAGCTCCAGATTTTGCATCACGGATTCATGTACTGTTGTCTCCTGCCCCTGAACAGGACGTGTTTCAACAATAGATTTTACCGGCAAATTCTGCTTAATTTCTTCAGAATCGTCAGGTTTACCTAATTCCTTACAAACCACACAGCATTGTTTCCCTTCTACCTCAAACAATGGCGCTCCACAGTCTTCACATGTCACAGAAAGCATCTTCCCACCGGTCAGCAGAACTGATGCCATAACTTCATCTTCAGTTTTCATTTCTCACTCCGGTTTCTCAAATATCTTATATATGCTAATACAAAAAATGTATACTGCGAAGGTGGAATAATGGCTGACCCAGAAGTAACAATAAATAACTGTGTAATGATGCTGCAACATATGATGGAAGATAGTACAATTCCCCGCAACATCAGAAGAGTGGCAGATGATACCCGTAAAGTGCTCATGGATGAATCCCAGACACTGGGGTTGCGTGCTGCAACCGCGATATCCATGATTGATGAAATCAGCAATGATCCGAATATGCCAGTTCACGCCCGCACACGGATATGGGAACTGGTCTCCCAGTTAGAGACAATCCCCCTGGACTGAAAATAATTCATTTTATTTTTTGCACACAACCGCAATTGCAGTGATTCGTTCTTTTCTGCCAATATTACGTTTAGGTGCCGCTAACGGTACATACAATCGTCCGTTCTCGCGAATCCCGTATATCAAGTTCAACCAATACCGGCTGCTGCCATCTCCCGGTCCTCAATGCACCATGAGAAACAGGGATCACCAATGAAGGACCAATAAGGGACGCACGAACATGTGAGCGTCCGTTTCCATCTCCCCATGCTCGGTCGTGGGCATACTCCTTTTCACGTGAAGCAACAATTTTCAGGGAATCCAGCAGATCGCTAAGCACGCCGGGTTCATACTCAATTGTTGTCAAAGCAGCAGTTGACCCGTACACATAAAGAGAAATAATCCCATCAGAAATACCTGATCTCTGAATTACCTGTAAAATATCTTCAGACAGGTTCAGGATATCACCTTCACCATTTGTACGGCATACAAGATCTTCCTGGTACATATCCACCGTATGCACATGAGAGCTCCTGTAATACGTAATTTTTGGTCACCTGATTACCAAGGTCTTATATGACAATCCAACATAGCAACAAACATGAAACATCTACATTTACATAACGGATGGAAACTGCTCTGCATCCTTGTTGCACTATATTTTATCGTAGGATTTGTGGCTGCCGGACCACCGACTATTGTAATTACATCATCTCCCAGCGGTGCAGACGTATATATCGGAGGTGCATACAAGGGCACCACTCCACTTGACCTGACAGGACGCTATTCAGCCGGATCATATGCCCTTGAAATAAGGAAAGATGGTTATGTTTCATGGCTTGGATCAATGGTGGTTAAAACGAGTGAAACAACATCTATCTCTGCCACACTCATACCCTATAAAGGAAACGTATATGTTTCATCCGAACCCGGCGAAGCAACCATTTATCTGGATGGGAATTATGTTGGTATATCCCCTAAAACTATCAGCGACATTCCAACAGGAACTCATTCCCTCACCCTGAAAAAAGATGGATATTATGACTGGGACAGCGAAATTGAAATTGTCAAAGGGAGAACCGTCTCAGTCAACGCCATGATGGAAACACGGGAAATTCCATATGACGGTTCAATAAACATTCAGTCAACACCATCAAATGCAGAAGTATACCTCAATGATGAATTCAAAGGATATACCCCTATTATTGTTCGTGAACTGGGTCCAAGCAATTACCACATTACCCTGAAACTGGCAGGATACCAGGACTGGGATGGAAGTGTTGATGTAAGCGAAAACGAACAGGAAAAAATCAGTGCCAATCTCTATCCGTTAACAACTACTGAACCATCTGAAACAACGATTCCCCTATCCCTGTTTACAGTAGCTTCAGCAATTGGGATTTCCGGTCTTGCGATACGTGCGATACCAAAAAAAGAATAGATTATTGATCAACACTTTCTTTTTCAGTGCTGCTATCTTCCTGTTCAGTCTCACCCTCTTCGTCCTCAACAACAGTATTTTCCTGCTCGGCCTTTACAATCGTAAACCCAACCAGGCTATCTCCATTATCGAGTTTCATAATCCTGACACCACGTGTTCCACGCTTCTGAATGGATATCTCTGATGCTGGTGTCCGCATCACAATACCCGAACTGCTCATCAGGAGAACCTCATCATCACAAGAAATTGCTTTGGAAGAAACAACCCCGGCAGAATAATCGGTCTGAATATTTCTGACTCCCATTGTGGCTCGCCCATGCCCCATGAACTCATCAAATTCAGTTCTTTTTCCATATCCACGTTCGGTAATCGTCAACAGATGATCCTTTTCAATAACCGTGACATCCTGCAGAAGGTCACCATACCGGAGTTTGATACCAATAACACCAAGTGCATTCCTGTGCCGCAGAGGGATGGTCTCAATATTAAACCGAAGACTCTGTCCATGACGGGTTGTAAGTATCAGATCACTGGTTGCATCGATACTCTTGACATGAACAAGTTCATCCGTCTCACGGAGGGTAATTGCATTAATACCATTGGCACGGGGACGGGAAAATTCCGCCTGCGGTATTTTCACAACCATTCCATCTTTTGTTGCAAAGAGGAAGAACTTCTCATCACTGAATTCTGAAACAGGAATAATCGCCGTGACCCGTTCTTCATTGAGGTTCAGCAGATTAACAATCGCTTTACCACGGCTGGTTCGGCCTGCTTCCGGTATATCATACACCTTCAGCCAGTAAACCCTGCCTGCAGAGGTGAAGCAGAGCAGATAGTCATGAGTACTTGCGGTGAAAACGGTGCGCACAACATCATTTTCCTTTGTTGCCATTCCAATTATGCCCCGTCCTCCACGGTGCTGACCACGATAGGTCTCAAGAGGCATCGATTTGATATAATTATCACCAGTCAGGGAAATTACCACATCCCGTTTTTCAATGAGATCTTCTTTGTCAATCTCACCTTCATACGGCGTAATTTTCGTCCTTCGGTCATTCGCGTATTTTTCACCAAGAACGGTTATTTCTCCTTTAATCACCGCAAGGATATTTTTCTCATCGGCAAGAATGGTGGACAGCCGTTCAATTTCACGAAGCAGCACATCACGTTCATCCAGAATTTTCTGATGTTCAAGAGCTGCCAGACGGCGAAGCTGCATCTTCAGAATTGCATCCGCCTGCACTGCATCAAGACCAAACTGTTCAATCAATGCTGTTGAAGCCTCTTCAGAAGTCTTTGACGCACGGATCGTTGCAATTACCTCATCAATCCTGTCAAGGGCAAGCAATAATCCTTTCAGGATATGCATGCGGTCTTCTGCTTTTCTCAGGTCAAACTCCGTACGGCGTCGTACGACTTCGCGACGGTGACGGAGATATTCATCAATAATGGGACGCAGACCCAGAACCTTTGGCTGACCGTCAACAATAGACAGATTGATGATACCAAAGGTATTTTCAAGAGCGGTATGCTTATAGAGCTGATTTAGGATGGTCAGAGGCTGTGACGCACGTTTCAGCTCAATGACAACCCGTATTCCGTCTTTATCGGATTCATCACGGATATCTGAAATACCATCGATCTTTTTATCCCGGACAAGACCCGCCATCTGCTCAATCATGCGGGCCTTGTTCACCTGAAACGGAATCTCCGAGATGATGATGCGGGACTTTTTTCCTTCTTCATCAATTTCTGCAACACCCCGGATACGAACCTTACCTCTTCCGTCGCGATAGGCATTTTTGATACCTGCGGTGCCAAGAATAACACCACCGGTAGGGAAATCAGGTCCGGGGATAATATTCATCAGTTCATCGGTTGTTATTTCAGGATTGTCAATGACCGCTGCAATTGCCTGTGACACCTCTCCCAGATTGTGGGGGGGCATATTGGTTGCCATTCCAACCGCGATTCCTGTGGTTCCGTTTACCAGAAGATTCGGGAATTTTCCGGGAAGAACGGACGGTTCCTGCAGTGATTCATCAAAATTCGGTACGAAATCGACAGTCTCTTTTTTAATATCTTCCAACAGTTCTTCTGCAACCGGGTCCAGACGGGCTTCGGTATAACGCATTGCCGCAGCAGAATCCCCGTCAATAGAACCAAAGTTACCCTGACCTTCAACGAGCGTGTGGCGATAGGCAAATGGCTGTGCCATCTTTACAACAGTATCATAGATGGATGCATCACCATGCGGGTGATACTTACCCATGACGTCTCCAACCACACGGGCACTCTTTTTGAACGGCTTATCATGGGTATTCCCCATCTCACCCATTGCAAAAAGGGAACGACGATGCACCGGTTTAAGTCCATCACGCACATCAGGGATAGCACGTCCGATGATAACACTCATTGCATAATCAATATATGAGGATTTCATCTCCTCTTCAATATTGACTGGAATAATACGGCCTTCCTCTTCAGATGTCAAGGTTTGTCACCTCCTTTGCATGGCGCCGGATAAAATCACGGCGGGCAGCGACGTCGTCACCCATGAGTTTCTCAAATATGGCATTGGCATAACTTGCATCCTCAATATGTACCTGTTTCAGGACACGGGACGCAGGCGCCATTGTGGTATCCCACAACTGCTGTGCGTTCATCTCACCCAGACCCTTGTAGCGTTGGATATGAGTGCCCTTCTCTCCCAGTTCTGCAGCGTACTTCCGCATCTCCTCTTCGGTATAGGCATAATATTCTGTTTTTCCGCGGGCGACACGATACAGCGGCGGCTGTGCAATATAGATGTAACCTTCTTCAATGAGCGCCGGCATGTACCGGTAAAAGAACGTCAGAAGGAGTGTACATATATGCGCACCATCCACATCCGCATCGGTCATGAGGATAATACGGTGATACCGGCATCGCTCAATATCAAACGTCTCTGCAATGCCGGTGCCCATGGCAGAGATGAGCGTCTGAATTTCCGCATTCTTCAGGATTTTATGTGGGTTTGCCTTCTCCACATTCAGGATCTTACC
This sequence comes from Methanogenium organophilum, assembly GCF_026684035.1. Lineage (NCBI taxonomy): Archaea > Methanobacteriati > Methanobacteriota > Methanomicrobia > Methanomicrobiales > Methanomicrobiaceae > Methanogenium > Methanogenium organophilum. The sequence goes on from NZ_CP113361.1 coordinate 2,592,220, forward strand.
TTTCAGTGGAAGAATTGCCTGGAACTTACGGTCCCTTCCTCCTTTCGCTGAACCACCTGCAGAGTCTCCTTCGACGATATAGATTTCACTCTTTGCCGGATCTCGTTCAGAACAGTCGGCAAGCTTCCCCGGCAGACCGGACCCTTCGAGGGTGCTCTTCCTGCGGGCAAGTTCCCGGGCTTTCTTTGCTGCCTCACGGGCTTTTGCAGCACTTTTCGCCTTTTCTATGATTGCCTGAATGACCTTCGGGTTCTCCTCAAAGTAGACAGAAAGGGACTGATAGACGAGGGAGTCCACAATTCCCTTGACATTGGAGTTGCCCAGTTTCATTTTTGTCTGCCCTTCAAACTGGGGTTCGGCAATTTTTATTGCAATCACTGCATTCAGACCTTCACGAACATCTTCTCCCCGGAGAGGCACTGACAGGTCTTTGAGCAGATTGTTATTCCGCGCAACCGTGTTAATCGTCCGTGTGAGAGCGCTCCGGAACCCTTCGAGGTGTGTTCCTCCCTCACGGGTATTGACACTGTTCACAAAGGTCAGCATTGTTTCCGAATATGCAACGGTATACTGGAGAGCCACCTCTACCTGAACATGGTTTGTTGTGTCTTCTGACTCCAGATAGATGACATCTTTGTGAATTGGTTCTTTCTCCCCGACAATATATGTAACAAATTCTCCGATACCTCCCTCATAATAGAAGGTATCAGAGTCGCCCGTTCTTTCATCAACAATAGAGATTGATATGCCTTTATTCAGGAATGCAAGTTCCCGCATCCGGTAACTGAGTTTATCATAATCAAAGTCAACGGTCTCAAAAATTGAGGAGTCCGGCTTGAAACAGATAACGGTACCACGCTTGTGGTCTGACGGGTCCTGATCACACGAGGTGAGAGGCATGGTGACAGCCCCGGAATGGAATGCAATGGAATGAACCTTATCATTCCGGTATACCGTGGCAGACATCTCTGTCGATAGCGCATTCACAACCGACACACCAACACCGTGAAGACCACCTGACACCTGGTATGTTGACTTGTCGAATTTACCTCCTGCATGGAGAACAGTCAGCACAACCTCAAGAGCACTCTTCTTGTATTTCGGCATAATGTCAACGGGAATACCCCTCCCGTTGTCTTCAACGATACAGGAACCGTCATCAGTCAGTGTGACAGTAATTGTATCACAGAATCCTCCAAGAGCCTCATCTATTGCGTTGTCAACGACCTCATAGACAAGATGATGAAGACCACGTTCATCCGTACTGCCGATATACATTGCAGGACGCTTTTTGACAGCTTCCAGTCCTTCAAGAACTGTGATATTACTACCCGTGTATCCGTTTTTTTCACCCATTCAGAATACTCCTGAACACTGTCCTGAATTCAGACAAAACAGTCCGATTTATCATAACCACCACTAAAATCTCCAACCTGACAGAATCAAAAATGTCAACGAAATTAATTATTATATTATTAGTTTTTTCAGACTTTAATGGTTGCTAACGCCAGTTCTGACTCTTCAGTCATACTTGCCGATCTGCGGATCAGGGATCCCAAGATTCCGGTCAATTGCAATTACAAGCCTCTTCAGAATACGCACCACAGATTCAGCATCTTCTTTGTCCATTTTACCATTCTGGTGCCACATCACATTCTTTCTCAGCATTGTAACAAGTTCCTCAATTTCGCTCCCTTTATATTGTTCAGGTACCTGCATCTCGTTCAGATGGTCTTTAACACCTGCCCATGCCTGTTCAGGAGGGAGAGCAAAATGCTTTGTAATCAACCAGATATTTGTGATGAATCCACGTCCAAACTGACTGTCCATAGAATTAACTCATCATAATAGATGAAAAAATGTTGGCATAATTTCTTTGCAGCCTTGCAGGTAAAATGAAGGCACTATCGTTTGTTACCAAAAAGCAGTCCACGAAGTTCTGATTTGGCAACCTTACGTGCCATCCGGAAAACAGTTGGATTTTTCAGCAAACGGAGCATCAGTTCTGTTGGCCGATCCATATCACCAAATTCGACGATCAACCGTTTCATGTCGGGTGTATTCAGCGCCTGACAAATATCGTTTATATCTCCCGGGGAAATATTTTGCCTCATATCAAGAAACCGATACCCAAAATCAAGTTCTCTCCCAAAATCCGCAGTCCAGGCAGACTCATACGCTGAGAGAATTGAGTCCTCAAAACATTCCTCTTCGCAAGAGAGAGCAGCCACATCTGCCGCATGTCGCGAAGACCGGACACCGGTATACACACCTCCGCCGGAAGTCGGTTTTGCAAATCCTGCTGCATCACCTACAAACAGTGTCCGCTCACCATATGTCTGTGGCATTACCCCCATGGGAATAGTGCCCGTCACCTGATGGATGCATGAATCTCCAAATTTCCGGACAAACGAGGAGAAACGTTTCTGCACATCATTCCCCCCGGCAAGCCCAACCCGCATCCGCCCGTCTCCTGCAGGAATTGCCCAACCAAAAAAGTCCGGTGAGGCGTCAGGATAGAGATGAACATACGAAGAGTCCGTTTCATACGGAACCTCTGCCTGAACTCCGGAATAAAACCGGAGAGGTGGCTTCATCCCGCGAATTGTCCTGATAGGACTGCGCGGACCGTCCGCAGCAATAATCAGACGAAACGGAATCTCTCTATGGCCATGAACTCCTTTCGTAAAAAGCACATTATCCCGGATATCGTATGCATATGTTTTCAGTGAAATATCGGCACCTGCAGATACGGCATTCCCAGCCATTTCCCGGTCAAGGACACCCCTGTCCACAACAAAGGCCTTGGTTTCGCCGGCATCGAAATTCAGCTCACACCCCAGTGATGAATGCAGGGTAGCGCCCCTCACTACCTGTATGACTGAGTCGTTTGATACATGGCATTCTGAAAATGCATTTGTACTTAACAGACCCGCACATTGCACCGGGTATCCAATCGATGCATGTTCTTCTATTATCAGTGTCCGGAGTCCTGACTCAGCACAGTATCGTGCCGCAGCAGACCCTGCAGGACCCGCACCGACAACAATGACATCGTACATCTACAATCAAATGGGCCCGAATCATGGATAAGATATCGGATACCATTCCGGCCCTGCCAATCGTAGGGTGAAGAGGTATATACGTGACCAAAGTTCACTACTAGAGTATCGATGACAGAGGAATCCGATTTCAAATGGAAACAGTGCCTGATCATTCGCAGTGATGTGAAGATGAGCTGTGGAAAAAAATGTGCACAGCTCGCCCATGCAGCAGTCGGTGCATATGAACACTCCGATAAAATAACGCGGAAGAAGTGGTATAACGAAGGAATGAAGAAAGTAGTCCTGAAGGTCCCGTCCCTCCGCGCCATGTATGAAATCAAGACCAATGCAGAAATGGCAGGTATTGCCACATCGCTCATCACCGATGCAGGCCGCACCGAAATAGAACCAGGGACGGTTACTGCACTTGGACTCGGTCCGGCGCTGTCAGAAGATCTGGACAGAATAACTGGGGATCTGCAGCTCTTATGAAACTATCACCATACCCCATTGAACAATCCCTTGGTATGCAGTATTATGTCTGTAACTCAGAAGGCATACAGGGTGTGCTGCGCGAGGAAGCAGAAGACTTCATTGTACACGAAATCAGCAATGAGGTCAAATCATCAGAAGAATCAACAGGAAAATATCTGATCTGCAGACTGGAGAAAAAAAACTGGGAGCTCCAACGTGCCGTAAAAGAAATTGCAAAGATACTCGGCGTCAGTCATCGCCGGATTTCATGGGCAGGGACCAAGGACAAACATGCCGTTACCGACCAGCTGATATCCATCTATGACGTCTCTGAAACCGACATTCAGAACATCCAACTCAAAGATATTACCCTGACACCGGTTGGAAGGTCCAACCAGCAGATCTCTTTGGGAGACCTGCAGGGAAACCGCTTTGAGATCACCATCCGTTCCTGCAGGGCAGCAGACATTGCGGCGAGCGTAGCAGAGACCAACGCCTGTGTCGCAGAAGGCGTGCCAAATTACTTCGGCATTCAGCGCTTCGGTGTGCAACGCCCGGTCACCCATCTTGTCGGCAAACAGATCCTTCTTGACCGGTATGATGAGGCAGTCAACACCTATGTGGGTTTCCCGTCAGAAGGAGAAGATGAATCCGTAGCAGAGGCACGGAAGGCATTTCTCTCGGACGGGGATCCAAAAGCAGCACTCGAAACGCTGCCGGTTCAGATGCGGTATGAACGTGCGATTCTCCACCACCTGACAGAGGTACCACACGATTATGAAGGTGCCCTCAAACGTGTCCCTCCAAAACTTCTCTCCATGTTTGTCTCCGCATACCAGTCCTGGCTCTTTAATCAGGGACTATCTCACCGGATAGAAGTTGGGCACCCCCTGTCGGCGCCTGCATTGGGAGACCGGGTCCTGTTCCAAAACGGGAAAAAAGACATCGTCGGAGAATCAAACATCAACCAGGCAACTGTTCTGGTTAAACGGGGGCGTGCGCACATCTGCCTTGAGATGCCCGGAGAAAAGACCAACCCCACTCACAGTACAGCAGAACAGCATATCACCACCCTGATGGAAGCAGATGGCATATCCTATGCATCATTTAAAAAAGCAGGTGAAATGACCGGCATGTCATTTAAAGGAGCGGTCCGCAGGATCAGTGTCAGCGCCCCTGTCACTTCAGATGTATGTGACGACACCGTGCATCTCTCGTTCTCCCTTGGACCGGGACAGTATGCAACTACCATCTGCAGGGAGTATATGAAAGCAGATCCCATTCGGATGATATGATCAGAATTATCCAAATCAGGAATATCCCGATACCGCATTTATTGCATCAAAGAGATTACCCATCTCATCGACCAGTCCAATATTTTTTGCATAATCTCCACGAATTGGCCGGGCATCTTCAATTATTGATCGGTTTACCCCACGCTGCTCCATCACATCGGTGATAAATATCTCAGAACTCTGGTTCACAAGTTCCTGAAGATACTCTCGTTCACTATCGGTGAGTGACCGGTATGGAGAGGTAATATCCTTTTTTTCACCGGATTTGAGAACATCAACAGAAACTCCTTCGTCTTCAAGCGATTTACTGTAATCAAAGATTGTCCAGATTGTTCCAATACTGCCCGTCATGGTGTCAGGATTGGCATAGATTACATCAGCATGGGAACTAATGTGATATGCAGCAGACGTTGCCATTTCTCCCATTGAAACGATAACAGGTTTCCGCTCTTTCGCATAATCGATATCACGGACTATTTCCTGTGCCGCTGCAGGGGAACCGCCGGGACTGTTTACCCGGAGAACTATTCCTTCAACAAGCGGATCATCAGCGGCGGCGCGTAATTCACGGCCAATATATTCACTACCTGCATACCCATTTCCATTTACATTTCCCGAAACGATCGTGCCCTCGACACGGATAACAGAGACACTAAATTCTTCAGAAACGGTTAACAGTGCAGCTATGATAATTGCGGCAAGAATTAGTGCGGTTATTCCCCCCAGAAAAAAATATTTAATCCAGCCACGCCGCATTCGTTTTCTGTTTATCCGATCCACTTCCTCTGTTAACCAACCCATTCTATTCACTCATCTGTTGAGAATATCATATTCTGTTATCAGATTCTTTCCGCACATATAATGATTTTTAAGGCTGAGACGAAACATTTCTTCTACGGAATGAATCTGCATTCCCCCGACAAGAGAAGGGGTGTCCGCACCTCCGACAATAAAGGGCAGATGTATGAGACGCAATTCATCAACAAGACGGTTTTTAAACATATAATAATTCAGGGTCGGACCCCCTTCCACCATCAGTGTTCTGACATGATACTTTTCATAGAGCTCTGAGAGAAGAAGAGAATAATCGATTGCTGTTTTTCCGGCCACCAGAACATCAACCCCCTTCTTCTGAAGTGCTGCCACACGTTCCTCAGGCGCGTCTTCCGATACTGCAATAACCGTCTGTGCATCATTTCCAAGGACATTTGAATCCAGAGGAATATCAGCACCCCTGTTTGGAATAACCCGAATTGGATTCGTCCCTTCTGCAAGCCTGACCGTAAGCATAGAATTATCAATTCTGATGGTATTGGATCCCACCATTATTGCGTCATATTCGGCCCGTGTCTGATGAAGAAGTATCTCTGTTTCAGGGTCCATGTACTGCATGAGAATCTTGCTCGATGCACCTTTCCAGAGAGTGAGTTTACCATCAACAGTCATCTCTGACATAATAAGGACATGCGGCCGGTGTATTCTGTTTACCATATATTACCCCAGTATATCTATTCTTAATCTGTATCTGCAATTAATGTAATTATTAGACAGCATATCAATTAAGAGATTTCTTTAATCATACCGCCTGTAGGAATGTGATATATTTAACAAAGGATTATACCCTTAATCTCCCCATTTGTGTATACAATAATGAATATTACAGCATTGAGACCCCGTGCAATAAAAATCCTTAATCCTCTTGCACATGCATGTGCAAAGACAGGTATCACTCCAAATCAATTAACATTGCTTGCAATAGTATCCGGCATTGGATGTGCTGCTCTGTACGCAAACAGGATGTTTATTGCAGGAAGTATGATGCTCCTCATATCAGGAATACTTGATCTTATTGATGGTGGTGTGGCACGGATAAATAACAAATCCAGTGGTTTTGGTGCTGTCTTTGACTGGATTGCAGACAAATACATTGATGCACTGGCACTGCTGGGAATAGGGATGTCCGGAATTGCGGTCATCTCACAGATCATTTCAGTAAATGGATTTTCACCCCAGATTCTTGATTTTACCATCATAGCTATTGCCATTATCGGCTCTCTGATGAACACATTTATCAAACCGGTTGTATACGCCGAAATAGGATATGATACCAGAGAGGATGGTAAAATCGCCGATCCTCTGGAAGGCATCGGTTTTTTTGGACGCCCTGAAACGCTGATTATTCTGATTATTGGTGGAATTGCAGGATATATCTGGATTTCAGCAATTATTGTCGCTGTATGCACAAATCTATCAGCGATTCAGCGGATTATCTATCTTTACCGAACCATCCCCTGATATCTCTTACAAATAAATCCACGATTCCTGCCATTTTTTCTCCCAACAAAGGATTAATGCGGTACAGCATGTACGCAACTCCGATGAATGCAAACAATGCTCCGATTTCTGCTACAAAATTATGTGCCCAGAAAAAACTTTCATAGCCCATATGCCCATTTGAAGCTATTTCCGGTAAATATGGAAACCACTGGTCCCCATACGCCATGATAATAAATGTATTTCTTGCAATATTCAATACAAATATCACCGGTACAACAGCCAAAAAAGACAGTACTTTTTGTTTCACAGAAGATGGGATCGCCCAGGCAACACCCAGCATTATTGCCATGCCCTGAATACCGGTGCATGCAAGAATTATTTCGACACGATACAAATCAGCCCTGAACATATTCCAGTCAACGAGTTCGTATGGAAAACCAATTCCTGTGAACACCCATGAAAGCAAGCCAACATTTACCGCGATAAGCCAGTCGGCAAGGAACGGAATCAGCATAAAGGGAGCAAATATCACATATGCAATACCTGCCATCCGGCTTAGAATTATACTGAATTCATTTTCCTGAAGCAACTTTGGAATAAGGATGATCAGAAATGGTATCCCAAGAAACGCAGCAACCGGATACATAAAATTATTTGCAATAATATATTCCGGGAATTTTGCAAATAGAACCCCTATAATACTTATCCATCCAACAATTGCAAAATATTTTCTGAAATCTGTCGGGAAGAGAAACAGAAAAAATGCAACAAAGGATATGAGAACAAAAATCTCCTGCATTACATTCCATTATGCATATACCAACAAATAATTTTCACATTTGGAAATTTGAGAGATACACACATATTCCATATCTTAATCTGACCCGACAACAAATAATAGTCTGATGAAATTCTGTCCTAATTGTAAATCACTCATGGTCTCTTCAGAAGGTCTTTTCCGTTGCAAAAGATGCGGACATACAGAAGAGCCCGGCGAAAATATTGAGAAAATGACCATACGCAGTAAAAGGGTGGAGAAGGACATTGTTATCGTTGATGAAGCGGATGATATGATTGTTCTCCCGACCATCACAGTAAAATGCCCGGAATGTGGTCATGATACCGCAGAATGGTGGCTCAGACAACTTCGGTCAGCTGATGAATCTGAAACACGCTTCTTCCGCTGTGTGAAATGCAAATACACGTGGCGCGAATACGACTAAGATAAAAAAAATATTTTTCTTTTTACAGCAGACCAGGTGCTGAAACCCTGAACTGCTGCCAGAGTACCCTTCCGACAACTCTGAAGGTAAAATCAAGTTCATCAAAGCTTGGAATCGAATGCTCACGCAGAATCTTTCTGCCCCGGTTCATCGAATCTCCACCCAGGAGAGAACAGATAATTCGCTTTTCGGTATTCCCTGAAAGTTTCAGTACCTGATTTGCAAGCTGTTCTGATGAAAGGATATTGTTCGGGAAACCTACGAGGAAACACATATCCCAGAGATCATCATGTTTTGCAAGCACTTCAAATGTCCGTTCAAACCGCTGTTCAGATGCGTCACCCAGAAGATCCACCGGATTTCCTTTATTCCAGAATTCAGGTAAGAACTCATCCAGTTCCGCAACAACATCTTCAGGTAAATCTATGATGTCAATACCATATCTTTCTGCATAATCAGATGAAAGCACCGCAAATCCACCTGCGTTGGTTACAATTACCGCACGTGATCCCATTGGATATCTCTTTGGATGTGAGAGCATTTCTGCTGCAAGGAAAGCTCCAGTCAGGGTGTGGACAGCGAGAACACCGGAGCGACGGAACGCTTCCATATATACATCATATGAACCTGAGAGTGAGCCGGTATGCGAGGCAGCAGCCTGTGAACCACGCTCAGATGAACCGGATTTTATCGCAATAATCGGCTTTGTCTTGGAAACCTCACTTGCAACCTTCATGAAGGCTTCACCATCACTGATCTCTTCGATATACATGATGATTGCCTTCGTGTTCGGGTCACGCTCAACCCAGCGCATGTAATCAAAGAAGTTCAGATCAGACTGGTTTCCGACAGACACAACTGCGGAGAAACCAATATCCTCAGCAAGACTCCAGTCAACAACGGTATTTACAATAGCACCACTCTGTGACAGGAATGCAATATTTCCTGGCTTGGGGGACTGGTGTACATATGTCGTATCAAGACCACGGGGAGGAACAATCAGTCCAAGACAGTTTGGCCCGACAATGCGTGTACCATATTTATTCCCGATAGCAACGATCCGTTCCTCAAGCGCTTTGCCATCCTCTCCCATCTCCTTGAATCCTGCGGTGATGACCACAGCAATATTGACTCCTTTCTCACCACATTCTTCAATAACCTGGGGAACATACATCGCAGGGACAGTGATGACCGCCATATCAACGGGTGAAGGAATATCTGTTATCGTCGGATACGCGGTAAGGCCCTGAATAGTATCACGCTTATTATTAACCGGATACAACTGACCAGGGAAATGAAGAAGATTATGCATCACCGCATATCCCATCTTTGTGGGATCATCAGATGCTCCGATAACAGCAACCGATCGAGGATTGTAATATTCAAGAGGTACTTCGGGACGCTCCACCTTTTTCTGTATGCTCTTTTTATCAACCATTATCACACGGGAATCAACTGCACATGCACCGGATTCATAGAGCCGTAATGGGTTGATATCAAATTCCTTAACCTGTTCGTTCTCCTCAAAGAACTTACAGACATTCAGAATCGCCTGCACAAGTGTCTCTTCATCTTTGGGTTTTGAACCACGATATCCGGATATGAGTGGATAACTCTTGATCTCTTTGACCATCTCCCTGACATCATCCTCTGTTACCGGAAGAATCCGAAGCGTCACATCCTTCATCAGTTCAACAAGTGTGCCCCCGATTCCAAAGGTGATGACTTTCCCGAATGTGCCATCTGTTTTCCCACCGATAATCAGTTCCAGACCAGGCTTTGCCTGTTCTTCAATGATTACCCCTTCTATTTTTGCCTTTGGATTATATTCCTTGACACTTGTCACAATCCGGTTAAAAGCAGCCTGAGCCCCTTCTTTTGTCCCGATACTGGTGACAACACCTCCCGAATCACTTTTATGAATGATCTGTGGTGAAACGATCTTCATCACAACAGGAAATCCAATACTTTCAGCAACATCTCCTGCTTCTTCCGCAGTTGTTACAATCTTAAACGCAGGAACAGGCACACCATACTTTCCAAGTACTTCGTACCCTTCTGCTTCACTTAACATCCATTCCTTCATTGATTTCATCCTCACTTATCAGAATAAAACTCTGAATTACGGGGAAACGATTCAACAAATGACGAAATATCCTTCGTCATGTTTATGTGATTTTGTTTGATTGTATTATACATATATGTTTGTAATAGTTAATCATGTAAAATCATTCGAAACCGCTCAACACCAAATGACTTTAATCATTAAGGTATATTGATTAGTATTTCAGAGCGTGACAAATCATGACAAATACCACGCAACATACAGAACACACGCAGAAAGTGTATAAACCTGCCCCGGAATACCGAAACGATGCAAGAATTAAAGACTACGATCTTTCATATTTAAATTTTCAAAAAGATCCGGAAGATTTCTGGAGACGCATTGCCTCAGACCTGTTGTGGTTCAGACCATGGGACAAAGTAAAAGATTGGGAATATCCTCATGCACGATGGTTTGTCAATGCAAAATGCAACATTACCTATAATTGTTTAGAGCGGCATCTGAAAAATAACCGTCGAAATAAGGTTGCCCTGTTCTGGCGCGGAGAAGACGGTACAGAAAAAATATACACATATGACCGGCTTTACAAGGCAGTGATGCAGTTTGCGAATGCATTACAGGACCTCGGTGTCGAAAAAGGGGATGTCGTATGCATATATATGCCAACAGTTCCTGAACAGGTCATCGCAATGCTTGCGTGCGCCCGTATTGGTGCGGTACACACCGTTGTATTTGCAGGTTACGGTGCGTCATCACTAAACCAGCGAATTGTGGGTTCGGAAGCGAAAGTTGTCATTACGGCAGATGCTTCAATGCGCAGGGGAAAAAGCATCCCATTAAAGCCGATTGTTGAAGAGGCTCTGATTCATGCACCCAGTGTTGAACGGGTGGTTGTCCTCCGTATTCAGGACCCCCCAACCTGCCTTCTGGATGACTTTGAAGTTGACTTCTACCAGATCATGAAAAAGGCAGAAAAAAACTGCCCTGCTGAAGTTATGGATGCTGAAGATACTCTCTTCATTCTATACACGTCAGGTACAACCGGCGCACCCAAAGGAATTGTTCACACATGTGGCGGATATATGGTAGGCGCCTATTACACAACCAAATATGTCCTAAATGTAAAGGATGATGATGTATATTGGTGTACCGCAGACCCCGGCTGGATCACCGGCCATACCTATGCAATATATGGACCCCTTCTTCTGGGTTCGACAATATTCATGACTGAACACACACCAGACTACCCCGATGTTGGGATCTGGTGGCAATTAATCGAATCATATGGCATTAATGTATTCTATACCGCACCGACTGCCATCCGGATGTTTATGCGATATGGTGAGGACTGGCCGAATGAATATGATTTGAGTTCTCTGCGGATACTTGCATCAGTCGGAGAACCGCTCAACCCAGAAGCCTTCGAGTGGTTTTACAAGGTAATTGGCAAACAGAGATGTCCCATTATTGATACCTGGTGGCAGACAGAGACAGGAAGCCACATGATCACAACCCTTGCCGGAGAAGAGATGAAACCTGGATATGCAGGCAAACCAATTCCGGGCATCATGGCAGACGTAATTGATAAAGACGGAAATCCTGTTCCACCTCACCAGGCAGGATATCTTGCAATAACTGCTCCGTGGCCATCAATGATGCGCCATGTCCATAACGACGAGGAACGGTATAAGTCATACTGGAATACCGGCAAGCAACCGTATTACAGCACGAATGACCTCGCGATAAAAGATGAGGACGGGTATATCATGATCCTTGGCCGTTCTGATGATCTGATTATTGTGAGCGGACACAATATCGGAACAGCTGAAGTTGAAAGTGCCCTTATCTCGCACCATGCTGTTGCAGAAGCTGCAGCCATCGGTAAACCTGACGCAGTGAAAGGAAATCTCCTGAAAGTGTTTGTCATACTTATCGAAGGAAAAATCGTCAATGAAAAACTCATTCACGATCTCAAATATCATGTCAGGCAGACACTCGGGCCAATCGCAGTCCCATCTGAAATTGAATTTGTTGATTCATTACCAAAAACCAGAAGCGGAAAAATCATGCGTCGTGTCCTGAAAGCACAGGAAATGGGAATTGATCCCGGGGACATCTCAACACTGGATGAGTAATCAGGCAACCATTTATATACTTTTTAAATCCTTTTATATAATACATGAAGAGTAATCCAGAGGACTCTCTCAAAATTGAGAATATAGTAGCATCTGCAAAGGTTGCAGAATCTCTCGATCTCCAGGTAATATCATCTCAGATAAAGGATGCTGAATACAATAAAAAGAGATTTCCCGGAGTCGTCCTCAGAATGCAGGATCCAAAGATTGCAGCACTTGTATTTGGTTCCGGCAAAGTAGTGCTTACCGGTGCCAAGAGTTTAGACAGTCTCTCACGGGGTCTTGAAATACTTGGAAATCTTCTTCGGGGTCTGGGTATTGACATTCCACAGGAACTTGAATATAAAGTTCAGAATATTGTTACATCAGCAGATCTTGGGACACCAATTAATCTAAACAAAATCGCCGTCGGATTCAATCTTGACCGGATTGAATATGAACCGGAACAATTCCCAGGACTTGTCTATCGGCTTGAAGAACCAAAGGTTGTCGTGCTTTTGTTTGGATCAGGTAAACTGATAATTACCGGAGGAAAAGTAACAGAAGACGCTAAATTGGCCGTCAATAAAATATTATCAGATCTTACAAATCTGGGCCTCATCTAAAACAAAAATTCTTTTTTTAATTTATTTTTAAAAATATTAATCTATTCGATACATACAACAATGTATTTATAGTATTTTGAATAATTAAAGTTGTATTCTCGGTGACAAATATGAGAATGGAAAAAGTAATGGTCTTCACCGAAGAAGACGAAGAATTTTCAAATCTTCTAACTGAAATAGGGTTAAAACGAAATGTTGCCAAGGTTCTCATTTATCTTGCGATGACAGAAGAAGCAACCTCACGGGAGATTGAACGAAGTACTGACCTTCGCCAGCCTGAAGTTAGTATCGCCATGCGCACGCTGAAAGAGAATGAATGGATTGAAAGCCGGGAATCAAAAGCGGAAAGCAAAGGAAGACCAGTAAAAATATACCGTCTGTCAAAACCTATCACTGAAATAATGGATATAATCGAGAAAAATAAACGTGAAGAAGTGGAAAATCAATTAAAGCTGATCCAAAAAATTCGGATTCACCTTCAGAATCAGCAGATTGTTTCAAAATAACATTATTTCAGCTGATTCTTTCTTTCCAATAACTATTTTTGATTTTTCCGTAAACTCTGCAAATATTCCACAGCTCAGAACGCCAGGAATGTTGTTGATATCTGTTTCAAGAGCCAGTGGATCAGGTATTTCAGCAAATGTGCAGTCGATGATCCAGTTTCCGTTATCAGTAATCACCGGACCATCTTTTTTAACTCCCTCACGGACCACGGGGGTTCCACCCATTGCAGAGAGCATTTTTGCTGCAAGTGACGCCGCAGATGGTATCACCTCAACGGGGACAGGCGCCGATAAAGAAGGTGTCTGTTTACTCACATCAGCAACAACAACAAAAAGACGTGAAGCAGCAGCAACACACCGCTCCTGAGTCTGTGCAGCACCCCTGCCCTTTATCAGAAAACCTTTGGGATCGATCTGATCAGCACCATCAATTGCAATATCCAGCTCAGTGTAATCATGCAGCGTAGCAAGAGGAATGCCATATTCCCGTGCCCGGCACTCTGCCTGATAAGACGTTGGAATACCAACAATATTCATACCATCCCGTATCTTTTCAGCTAACCTCTCCATTGCATAAAATACCGTAGAGCCCGTTCCTAGTCCAACAACCATTCCGTCACGAACCAGTTCTGCGGCATAATACCCGGCATTTTTCTTTGATACATTCTGATCGGATTCTCCAACCGATGAGGAAGTCATGTACATGTATTAGACTCCCAACAGGTAAATGGTTAACATACCATCCCTATTTACATATACGATCCCGTGTAGCCTGAGAGATATTCCTTTGAAAAAGAACAATTGCAACCCGAAAATTGGTTCAGACACCACTGAACAGCTATACTATAAAATCTGGATAACATCTATTATCTCAGGCGCCTCTACTGAATGTGCAATATTTCAGCCACAAATTAATTGCAAAGGAGAGAACACCCACGGGACCTGATGCATACGCAACAATGGCACTATTGGCCGTTCTTTTTATCCTTCTTATTGCAACTAAATTTCCAGTCTGGGTTCTCTTTCTCGGAGCACTGACAACAGCCATGACATTCGGACTTGCATCACCCGAAGCGCTCCTGAAAGGATTTTCAAACATAGGAGTTCTCTCAGTAGCAGTTCTGTTTATGGTGGCATATGGGATGTATTCCACCGGGGCGATAATAATCATCGTTGATACATTCATGGGATTTCCGCTTACCCTGAATCAGACATTGATACGAATTCTTTTTCCCATTGGCGCAGGAAGTGCATTTCTGAATAACACACCTCTTATCGCCATGATGATACCGGTGGTCAGAGATATCACACGTACGTTAGGACTATCCGCATCGAAAATTTACATACCCTTAAGCTTTGCTTCAATTCTGGGTGGTGCAACCACCCTGATTGGAACATCAACAAACCTGATAATCGCAGGACTTGTCACCGATTACCTTGTTTTGGAAGGAGCAGGGGAACATAGCCTTCAGGAAATCGGGATGTTTACTTCCACCCCGGTAGCAGCCCCGACAGCAATAATCGGCATTCTATTTATTATTCTGACAGTCTCCCGTCTTCTTCCGGAAAAAACAGACCAAACAAATGGCAAACCTGCTTCAAAACGACTCTATGAGGCCAAATTTATTGTAGAAAAATCGGAAAGGATTAGTGGCAAAACACTGAAAGAAGCCGGATTTGCCAGACCGATTGGTTTTGAAATCAAAAATATCGAACGCCCGGAAACAGGGGACCTTACCATAACAGATGAATTGAGATTAATGGAAGGGGACATTATTACCTTCTGGACGGATAGCGATACTCTCCCCCATCTGTGGTCCAAAATTGGTTTGAGAACAGCAAATCAAACATTTGAACTCAGTAGCGACCGGCACCTGCACCATCTGGTCGAAGTTATTGTCTCACCGCGTAATCCTGCCGTTGGTAAGACAATATCACAGATTCACTCAGAGAAAACATCGGTTTTCGGTGGGAACCTTGTCGCCATATCCAGAGGGGGCAAACCGGTTGAATCTGTAAATGAAGGTACAGTCGTCCGCCAGGGAGACAATGCAATTCTTGAAGTGCAGGATACGTTTTTTTACGAAAACCGAAATGAAAGGTGGTTCAAACTTATACGACGACTCAGGGGATTTCATATCAAACGAACAGACCGTGCCGCTGTCGCAACGATCATCACCGCATGCATGATTGTCACTGTCGCCCTTCAATGGTTCCCACTGATTAATGCTGCATTGCTTGCAGTTTTTGCCATGCTTCTCACCGGTTGCATGAATATCAGACAGGCAATAAAAAGCATTGATATCCAGACAATTATTATCCTTGCATGTGCTATTGGTCTTGAATCCGCATTAACACAAACAGGTCTTTCAGGTGCAATTGCTGCAACCATCGAATCAGCAGGCGGTACTGACCCATATCTGGCACTTACAGCCATATTTATTGGTGCAATAATCATGACGAATATTATCACTAATCCCGCAGCAGCCGCATTTATGTTCCCGATCGCCATTAGTCTTGCAGCAGATATTGATGTTAGTCCCATGCCGTTTGTAATCGTTCTTATGCTCGGATGTTCATATGCATTCATCAACCCTGCAGGATATCAGACAAATATAATGGTATTTGAACCCGGAGGATACTCGACCCGGGATTACATCCGAACAGGACTCCCACTTACGATATTGGTAGGTGCGTTAACCCTGCTTTTAACGCCAGTCTATTTTCCCTTTGCAGGATAATTGATGTTCGTGAGGGATGGTATACCCAACGGTTAACACGCACCTGAAACACGAATGACCAGAAAGATTGCAATTCAGGAGATGAACAAACATCCTTTGATATCTGATTCTCCAATATTTCAATCAGTTCAGCATGACTGAACCGGCGATCCTGAGTTTTCCACCATCAAGGTAATGAATTACCGCTTTTTCTCCGGGGAGATATGCAATATCTTTGTCCAGCTCAATCACAACAGAGCAGGAATGCCAGTCAGAGTCATTCTTAACCGAGGTGACCCGACCGGTTACAAACTGTGTCCATAAACCAATATGAACAACGAGACCTTCGCGCAGTGGTTCCGGCCAGAACCTAACCAGTTGTGCTGTACCACTTATTTCTGATGTTACCTGTATGGAAGAGTCAGTCGTCATTACCATCCCACGTTCAAGCTCCTCAGCAGAGATATTTTTCAGGGCCAGCCCTACCCGGTCCGTCTGATATGCCTCTTTTGCATCCTCATCATGTTTCTGAATCGAACGAATCTGGCATGTCATATTCCCCGGCAGTACAGTAACAGTATCATGTTGATGAATGGTTCCTTTTTCCACACTACCAAGAACAACGGTTCCAATTCCCTTCACATTGAAGGCATGATCAATCATCACAAACCCGGTTCCCGGAATCGGATCCGGATAGGTTGTCTCTGCTGCCATTGAAAGGAAACGTTCGCGCAGTTCAATGGGGTTATCTTCCACAAATTCATACCCTTCAAGAACAGTGCCCCGGACAAGAGGGGCAATCTGTGATTTATCCAGATAATTCTGCAGAACAATCACACCAGAACGAATTCCCATAACGTCCAGCATGATGACCATTTCACCCAGTACAGGAGTGATCTCGTCAATCACAAGCAATGCAGAATCAGACATTGCAACCGCGTAATAAAGGGGCGCCAGTCTGTCAGGATAGCGCGTTGGTTCGATAATCGTTACGGTATCCTCTTCTTTTTTCAGGTTTATGAAAGTAATATCTGATTCAGTGCCAGATTTACCGATATTTTTTGCATACCCCTTTGGTCCGAGTACAACGATATTGAGATTCGGCATAGTGCTAAAATATGGTCTGTTAAAAAAGATGAGTGTTTGTATTAAAGAAATGATTATTTGTGAGCGAAATACGCTGAAACGTTAGTTTCAGATACGCTGTCAATCCGCGCAAATCCCACCCGCTCAAACTGGACAACCCGATTCAGTTCAGTGGAAACATCAGGTTCACACACACCCGCGATGATGCCATCCGGTGTATGAAGCATGCACGGCATGGCCATATCCTTCGGAAGCCACTGGACAATCTGAGCATGTTCTGTCCGTGCTTCATCCAGAGAATCACCCGAATATTCCAGAGAAAAGCCATCATCAGATTTTGTGACACGGACATTAAAGAGATCTTTAAGCCTGAGCATTCGCCCATCTACAAGTTCATCACGCGGCAGGAAAATATCCCCCGTGAACGTCAGTGTACGAGTTCCTTTTGCCTCATCATTGGGATTAATCAATGGAGTCGCAATTCGGTCTGAAACTCCTGAAATATGACATAACTCTGGGTTTGGAACAAAGAAATAACGGTTTGCAATCGGATCAACTATCGCCTTATTTGCCGCATACAGATTGTCCCATGAAAAGTTGATATCAGTCTGTCCGATTCCGATGTCAACCATTGCATTTCTGACCGCTTCAGGAGAAAAGCCTCTTCGTGCAATTGCTTTCAGAGTGCCGAGATGTATGTCATCCCACCCGGTATATTCCCCTGATGCAATACCTGCTTTCATAGCTGACGTCGAAAGCACAATATCACCGATTGACATCCGTCCGTAGTGGAAATATGTCGGCTGTTCCCATCCGAAATAATCATAGATGTATTTCTGCCGCCGGGTATTTGCAATATGATCTTTCCCCCGTATGACATGGGTCATTCCCAACAGATGGTCATCCACTGCAACAGAGAAGTTCATCAGAGGATATACAAGTCCATCACAGCGGGGGTGGGGGGGATTTGCTACAATTCTGAAGATAGAAAAGTCTCGCATGGCCGGGTCGGGATGGGAAATATTCGTCTTAACCCGGACCGTGATCTGTCCCTCTTCAAACTTTCCAGCAAGCATATCCTTCCAGAGAGAGAGATTCTCCTCAACACCCCGGTTTCGGCATGGACATTCCTGTTTGCTGTTCTTCAATTCCCGGAATAATTCTGAATCACAGGTACACAGATACGCACCACCCATTGAGATGAGCTTTTCACCGTATGAATAATAAATATCCATGCGGTCACTCTGGTAGACGATGTCACTCACCTCAATACCAAGCCATTCCACATCTGACAAAAGCAACTGATAATTTTCTTCGGTCACCCGTTTCGGATCAGTATCCTCAATCCGGAGAATATATTTCCCACCATACTTCCGGATATAGTAATCATTCAGGTACGCAGCACGGGAATGACCAAGATGAAGGGGACCAGAGGGATTGGGCGCGAAACGCATTACAACACCTTCCTCACCCACATTCTCCAGAGGACGAAGCCCGGTCTCCCTCTTCTTCTTCTCCTTTTTTTCCAGTAGTTCAGGAGCAAGCTCTTCCAGACGAGTGCGACGCTCATCGGAGTTCATCTCCCCGATTTCAGCGAGGATTTCACCCAGCAATGCAGAATACTCCCGCGCATGAGGCCGCAGCTCAGGGTGTTTTCCCATGAGTGCCCCCAGGACTGCACCAGCCTTCGGAACATTATTGTGCATCACTGCATTCTGTAGTGCATATTTATAGAGAAAATCTCTGGAATCCCCGTTCATATTCTAGAAGCCCCGCGAAACAAAATAATCGGTAATCTGAAGAAGACCGTCTTTTTCATCGCAATCCGGGAAGATTGTAAGCATCTTTTTTGCCCGCAGAACCCGTTCAAGAGCAATATTTCTGACATCAGCAATGACACCACCATCTTCCAGCAGAGCGATTGCTTCATCGATTTCTTCGTCGGCCAGAGTTGGTTTTCGGTATTTCGTCAGATCAATTCCACGCTCCCGTGCCATGATTGCGACCAGCGTCTGTTTTCCTTCACGAAGATCGGATGCACGGTCCTTGCCACTGGTTGCCGCATCCGCCATAAGATCAATCAGATCATCCTGAATCTGGAATGCAATACCACTGTTCAGCCCCCATTCATATAGTGAGTTTACCTGCGAAACACTACCTCCCGCAAGGGTTGCCCCAATCGCTGCTGCGGCGGCATACAATATTCCGGTTTTCTTGGAGACCATCTCAATATACTCGATTTCATCGACATCCGATCTGTTTCCAAAATCGATATCCATATGCTGTCCTTCACAGAGGTCCGCACATGCCTTTGCAAGAGCGTTCACCGAACGAACTTTTGAGATGTCAGATGCAATCGCCGCACATATCAGTTCAAAGGCATGTGCATACAACACATCTCCGGCAAGAATTGCTGTTGGTTCATCCCATTTTGTGTGTACCGTTGGGACACCGCGACGAACTGCATCGCCATCCATGATATCATCATGAACAAGAGTAAAGGTATGAGTCACTTCAAGTGCCAGTGCAGCAGGGAGGATATCCTGCGCCTTTCCATTTTCTATCAGGTCTGCAGCAAGCATGACCACTGCAGGCCTCAGACGTTTTCCTCCGGCAAGAAGAAGGTGAGCACTCGCCTTATTCAGTTGTCCCGGCAATGTGCCGAATTCACGGTCCAGAACTATATCAATTTGTTCAGCGACACCTTCCAGATATGCACCAAGATCCATCATTTCACCTAATTTATTAGTAATCTCTGCCCGTTTCTCAGTATATGGGCATCATTGTTCAGGGTATAACCGCAGTCCTCTGCAAGCTTCAGGTAACCACCGGTCATATCAATATCACCGTGAGACGGGATAACATGCTGCGGATTGAACAGATGCAGCACTTCATAATGTTCTTCGCGGTATGCATGTCCACTCACGTGGAGATCAGCAAAGAGACGTGCACCTTTCATCCTGAGGAGCACTTCCTGATTATGCCGCTGCCCGTAATTCATAGGATTCGGAATCACCTTTGCACTGTAGAGGATCTTATCCCCTTTCTCAATCTTGAACGGTGTCTGTCCGCTGGCAACACGAGTGAGAATTGCACCCGGTTCTCCCTGACTTCCCGTAACAATCGGGACATACTTGTCCTTCCCTTCCTTCATGATCGTGCGGAACATCTTGTCCACCGTGCGGCGGTTTCCACGCATGGTCATCCCTTTCGGAAACCCGACAAGTTTCATCTGTTCTGCAGTCGATGAATACCGCTCCATGGAACGGCCGAGAAGCACCGGTTTTCGTCCGATTTCATGGGCGCATTCTGCGATCATTTTTACCCGTGCGATATTGGAGGCAAAACATCCCACAAGCATTGCAGATTTGTCATCCTCATAGCAGGTCATTACATCCCTGACCAGACGCTGGGCAATACGCTCGCTGGGACAGCGCCCTGGCATATTCACATTCACACTCTCTGTGATCAGTGCCAGCACACCCTCTTTTCCTACTTCGCGCATCCGGGCGAAATTGGGAGGATCTCCCAGAACAGGGGTCCGGTCCAGTTTGAAATCATTGGCATACACTACAGCACCACGCGGCGTGTGGAGTACAGCCATTACCGTATCAATGATGGAATGCTGTACGGTGATAAATTCAAGGGAGAGATTCTGCGAGATTTCATACCGGTATTTCTTTCCTGCCGGAAGATCAAAAACCGGATTATTCACAACAAACCGTTTTTCCCCTTCAATCTGCTGCCGAATCAGGGCCGCTGTATACGGAGTACCAATAATCGGTGCATCATAGCGGTGTGCAAGTTTTGGAAGTGCACCGATATGGTCAAGGTGACCATGCGTACAGACAATTGCCTTTACACTGCCTTCCACCGTATTCATTATCGTATCGTCAGGAATTGCCTTCATCTCAATTAAATCAAGAGAATGCAGATTTTCAACCTCTGCATCCTCATGGATCATAATCTGATCAAGACGGAGACCCATATCAAAAATGACAATCTCCTTCCCGCACCGCACCGCGGTCATATTTCTGCCGACTTCGTTATATCCGCCAACAGCAATTATCTCAACATCCATTTTATTATTCCTCATATTGCATCATTTCGCCGGAAATTCCGGTAATATATTTTCGTACATTCTTTAATTCAGAGGGATTTTTCGACCCGGTCAGGAAACACGATACTCGAATTTCTGTCTGAATCTGTTCTATTTTTTCATACAAACTCTGGTATCCTTGCATTGCCGGCCGGAGAAGCGCAAGCGCGATACCGCCCAGGCTTGCTCCAAGAGCGATTGCTTTTGCAACATCAGTACCCGAATTAAGCCCGCCGGTTGCGATGACCGGACCACCCGCACGAGACGCTTCAACCACACTGACTGCAGTTGGTATACCCCATTCTGCAAAATGCTGCCCAAGAGCCTCCTGCCGGAAATTTTCTGCACGGTACTGTTCCACAGCAGCCCATGACGTGCCGCCCAGTCCACCCACGTCAACTGCGGATGCACCTGCGGCAAACAACTGACGTGCACATTCACGTGATATCCCACAGCCGGTTTCTTTTACAATAACCGGATACTTGCAGGACGAACATAGTTCCTGCAGGGCATCAAGACAGCCGGAAGCATCATGATCGCCTTCCGGCTGAATGGCCTCCTGAAGCGGGTTTAAGTGTATGCACAATGCCTGTGCGTCAATCATTTCAACTGCTTTATCAGCCCATTCAGCTCCGTTATCCCGTAACTGAATGATTCCCAGATTTCCGCAGAGAAATGCATTGGGTGCATGTTCACGCACAACCGAAAAGCTGTCTTCCATCTCCGGATTTTCAAGGGCTGCACGTTGTGAACCCACCCCCATTGCAAGGCCAAATTCCTCTGCTGCCGTTGCAAGAGTAGCATTTATTTCTCTTGTATCCGGATGACCACCCGTCATCGCAGCGATACAAATCGGTGCCTTTAGCCGATGGTTTAAAAATCGGACGCCAAGCTCTACTGCATCCATATTACACTCAGGAAGTGCATTATGAACCAGGCGGACATCATCAAACCCCGTCCTCCCGGCAACGATATCTTCATTGCAACAGATATCCAGATGCTCCTTTTTTCGGGAGGATGTTATCATCCTGTTTTTTATGGTAATACCCCCTGTTTGGGGTTTTACAGAATATTTACATCAGCAAATACTCATGTAACTCTCATTTCATTCCTTCGCAGCGGAAACGTTCTTATTCTATACCCGTTTTCCGGTAACCACGGTTCCACCATGTTCGCGCCCGTCGAGAAAATCCTCAAGTCGGGAAAGATGAAAGATTGTTGATTCCGTACCTTCATCCGAAAGACTCAGAAGCTCCATCAGTTTACCGATCATACCTCCGGTCACATCTGTGTTGCCCGACTCTCCGATTTCAAGATCAACCACCGTGTCCCGGTTAATCAGGGGGACCACACTCCCGTTTTTGAGAACACCAGCCACATCGGTGGCAAGCCCAATACGATCTACATGTATCCTTGAGGGTAGCGCACGTACCAGTTGATCACCGGATACGATGCAGGCTCCCCGTACACTGTCCATTACCACATCTCCGTGGAGAACAGGTATTATCCCATGATTCACCAGCATTCCCAGCGGCTGATAAGTGAATGATTCCAGACGTCCGTTTTTCGCGGTACATGCATCAAGCGGGTGAATGCCTACTGCTTCCACACCGTTGGCACGAAGCGCGTTTACCACAGCAGTATTCAGTTTGACAACTGCCCTGTGTGTGATAAATATACCTGATACATTATTTGTATCTAAACCTTTATCAAGGTGATGGCGTTTAGCCTCCGGGTGACCACATGAACCCGCCCCATGAACAAGTAAAAACTGTATTTCAGGATGGCGGGAAATTACCTGAGCAATTTGCTCAAGAGTGTTTATATTGACCGCGCAGTCCCCGCTTTTATCGGTGATTACACTACCGCCCAGTTTTATCAGTACGGTTTCTTTCATCTTCTTTCTCCTTGCGTGCACCTTCATTATCGATTGTTGTAATAATTGCCCGGCCATCGCATCCTTCAATGGCACCGGCTATTTTGGATTTTGATCGTTTTGGACAGAGAGCTACCATCGAACCACCACCACCTGCCCCGGTTATTTTTGCACCATAGGCGCCAGCCGCACGTGCTGCTGTTACGAGTCGTGTCAGTGCAGGATGGCCCACACCCAACGCTTCAAGAAGCTCATGATTTATATCCATATATCTCCCCAAAGCCCGTTGATCCTGAAAAACGTGCAGCGAACGCATTGTTACGGCTTCGATTGCATCCAGTATCGGATTTACAATGTCCGGATCTGTTGCACGGAATTTACTTACCTGCTCCACCATCCGGGCTGTTGAATGTGAAACCATGGTATTACCAATAACCAGATGAAAATCTTCAGGCGGGAGTCTTCTTTTGATATCTCCCTGAATCAGCAGAACACCTCCAAAGGTGGACACATAGGTATCAGTAGCACTTGCACGTCCCTTTTGCACACTCTTTTCAACAGAATGTGCCATGGATGCAATATCTGATTTTGTATGCCCCAGCCCATATTCATCATTAATCGCTGAAAGTGTTGCAACAGTAACTGCTGCAGAAGATCCCAGACCGGAAGAGCTGGGTAGTTGGGAATGGATATACACACTTCCATTGACCCCCATTAATTCAAAGCATTTCTCGAGATACGGGGACTTTACCCGGGGAGGATGTCGTGTTTTCCGAACAGTCACATAAACACGCGGTTTAATTGCCATTGCTATACCTGGCTTGCCGTATACAACCGCGTGCTCTCCAAATAAAAACACCTTGCCAGGTGCACTCCATACTGCCAAACTTATACCGCCGCTATTGATGCGTATCCTACAACCTGTGAAAAATCACCTGTTGTATCACCGCTGGTCATATATTGTATTAATTTACCGCTCGTAGCCCCCATGTGACGAGCCAGAGTTGCCATTACTGAAATTGGCCCGTATCCACATGCACTAACATTATATTCACTCAGCCTCTCATAAAAAGAACTGATGTCAAGGTCACAAAGTCCCTCGATTGCATACATGTCATTCTTAAGCGCAACATCTGCAGGAACATAATGGGAAAAATCACTGGATGCAACAATACGGACATTACGTGCATCCAGGCCAGCAGAATTCCAAATTATTTCAGCAAGCGATTGGGAATGCGCATAGTCCTGAGGACCCATCAGTACTGGGACAACCCGTGCATCCGGAAAACGATATTTGATAAATGGCATCTGAAGTTCCAGGGAATTTTCCTCAACTTCAATCGCCGGGTCCGAGAGTGGAATGCCAAGAGAACGGGCGAGCTCCCTGTCACATGAGACCGTTCCAAGTGGAGTACCCCAGTCCAGTTCTGATGTGTATGGACCGATACCCCTGTGACTCGGCGCGATTACCAGAAATGTACCGGAAAATTTTCGATCAAAACAGGAATAAGACGTAGCCATAACCTGTCCAGAATATGTATAACCGGCATGGGGAACGACAATACCATACGCGTCAGGTAAACCTACTGCGTTTTGAAAAAAAGAAGCTAATAAAGAGGAAAGGGATTTAGGTTCATCCGGATACCACATGCCCGCAAGCGTGGGTTTTCTGAGACCCGTACATCATCCCCCCTTCTCCCTTTATTCAAACATCTTAAAGCTCTATTTCGAAGTCTTCCTGGGTGAGTGATGTTGCAAGACCACGTGCTTTCATCACTTCTCTTGTTAACAGGAAGTACACCATTGAAAGTGCTTTGCGACCTTTGTTATTCGTTGGGATAACGAGGTCAATGTATTTAGTCATATTGTTGGTATCACAGAGTGCAACAACAGGGATCCCACTCTGTACCGCCTCTTTGATTGCCTGTGCATCACCAATCGGGTCTGTTACAACAACAACATCAGGTTCGATATAGTTTGGAATATTCTGGTTAGTCAGCATTCCCGGAATGAATCTGCCGACTTTATAGGTTCCGCCAATAGCCGTTGCAAATTTCTTTGCCGGGTACTGACCATACTGACGTGATGTAACAACAAGCACCTTTGGTGCGTCATACTTTGCGATGAAGTCAGCAGCGGTTTTAATTCTGCTGTCTGTTTCCTGAATGTCAAGAATGTACAGTCCATCTCCGCGTACACGGTAGATGAATTTTTTCATATCCTTACTCTTCTGCTGCGTTCCGATGTGTACTCCCGCAGCCAGATACTCCTCCACAGGGACGAGTGATTCTTTCAGTTCGATTTCTATATCATTTGAATTCATTGTATCATCTCTTCAATTCTCACGAGTTCGTTGAGTTTTGCGATACGCTCACCGCCAACAACACCTGTCTTCAGATAAATACACTCAAAGGCAGTTGCAAGATGGGCAATTGTCTCATCGGTTGTTTCTCCCGAACGGTGACTCATCACAGTTTCCATACCACATGAATGTGCCATGCGTATGGCCTCAAATGTGTCAGAGAGAGTGCCTATCTGATTCGGTTTAATAAGGACACAGTTCGTTGCACTGGTGTCAATACCCATCTCAATACGCTCAACATTCGTGACGTAGAGGTCATCTCCGCAGATCAGGCAGCCATCACCCACTTGATCTGTTAATGCGGAGAATCCTTCAAAATCCTCCTCTACAATAGGATCTTCCACATACGCAAGATCGTAGCGGTCAACCAGTTCAGCCATATAGGCCACCTGATCTTCAGTGCTACGTTCTGCGTCACGATACCTGTACACTCCGTCATTCCAGAGTTCACTGGCGGCAACATCAATACCCATTCTGATCTCAATCATCAGATCATCAGATACCGTATTGATTGCCTCCTGCACAAGATCAAAGGCTTCAAGATCAGTAATTTTGGGAGCCCATGCACCCTCATCACCTTTTCCGCATCCAGTACCACCGGATACCAGAAGCTCTTTTATCTTTTTGTGCACCGCTGCATTGGCAAAAATTGCTTCATCTGCATCCAGTGCACCGGTCGGCACAACAAGAAATTCCTGAATATCTGTCGCATGTGCTGCATGGGCACCCCCCCCAATGACGTTCCCAAGAGGATAAGGGGTGCGCGCTGCAAATGCCCCTCCGAGATACCGGAACAACGGCAATGATAGTGAAGATGCAGCTGCTTTTGCATTTGCAAGAGAGAGTGCAACTGCAACATTTGCACCAATTGTTGAAAAATCAACAGTTCCGTCTATTTCACGAAGAAGATAGTCAAATCCAGCCTGGTCGGTGGTTTCAAATCCGTAAAGTGCAGGAATTACCTTTTCACGGGCATCCTCTATTGCTTCACGTACTGGACGAACCTTGGCCTCATACTTACCGGTGCTTGCACCGGACGGTGCTGCGGCCCTGCCAAATCCGTCATCAGTAAAAACATCTGCTTCAACAGTAGGGTTCCCCCTGCTGTCCAGAATTGTCCTGAGCTGAATTTTCGTTATTTGTGCCATACTGATCACTGCATCCGTTTTACGGTAATGGGTATCTTCTGTTTTCTAAATTCCTCATCTGCAATCTCCAATGGATCAATTGCATCAGTATTTATCAAAAGAGGAGCACCCATTGAAATCTGCAATGAACGTGCACCCACAATACGAGCTTTTTCGTAACGGGTAAATGTTTCCACGTCTTCTGATTTCATGTTGTCTCCAGAAAAATAATCAAAAATGGGGTCGCTGAGATTCGAACTCAGGTTACAGCATCCCGAACGCCATAGGATTCCAGGCTACCCCACGACCCCGCATGGTAAATTCTCTCATTGATACGGATTGAGATCATCAATAATCTCTTTGTGTGCCAGAAGCATACGCCTACAACAGTAGCGCGAAAGTCCGAGATCGTCGAGGATCTCTTTAGGATCCTCGCCTGCACTCTGCCTCTGCCTGAACTCTTCCCAGGCTGTCGAAATGACTTTCCCACAGGTAAAACATCTGATTGGAATCATGCAAATGATCTCTATATCTATTGATGTTATCTAACGATAAGACTTTTGGAATTTCGCACGTGCACCACGGCCATGCGGTTTCTTTGCTTCTTTCTGACGTGAGTCATTCACCAGGAGAGTACGGTCATACACAAGGTACGTGTCCTTAATCTTCGGGTCATTACTCCACGTCACAATACCACGGGCCAGAGCTGTCCTTGCTGCTTCAGCCTGTCCCATAAATCCGCCGCCCCTGACATCAATGGATACATCGACATCATCAAGAACACCCGGAACAAGGAGAAGTGGCTCAGAAATTTTCATTCTGAGCATCTCAGTGCCGTATATCTCAAGGGGTACAGAATTAATGCGTACACGCCCGTTCCCTTCGCGAAGGGTTGCACGTGCAATTGCAGTTTTCCGCTTTCCACTCGTATTAATTACTTTCGTCATCTGATCTCACCACTCAGAATTTTGCTCCAAGTATCTTGCTGATCTCACCGAGAGTTACAAATTTCGGGGTTGAAAGTCCGTCAATATGTGCCTCATCAAGTATCTCAAGTTCAGCTCCTTCAAACTCCTCAGGGATACCTACATGTACCATCACGCGACGAAGTGCCTCTGCACCGCGTTTGCGCTTATATGGAACCATCCCACGAATAGTACGCTTAAGGATATGGTCAGGGCGCCGTGGATAGAATGGACCACCCTCACGGGAACCACGCTTTCTCTTGTGATCATAATCAGCCAGAATACGGGCTTTTCCTCCGGAAACCACACACTGTTCTGCATTTACAATGGCAATTTCCTCTCCTTCAAGAGACCGTTTTGCAACAATACTGGCAAGCCGTCCCAGGCGAAGTCCTGTTGCATCAATAATTGTAACCATGCCTTCACCTCAGAATACGTACCTTTTTGCCTTCCGGATTCTGCCTGACAAGTTCTTCAATTGTCATACAAACTCCATCAGCTCCAATGATCTTTTCCTCTGCCACTCCACTGAATTTTATTGCAGCAACAGATACCTTCTGGCTCAACACACCGCTCCCAAGAACTTTTCCGGGAACAAGAACGGTATCGCCATCCTGTGCATACCTGTTTATTTTGCTGATATTAACTTCAGCGTAGTTATTGCTGGGTGATTCCAGCCGCTTTGCAATCTCGCGCCAGACATTTGCATCATTTGCCCGGGATGTCTCTTTTAATATAGATATTAGGGCAGAATAACGCGGATTTGTCTTCATGATTGTTTTAGTCATTTACATTCCCTCCGGATATGTCACACAGAACATCCACCAGGCTGTCAGATTTCGTCTGAATTTCTTCTGCAGCACGTTCAAGAATCTTTCGAACCGGAATTGAGCCATCACTCTCAACGACAAAGATGAACACATCATCCACTGTCTTCACAGAGATTGCAGGGCTATCCCAGGTATCTGCATTTGCAATACAGATTCTTTCACAAAGCTTGCAGAGTGAGCAGTCCTCAATTTTTCCTTCAACGACTGCTGCGCTGTTTCCCTTTATTTCAAGCACATTTCGCGGACATTCATCCACACACATGCCACAACCATCACACTTGTTGTCAAATTCAATATGCGGATATGCTTTATATCCACAGGCAAGTGTTGGTTGCCATTTCGCATGATCAGTACCCCGTCCAAGCACAGCGCGGGCTTCCAGAACAATCTTCTGGTCTTTTTCAAGTTTTACCAGAGGAATATTCTCCTCAACCGGTGCAGCCAATGGATTCTGGGGAATCAAATCACGGGAGTACACGACCTTCGGCCCTTCCACACTCAGCGTATAAACAGATGTGCATGCCGAACATCCCTCACCGCCGCAGGTACAGTCCTTTGTGAATACATATTCATCAAGATCTGTCCTTAGGGGAATCAGCCCCAGGCGGTGAGCAAGCATCTCATCGAAAAGTGCGCTATTATTGTCATATATAAGCACATCTTCGATGGCCAGTGTCGGAACCTCCCCGATCATTGTCCTTCTGATTGCATTAACAAATGCAGACGAAAAGCCTGAAATGACAAAACGGGCGACGTTATCATCAAACCTGCTGAATGAAATCTGCATCAGTCAGACTCTCCTGCCCCTTCTTCCACCTTTTGCACGAATGCTGTCATGGGGCACAGGGGTAACATCCTCAATACGTCCGATACGCATACCTGCACGTGCAAGTGCGCGAATTGCTGCCTGGGCACCGGGGCCCGGACTGCGCTGCTTGCCACGGCCAGGTGCACGAACCTTTACATGCACGCCAACGATGCCTTTCTCCCTTGCCTGCTGTGCAACGTTTGTTGCCATCTGCATTGCGGCATATGGTGAACTTTCATTCCTTGCCTGCTTTACAACCATACCGCCACTGGACTTTGTTACGGTCTCAGCGCCGGACAAGTCAGTTACAGTAATAACGGTGTTATTGAATGAAGCATAGATGTGTGCGACGCCCCATTTCTCCTCAGGTGCTGCCATTACTGTCGTCCTCCTTTAATAATACGCTCGCGCTCAGGATGAACATCATTCGTTAAGGGAGACGGACCATAGTATGAAATACCACTGTCTTCACCACGCTTAACGTGATAACTGGGGATAGTAATCTTTCTGCCACCAACTGCAATATGCCCGTGAGTGATAAACTGACGTGCCTGCTTGGGTGAGCGTGCAAGACCCTGCCGGTAAACCATCGTCTGAAGACGGCGTTCAAGAGGATTCTCGGCTTTCATTGCAAGAACATCACTGATACCTGCATTTTCACCAAGTAACCCAAACCGGAACAGATGGCCAAGAAGTTCTTCCTCTTTCCTTGCAATCAGTTCTTCATTTGTTGATGCAGATTTCAATGCAAGAAGTTCACGTGCAGCACGACGATAATTTCTGAGAGTACTGCGCGTCTTCCAGAGCTCACGCTTGTTCCGAAGACCATATTCAATAACCAGCCGGTTTTCTTCTTCAATACGACTCTTCTCAAAGCGCCGTTTTGGAGTTTCATATGTTTTGTGGTTCTTTCCTGGATAACCCATACCAAAAACCTCAGACCTTCTTCCTTCTCACACCAACGGTGGTGCCAGTACGACCTGTCGATTTCGTGCGCTGTCCACGCACTTTCTGGCCGGTTTCGTGACGAATACCCCGGTAACTGCGAATCTTACGCATCCGGTTAACATCGTCCTCTATTGCCATTCTTAAGTCCTGACCGAGAAGCTGTTTTGGCTCTCCGGTATAGACATCTTTCTGCCTGTTAAGCATCCAGGTTGGCACATGATCCTTGTAGCTCGCGACAACTGCGCGAATACGGTCCACCGGTTCTTCTTCGAGAAGACCCAGTGTTGCCCGCGGGTCAACATCTGCAAGTTTTGAAATCACAGATGATGTATGCATACCGATACCCGGAAGTCCGGTTAATGCAATCAGAACCGCTTTAGTACCGTCAAGGTCAGTGTTCTCAATCCTGACGAAGTAGTTGATCTCTTGTTCTTCCATTCAGTCAGCCTCACATTGAGATATACTCTATAAAGCGTTGAGGGAGGGATTTGAACCCTCGAGTCCCGAAGGACACGGGGTTAGCAACCCCGCGCCATGCCTGGCTTGGCTACCTCAACAGAGATAATCTCGCATCATTACGACACTCGCAACATGAACAATCATTGTTGCTCCATGAATGTTACCTTACTGTATGGGAGAAGATGAGTATTAATAGTTGTGGTATTGAAATGACACGCGCTCCGCCTTTCTTTCCAGATTCAAAGAATTAAGTCCGGAAACGATAATTGGAAGCGCAATTGTCGCATCACAAAACACCTGTACATGTGTAGAATCAACCGATTCTTTTCCCCAGCTTACAGCCTCTTCAAACGTGCACCCGGAAAGACCACCCCAGTGAGGTGCATCAGTAGTATATTGGATAGCGTATGCATGCCCCCCACAGTCTTTCTCATGAATAGAAGCAATGACCTGTGTCTGCTGAATAAAATTCTTTGGCACACCACCACCAACATATATAACACCGGTTTTTTTCGACTGTTCCACAATCTGTGTGATCTCATCAGCATCCCGTAACTGATCTATCGTTATATCAGCACCATCCCGCCGCGCCATTACAAGAGCAATTCCTATGGAAGAGTCCGACAATGCAGGAATAAATATTGGAACGCCTGCATTTTTACATGCAGACACCAGAGATGTTCCCGAAGGCCACTCGCCCTGCAAATAGTCTGCCATCTTTTCAATGAAGTCACGCGACGAACCGGAATAGGGAGAAAGAGAAGCGGCATATTCTGCGATTAACCGGTCAACACCCCGAAATTCACCCTCATACGCAAAAACATCATATATTCTGTCGATCCCTTTCTCAAATAATTCAGAATCATCCACATGATGATGCCCGCGATAATGACGTACACCCTGATGTTCGCACATATCATGAAAAACATTCGCACCGGTTGAGACAATTACATCCACATACCCGCGCCGAACAAGTTCAGTCAGACATGCCTGCATCCCCGCAGGTATCATTGCACCGGACAACCCCAGAAAAATCGTGCAATCCGGATCCTCAATCATTTTTTTCCAAACATTCAGGGATTCTCCCAGTCGTCCTCCCTGAAATCCACCATGTCCCATGCCCGCAAGCAGCCTGTCAACTTCGCGCACAGGGAGTACAGGGGTGATCGGTTTCATAATACCAACAATTGATTGTCAAATAAGAATATAAGACCATCCGGAAAAAAGGTGAGATTATAATGCAATAAGCATTGAATCCTTGGAGATAATTCCACTGAGTTTTCCGTCTTTAGTAACCGGAACTGAACTAATTCCCTTGTTTACAATCATTTCAACAAACTCGGAAACCGCAGCACTTTCATCAAGGGAAAGAGCCGGTGCAGTCATAATGTCGCCGACAAAGAGATTTTTTATCTGATTGTCCTGATGTTTCCCATCAACATGGGTTCTGAAATCACGCATCGCCCGTGCCACATCGGTTTCTGTGACAATTCCGGCAATCGCACCATCATCCATAACGACAAATTTCGTCACGTTCTCATCAAGCATGCGCCTGCGAAGATGGATGACCCGCTCGTCCTGACCAATTACAGGCGCTTTTTGTATCAGATTCTCAGTTGTAGTATCCGGCACCATCGCCTTAAGGAGGTCGGTTGCATCCACCTTTCCAATGAGTTTGTGCTCGCTGTCAAGCACAACTACTACTTTATATTCCTGGAGAAGCGGAATTAGTATATCTGCCTCTTCATCGCCATAGACTGATGTGAAATTCTCATCAGTTGTGTTTGCCACGCGAATCTTTGTAGGTGGCAGAGTGGATGTTTTTTTGCTGCCAAGTGTTTCTGCAATAGCTGCACGGGAAATCGTTCCCATCACTGATCCATTATTCGTAACGATCAGAGGATCTACACCATCTGCAAGCATTTTGTCAAGCGCTTCTGTTATTGGAGCAGATTTTGCAACGGTAATTGACTTGGACATCACATCTTTGACAAATATTTCCTGACTCATTTTGCCACTTCCTGGATACATATATCTATTCAGAATCCTGCGCATCATCACAGGATTAAAGGCTCATTATTCACTGACCGATCCATCAGGCATCCTTCTTGTTCCACAGAGGAAGGATGCCGGAAACCACAAATGCCAATTGATTCATTTTGGCACCAATCTTTATGTATCCTTGCTTTTTCCCAATATGAAGCAGAATTTATAGCTCATTCTGAAGGGCACGCACCAGATCATACTCGGTAATAATACCAACCAGTCGCGAATCCTCGATAACAGGCAGAGCGCCTACACCCTTTGAAAGCATAAAGCGTGCCGCATCACCGACATTTTCCAGCGGAGATGTTGTCAGTAGATCTCCTTTCATCAGAGACCGTACCGAAATGCCAAGAACATCATCTGTTGAACCCGTGGTGATATTTTCAAAGATGGTCCCGTCCCCGACATACTTCATGATGTCCATTGCCGTCACAATGCCAAAGAGCACATCATTGCTTACTACCGGCAGCCGCCTGAAATTCCTTCGCGTCATCTCCCTTCCGGCCCCCTGAATGGTTTCATCGGGACTAATGACACGAAGCGACGTGGTCATTACATCCTCAACAAGACTTTTACTCTTGTATGAAGTGAGCACCTGCAGCACATCGCGCTCAGTAATTATTCCCATCAACAGGTCATTATTGTCGACAATAGGAAGCCCGCCGGTTTTTGTCATAACAATTCTGTCAACAACGTCCGGAAGCTCATCAGAGGGATGAACAGTTTCAAGATCTGTGGACATTATTTCTTTTACGGGTTCATTGATGGCAGAAAGTATCTGTCCCTGGTGCTTTACGGTTACAAGGTTAAATTTTGAGCCGCCACCCATCAGATCCACAACATCACTTGCCGTAATAAGACCACGCAGCCTTCCCGTACCGGCATCAGTCACCGGCAATCTGCGAAACCCTTTCGAACACATGGCAACAACTGCCCGATAGATCTGCATTGTCTGGGGGACGGAATACACATCGCTCGTTCCTATAGCCAGAATTTCAGACGGGTGTTCCGGTTTATTCGTGGAAAATTCTACAGGCCGTCCATTCATTTTTCCAGGATTTGTCCTTATTTCATCAGCTGGTTTCGTATTCTTCATATTTCTGTGCATGTACGACTCCTGGTAATTCGAGAGCATTTAGAATATCCTGGCGTGATACAATACCGACAATCTTCCCATCCGATTCAATCACCGGAAGACGACTGACATCATGCTGTATCATTGCCCGTGCTGCATCCCCTATTGAATCATTCCTGAAAGTAATAATGGCAGGGGTAACCATGACATACTCAACCGGTGTTTTATGCTTTGCTTCAATTGATCGGCGTATGTGCCCATGCATGATTAGATCCGTCCGGGATATCATGCCGAGAATACAATTACCCTCTTCAACCGGAAGTGCATCATAGCCACTTTCAGTAATTACTGAATAGACGGCATGCAACGGATCATCCCGATTGCAGGTCACTACAGGTTCAATCATATATTCACTTACCAGTCCGGTGGGATTTTGTCGGGACATAATAACCGGAAAGAGTGCAGAAAGCTGCACTGCTCCCAGCAATTCTCCAGAATGCGAGCATACTGCCACGCTATCGGTCTGCGCGTTTTTTATTTGTGCAAGGGCATTTTCTACGGAATCTTCAGAATACACAAAAGGCGCATCACGAAGAAATGTCTGGATCTCCAGATTTGACTTTGTGTCATTAACAAGAATCACATCCGAAATATCAATATATCCGACCAGACGTCCATTTCTATCCCGGATAAACATCTCTCTGAATGAATCCTCCCTAAGATATTTTCTTGCCTTTGTAACCAGATCATCCGGATACAACACTGGAATTTCTCGTATCAGGTCGAGTGCGACCATCATAACGGTTCATCCTCTCCTCGGCAGGTTGGACAGATCATATTTCCGTCAACATTCACCAGGTCGTCTGACATACAGCCACATTCATCGCAAATGCCATCCACAAGCTCATCATAACGGTTTATTTCAATGAGATTGGACATAATCCCGTTCATTTCATTGGATACTGCCAGAATATCGCGTACGGTAACGATACCAACAACCCGGGAATTCTCAACAACGGGAATTCTCCTGACTTTATTCTTCATCATTATGTTGGCAGCATCCTCTATGGTTTTATCAAGGCCAATGGTGATCAGCGGTGTGCTCATGACTTCATGAACAAACACATCACCCGGCACTCTGTTTTTTGCAACAACCTTGCAATTGATATCCTGTTCTGTGACAATACCGACAGGTGCGTTTTTTTTCAGCACAATACAACTGCCGACTTCGTCACGGCACATTTTCTCAGCGGCATGTGCTACCGTTGATCCCGAGTCTATTGTCGTGGGACGAAACCTGATCACTTCTTTCAGAAGGATACGGGTTTCAAACCGCATTTGGTTCATCCTGTTATCACTCACTCAGATCACCAGTTTTTCTGCATCAAAAAAATGAAGCAGAGGTGGTATACTGGGCTATTATGCCGTATTCGTATAAAAGAATAGTGAACATGCACACGAATATGCCAATTTCTTTAGATTTTCCTGATGCAAGAATAAATCTATATTATTAGGGAGGCAGATATCTGATTACGAATATTCTGCTTTCAGGAGGGACTCATGAATCTTTTTATACGAACGAAAAAAAGACTATCAAAATTTCTAAATGCATTTTTCAAGAAGCGTCAATCACGAATCGGCATATACGGACCACCAAACGCCGGAAAAACCACACTCTCAAACCGAATTGTGAGAGACTGGACAGGGGATGCGTTGGGCCCTGTCAGCGAAATCCCTCATGAAACCAGACGTGCCCGCCGCAAAGAGGGAATTACCATATCAAACCAGAATGGAAATACGGTAACAATTGATATTGTGGACACACCCGGTGTAACAACAAAAATTGATTATCAGGAATTCATTGAGTACGGGATGGAAAAAGATGACGCAGTAAAGCGTGCCCGCGAAGCTACCGAAGGGGTTGCTGAAGCAATGCACTGGCTTCGTGAGGATATTGACGGTGTCATCTATATGCTAGACGCGACACTCGACCCGTTTACCCAGGTAAATATCATGCTGGTTGGTATCATTGAAAGCAGAGATTTGCCGGTAATTATCGTCGCAAATAAAATAGATCTGCCTGATGCATCAGCATCTGCAATCCGCAAGGCGTTCCCCCAGCACCCTGTGATTCCGGTATCGGGTCTTGAAGGAAACAACATGGAAGAGCTCTATGAAAAGATGCTCGACTATTTCGGGTGATTCCAGATGATACAGGGAGTTCAGATAGACCTGATTTCTGCAGACAGGCTCGATAATATGACAACAATGGAGAAGATTCGTCTGATTCTTGATGATGTCATGGAAGGAAATATCGTCGTTCTGGAAAAGGGACTTACCCCGGATGAACAAAGCAGACTGATAGAAATTACCATGCTTGAAATAACACCAGACGGTTTTTCAGGAATTGAAATGGAAACATATTCTGCAAAGGACGCAGGTTCTTCCGGAGGAGGACTGTTCGGAAGACTTCTGGGGAAGAAGGGTCCGGGGACACGGATGACGGTTATCGGTCCTGCCAACCAGATGAAAACCATAAAGAAGGACAAAGACCTTATAAGCGCCTGGGTATCCTCAAGGTGAATAGAAATGGCACATAAGTGCACACAATGTGGACGGGAGTTTCAGGACGGATCAAATGTTATCCTCAAGGGATGTCCAAGCTGTGGCGGAAAAAAATTTCTGTATATTCGCCCACAGGATATGCACAAGGATGTGCTTGAGGAAAAAAGCATAAAACAGATTGCAGAAGAGACAAAAGAGCAGTTTCTGGAGATAACAGACGATACAAAGAAGAAAGAACCTGCCGCCGCTCCACAAAATGTGGAGATGTATGACAGAATAGAAAGTATTACTGTCATTAATCCCGGCTCCTATGAACTCAATCTGGAGAAACTTGCGGAAAGCGATGAACTGGTTGTCAGGATGGGGAGCGATGACCGGTATATGGTTGACATTCACTCGATGGGGAAGACGATGAAATCGAAGACTAAAGGCAAAAATCGATAATATTTTCTTTTTTATACACGCTTTAACACCATCCTAAGAGATTCAGCAGTATTTTCCCGGATTCATGATCCGGATTACACCTCATAAATACGAAAGGGACTGGCTTCCGGCATTCCCGAGAGTATAAGGACAACCTTGTATGAATTCCGGGTTTGTGACAGATATCATGCTTATTGAGCCTAATACCAGAGATACAGAAATTGAAAGATAGCTCCGGAGTGGACATTCCTCCCTGCATCCGGATCCCGATAAAAAATGGCCATCTTTTGGTGAAATTTGAAAAATCAGAATGGATAATCAGCTGGATTGCTGATATACTGGTCCATATTTTTGAAGGTGACGGTCGTCCCGCCGCTCGTTACCAGGAAACCGTCCCGTGCGATAACCAGTCCTTCAAAGAATCCACCATTGAACTCCACCTTCCCGTTTGGTGCAAAGAGAACGCCGGTAACACCGCTCCCACCCAAGCCGGTCAACACAATATCACCATCTTTTGCAACGATGATCACGTCGTATGCAGGATCAACCCAACTGTTTGATGTATAGCTGTCTGCCGCAATTTTGAGATTACTTGCAAGTGCACCACTGGTCACATATCCCCGGGATGAATACCATTCATCGCTTTTCACCGGAGGCATGGTCACCGCGGGTATGGTAAAGCCTGGTACTGATTCAACCTTCTCACAGTGTTTGAGTATAGTCTTCCCAATTCCATCAGGATAGGTAAATGAACCAGTATAAAGGACAGTACCATCTTTCAGAACAGGCGTCCAGCCCAGTTCCAAATCCCCATCGACATATATCGTCCCATGAATTACTGGATCTTTCAGGTAACAGTTGCCATTGACATAGACATCTCCAAAAATATCTCTCGTTCCGTTATCCAGAATAAAGTCCCCATTCACATAAATAGAACCCGGAGATTCCTCAGATCCTAATGCTGCACTCCCTACATCCAGTGAGATTGTTCCATCCACATATATATTTGAAACAGCAAGAGAGGTTCCACCATTGAGGTCAGCCGTATTCAGTTCACTACCGGTGATATGAATCGTTGCTCCCGGTCCGGTGACGGTGTCTCCGGCAAAGGAGAGTTCCTGCC
Source organism: Methanogenium organophilum (assembly GCF_026684035.1). Taxonomy (NCBI): domain Archaea; kingdom Methanobacteriati; phylum Methanobacteriota; class Methanomicrobia; order Methanomicrobiales; family Methanomicrobiaceae; genus Methanogenium; species Methanogenium organophilum. The sequence goes on from NZ_CP113361.1 coordinate 2,630,356, forward strand.
CGTATACAAAGACACCCTCATTCACAACATACTGCCCAAATGCGCTCACGCCCTCAGTTGCATTAATGTATGCCGTACGCTCAAGAGTATCCGTACCATACGCATTCGTCACCGTGAGGTTCACATCATACGTCCCGGCATCAGTATAGGTGTGCAGGGGATTCAGGTCCGAGGACGTTGTACCGTCACCAAAGCTCCAGAGATACGTGAAGGGTGTGGTCCCCGTCACGGTTGAAGTGAACTGCACAGCAAGCGGGACGTCGCCTGACACCGGCGTCCCAGTGAATGATACCACAGGTGCACCCCCGGAGGGTGGTGAGCATGCATCTGCAAGAGAAGATATCTCATCTGCCGAGAGCGCCGTTCCATAGAGATACAACTCATCCATCATTCCTTTGTAGAAGAAATTGGCCCAGTCATATTTCGTAACCATCTGCCTGCCAATACTGACTGGTTCCGTGTTTTCCTGAAGTGGTGTCCGCGTGACGCTGAAGGTACCCTCTTCCTGACCGTCGACATATACAGTTCCCGTTCCGCCATTAACCACGACCGCAATATGGAACCACTCGTCATAGGAAAGTGGCAGGCCAGTGACATCCGATATGGCCCCCTCTACATTCTCAGGGTCAAGTTCACCGTTTTCCTCGAACCGAAGAGCGTCAGTATCAACCTGGAAAAATACTTCATAATTATTCGAATATTTCCTATGCTGGTAATCATCGTAGCCTTTGCCGATGATCTGGGTATAGTTCCGATAGGAATCCGGGGCACCAGCATATTCCGGCACTTCCGGTTTCAGCCACCCGGCAAAGGTAAACGTATCATTAAAACTGAGGGTCACATCATTGGGGACGTTCACCCAGGTGGTCGTACCATCGAAGTACAAACCAGTACCGCAGGCACCTGCCCGGCGATCCGCCGCACCGCCCTCGATGATCCCGTCATTGCCATTACCTGATGAATCAACCGCAGTGCTTCCGGACGCTTCATCAAACCGCCACCACGCAACAGGCAGGGGCAGGCCCGTCACCGTGATATAGCCATTCTTTGTTTCCGTCGTCAAGTATGCCGTGTTATTTACCGTAAGCGAGACAGTGTATACGCCGGGACTGGTATATGCATGCGATGGGTCTGTTTCATTAGAGGTGGTATTATCGCCAAAATCCCAGAGCCAGCCTGTAGGCGCACCGGTCGTGAGATCGGTGAAATTCACCGTCAGAGGCGCATCGCCGGAAAGTGGCGCGGCAGTAAAATCAGCTTCAAGCCCTTCGGTTACATGGATATATCCTGTTTTAATTGCCGTACCCGAACCGTCCGGGTTGAACGCTGTTAGCTGAACCGTGTACACGCCGGGCACCGCATAGTTATGCACCGGATTCTGTACCGATGACGTCCGCCCGTCTCCGAAACTCCACTTCCACGCGTTGGGATCATTGGACGATGTGTCCGTGAACCGAACCGTCAGAGGCACGAGGCCATTGGTTACGTTCGCAGAGAATGCCGCCACCGGTGTCAGGCCGGTCGGGGGAATCACCGTCACACTTGTTCCCACATCCCAGAGAAGCTCCCCTCCTCCGTTAGAATCGTAATAGACAATCTGGACCGACTCCGGCGGATCACTTCCTGCAATATCAAGATACAGCGACTCACCCGAACTCCACAGTTCCCATTCGGAACCATTTTCCGTGGTAAAATTAGCTGTGGCATCTCTTCCATCGACAATTATGCGTATCTCATTCTTCCGCAGCGTATCCCCTGCATCAAGATCAAGGACATACGTAGTATTGTCATCAATGATACTGGCATCAATCGCAACAGCAGGCACCACATACTCAGATGAGGAAGATAAAAGCATCATCAAAATAATTCCAAACGCAGCGACTAAGACGCCAATGAGAATGATCGATCCGATCATCTCGGATGAAGCGTCCTCACGATTTTCTGCCGGAGGAACAGACAGATCGTCTATTGTATTGAAAATACCAAGCCTTAGCATACCTACACCTACACTTACAGAAATTCCATATCTGCTTTGGCAAGAATTACTGCATTTGAGTCGTCATTTGAACTCCAGGTATTGATAACAAACATACCAGAGTCAGTCGGTTGGGCATTGTTTAGTATGGTAAGAACACCATTCTCCCCATGGGGATCAAGCATTCCATCAACATATAATTCATAAGTCTTGTTATCTTCACCAAGCCTAAAAGCCAGATTTGATTCCAAATCCCTATACTTTGGAATCCATGCGCTTTTTATTTCAACCTCCGAACCGGAGTTCACATCATAATCGTCAATCCGAACAAAAACTGTCTCAAAACGAAGTCCGAAGAAGGTATTACCAACTCCAGTGATACACATACGATTTCCGTTTTTTTCTTCACCTGTACGAATTGAAATTCGCTTACCATTAGCAAGGCTACCAACACTTTGGTCCGCAGGAATATTCATCGTTGAATTCTCGGAATCAATCGTGAAATTCAGATATCGATCCTGTATTGTCCCTGTCTTTTCCAGTGTACTGAAGGCGGCAATGATCTGAGAATCACTCAACACCGACTCCGCAACATACTCACCTGCCTCAGCGGGACTGGGAGTCGCAGGGACACCCCCTGGAGAAAGCGTTGGCAGGGGTGTGGACGTAATATCGGCCAATTGTGAACTGGTTCTCACATCGTCAACATATGACGGGCGAAGCAGAGTTCCCTGATTCTCAGGATAGGTAATCCGGACATGTTCAGCCAGAGGAGTCACACTATCGGCAGCAGTATATTCAATTATTTCACCAACGGACCATGGCCATTCACCGGGGCTCAGAATATCCAGTTCAGATGCAGCAACCGCATTTCCATCTATATATATCGTGAAGTCTTCCTGACCAAGAGAGTCACCCCCAACATTCTGGAAATAAATTGTGGTCCCGTTATTCGAGACAATAACATCCACCACCGGTACTTCCTCAGCGACTGGTTGTGAAAATAATAAGAGACCGACCAGCGTGACCCCTACAACTGTCAGACCAATAAGCAGGACTCCTGCTATTATTTCAGAAACTCCGTCATCATTCATCTGGTTTACCTTATGCCAGCTCATGGTTGCATTCCTCATTGAATATCTGTAGCAACAGTCTGGAGAGTCGTAGTGTAGTTGGTCCGGATGATATTGGCATACACACCGAGAGATGTTCCATTAACCTGTGCACCAATGACGTTTAACGACACTTTTTCATCACTAATTGTCAGCGGGTCATACCACTCAGAAGGAATCCCATACCGTGCGAGAGAATCCTCAAAAAGATTTTTCCACATCAACAATGTTTTGGGATTATCAGAACCAACGGTAATGGTAACATTGGTAATACCAACGTAGTCAGGAGATTCAATAATCCCACCATTATTCAGGTTTGTTTCGACCCGTACCGGACCTGTACCGCTGATTAGCTCCCCACCGTTTAACCGGATTATTGTGAAATCTACTTTGGCAGTATATCCTTCATCCGTACCGTATCGTGCAATGGTAAGTGGCGGCATCACCCTGACAGTCGAACCTGAATTTTGTTCTAAAAAGACCCCTCCCAGCTGATAGTAATAATTCTGATCAATCCAGTAATAATTATTTGACTGATATTCCAATGCACCCGGATTAAAATCAGCAAGGGTCCTCACACCATCGATATTGGAACCCACAGTAACAGTAATCGTCTCATTGCGCTGATTCACTCCGACAGAGCCACCGGACGATATCGGTGTCAGGAACCCGATGTTACCAAACCCTCCCTGACTGTACCCACCCCCGGTTCCCATGTCAAGGGTGGTACTGAGCATTGTCCCTTCCCGTTCATTCACCCAGAGGGAATCCAGTGAAATCTTATATGCAGTAAACGTATTTTTGATCTCATTCATGTGGTCAATCTCCGTGTCCCGTCCCTGCACCGGCACCGTATATGTCTGATAGACAGCGAGAAACACCACCAGCAGGCCAATCAGAAGAATAAATCCAATAACTTCTGAAAGCCCGTCTTCACTCTGGAAAGTCTTCATATGGCAAATATGTTGAGGTTTGCAGCCATACCCATAAATAACTGTATGTAATGAGAAACAAAAAAATTGGAAAATACCTATATATTGTTAATCTTGAAGCACCAAATAATACACAATGCAGCAACAGGAAGGAGCAACCCAGGAACGGATTCACTGGGCAGATGTCTGTGCAGCTCAGGTCGATCAGAATAAACCACACTATATTGCCACTGGGATCACCCCATCGGGACCAATCCACATCGGTAATATGCGGGAGGTTATGACCGGAGATCTGGTATACAAATCAATGGTTGAGCGGGGTCTAACAGCAGAGCTCATCTACATTGCGGATGATTTTGATCCATTGCGAAAAGTGTATCCATTTCTCCCGGAGTCATATGCTGACTATATTGGAATGCCTTTGTGTGACATCCCCTGTCCGTGTGGGAAACATGCAAATTATGCTGAGCATTTTCTGGAGCCATTTCTCCAGGCTCTTGAAGAGATGGATGTACACCCAACCATCGTACGATCCAGTGAACTGTACCGCTCAGGCAGATATACCGATGAAATTACAACGGTCCTTGCCCGTTCAGATGACATAAAAGAGATTCTTGAACGAGTGTCACGAAGAACACTTCCCGATTCATGGGTACCGTATTATCCTATCTGCAGCAAATGTGGCCAGATTGTGAATGCAGAGATCCTCTCCCACGACCCGGAGACAACATCGGTTGCATACCGGTGTCCCTGTGGAAACGAGGGAGTCTCCGACTATTCAAAGGGAGAAGGGAAACTGGTCTGGCGTGTAGACTGGCCAATGCGCTGGTACAACCTTGGCATCACCGTAGAACCATTCGGTAAAGATCATGCTGCAGCCGGTGGTTCATACGATACCGGCAAAGAAATTGTTGAAAAAATATTTGGGGGAAGTGCACCGTTCCCGGTCCAGTATGAATGGATCAGCCTTAAGGGAAAAGGAGCAATGGCTTCTTCAACGGGTGTCGCGATCTCCATCAACGAGATGCTCTCCATTGTCCCACCGGACGTGCTCCGCTATATGATTGTCCGTACACGACCAGAGCGGGCAATTAACTTTGATCCCGGAATGGGCCTCCTTTCGCTTATCGATGAATATGCCCGTCTTGCAGAAACGCATGACAGTCGCGAATATGAACTCTCCACGATATCCTCAGTCGCAACCGATATCCCATTCCGCCATCTGGTAACGGTTGTTCAGATCGCACAGGACAATGATACTATCTTTGACATCCTTGCCCGGAGCGGATATAATGTGGATAACAAAGAGGCAGTGCTTGCGCGTGCCGAACGCGCACGGATATGGACCCGGAAATATGCACCAGACATGGTTAAATTCACCGTCCAGACTGACCTGCCCCCCGAAGCATTCGCATTAACAGAAGATGACAGATATGCTCTCGGTGCTCTCCTTTCACATTATGTTGCGATGGACGAATGGAAGGCGGAAACAATCCACAATGCTGTGTATACTGTTGCAGAGGACACAGGAGTGAATGCAAAGAAAATATTTACGGCACTCTATCTTGCAATTCTTGGAAAGGAACGCGGACCCCGACTGGGATGGTTCCTTGAAGCACTTGGAGAAGAATTTGTTACCCAGAGAATTACTGATGCGGTGAATGCCGGTGCTTAGTACAGCCTGTAAACTCTGCCATGAAGGCGCAAAAATGGTACTGTTTATCACCGGACGGTGTAACAGGACATGTTGGTACTGCCCGATTTCATCTGAAAAGAAAGGGAAAGATACGGTCTATGCAAATGATCGTATCATACTCTCTGACGATGATATCCTCAAAGAGGCACGTTCAATGGGTGCACTGGGTGCCGGGGTAACGGGCGGAGAACCCCTTCTGGTTCCCGACCGGGTAAAGCATTACTGCAGTCTTCTGAAAAAAGAATATGGGAATGCATTCAATATTCACCTATATACCGGAATTGCTCCCAAAAAAGAGACTCTTGAAATTATCAAAGGCTGTGTGGACGAAATACGGTTTCACCCACCCGAAGAGTGCTGGGACCATTTTCTGGATACCCCCTTTATTGACTCAATTCAAACGGCCAGGGATCTCGGATTTGAAGTAACAATAGAAGTGCCGTCATTACCGGGACTCAATCACCTCATCCCCGCTGTTGACCTTGTAGACTGGTTCAATATTAATGAGCTGGAATGGAGCGAAACAAATGCAGAGGCGATGAGAGAGAAGCACCACTCACTTGAAGACTGTTACCACAATGCCGTCGGAGGTGCAGAGGAGTGGGCAACAGAGATTCTCAAAAATCCCAAAGTTCACTGGTGTTCTTCCAGCTTCAAGGATTCAGTACAACTCAGAAAACGGCTAATCCGTACCGCGGAAAACACTGCACGTGAATTTGAGGATGTCACCGATGACGGGACACTGATGTATGGCGTCTGGGAACATGGCGGACAGCCCCATGATATTGAAGATGATATGTGGGAGGAAAAGGACGGGAATATTGAAACTGCATGGTGGATTCTTGCAGAAAATCCCCAGAAGTATTCTGGTAAAAAGTACATTATCGAGCGATATCCCGGCGAAGGGATTATTGTAGAGGTGATTCCGCTTTGAGATTCAGAGAGATATTTAATCAATGCTATGAACGCCATCTGATGAATGAGATCACAAATATTCCAAATCATATTGCAATCATTCAGGATGGAAACAGACGGTATGCAAAGATTCAGGGACAAAATACTTCATACGGGCACAGAAAAGGGGCACAGACATCTGACGAGGTCCTGGAATGGGCTCAGGAAATAGGAATCCGCAATATCACCCTCTATTCATTTTCTACTGAAAATTTCAACAGGCCCGATACTGAACTGAATGAACTGTTCTCTCTTTTTATTGAAAAATTCAAATCCATAAAAACGGATACGCGCGTTCATTCCAATGAAATCCGTCTTCAGGTGGTTGGCGATCGCAGTCTCATTCCAGAAGATATGCTCAAAACAATTGAAGAGGCGGAAGAAGCAACCAAAGATTATGCGCAGTTCCATCTGAATATCGCTCTCGCGTACGGTGGCAGGAATGAAATCGTTCGCGCAGTAAAAGAAATTCTTCAGGACCTCAGACAAAACAAAATCACACCCGATATGATCACAACGGATCTTCTGGATAATAAAATACGGGGAGATCTTCACCTCCCGCCGGTTGATCTAATAATCCGTACCGGAAACGAAAAAAGGACATCAAATTTTCTCCCGTGGTTTGCAAACGGATACAAATCGGCAGTCTACTTCTGTGCCCCATACTGGCCACTCTTCAGAAAAATAGACCTTTTGAGAGGGATTCGCGTATATGACGAACGGGTTAAGAGTGGCTACTTCCCATAACGTCTTTTTCGCAGTTGATAATCCCTGAGTGCCCGGAAAAAATCAACTTTTCTAAATGTAGGCCAGTTTACATCGGTAAAAAAGAGTTCCGAATACACAGACTGCCAGATCATAAAATCCATCAGATGACTGTCTCCGGTTTTAATGACAAAATCCGGTTCATATTGAAACGTCAGATGAGATTCAAGCATTTTTTCATCTACATCACCCGGGTCAATCCCAATTTCTGCAATTTCACGAACGGAGTGTACAATCTCTTCCCTACCGCTCATACCTATCGCAATAATGGTATCCGGGAGGTGGGTGCCATCATGAAGAACAAATTTTCCCTCAGGTGAATAAACGTCAACGCGAACCGGCCCAAAGAGATCTTTGAGTCTGGTGATTTCCGAAATCAAAGGAGCAACACAATCCGTATCTATATGAAATATCAGCGATTTGACCCCACATTCCATGCTCCAGTCAATTACCTGAATTATTTTCTCCGGTGCACGTTTCACATCATCTCCTGAGAGCATGATGCAAATATGGTTGGGAATATCCACACATCCCCGGATCAGAAATCTCTCATAGATATACCGAATCATAAAACACCCTAATTTACCCGATCGGAATTGGTATCATGCTGGTGAATGGTACATTCAGCATCCGACACTAGTACAGTTCATACATTTTTTCATTATAGGTAGATAATATCATTCGGTTCCTTCTCACCGAACATCCATGATCTGCGCAAAAACCCATTTCATATATCTGGAAGGTATGCACGCTTTCTTATCAGATCACCACCATTATTCAAAGAAAGTCCCCAATAGTAATAGACAGGTGAATAAAATGCTCTCATTCGTAGGACTCGGTCTGTATGACGGGGAAGACATCTCCCTTAAAGGTCTCAGGAAAATCAGGGAAGCAGACCATATCTTTCTGGAAGGCTATACATCACGCCTGATGGGGATAAAGATCTGTGAAATGGAAGATCAATACGGAAAAACCGTCACGGTTCTGGGCCGTGAAGATGTTGAACAGCATCCGGATACAATTCTTGAATATGCCAAAGAAGGTCCTGTTGTATTTCTTACCGGAGGGGATCCAATGGTATCAACCACGCATGCAGATCTCCGTATACGGGCGGCAGAACGTGGGATAAAAACTGAGATCATTCATTCATCTTCAATAATCAGTGCCGTATGTGGCCTCTCAGGCTTACAGAATTATCGGTTTGGAAAATCATGTTCAGTCCCGTACCCAACAGAAAACTGGTTTCCTCTTACCCCATATGAGACAATATCAGCGAACCTCAAACTAAATCTACACACACTTGTATACCTCGATATCCAGTCTGAAAGATATATGTCAGTCCCTGAGGCAGTCCGTCTTATATCAGCAATGGCTGAGAAGAAAAATGAACCGTTACCGAAGCTCTTTATCGGCATCGCACGCGCCGGCAGTGAGAACCCGACGGTTATAGCTGGCAATGCGGAGACACTTGTAAATGCGGATTTCGGCCCACCTCTCCATGTGCTCGTCGTCCCTGCCGAGCTCCATCCAATAGAGGAGGATTATATCCGGACATTTGCTGGTTACCATGATTGAGGAATACGGCAGAACCTTTTCTGGAAGGACAGAAACAACGGTAATTGTTGTTCCGGAAAATACCTGGCTTGCAAAAGTAGCAAGCGATGTTCTTGAAATGGTGCACGCATATGCTTCAGACGGATTTGTTTTTCTGGACAAAGGCGATGAAGTGAATGCACTGGCATCTTTTGCCTATGGGAGCGGCTGGCTGGACACCGGAGTCGCAGCAGGTCTTTTCACAAACCATCCAATGGGCATCCCCCCGAAAGGCTGTACACCGGATATACCCGAAGCTCTTTCAGAACACCTGAACGAGAAAACATTCAGATATCAGCGTATGCTTGCCAGTGCGCTTTCATCCGTGTGCATAAATTCTGAACCTGAACTTCCGCTTTACCCTGCAGGGAAGGAAATCTGCACAATTACACACCAATATTATATTGCAGGCAGTATTGAAACAGAAGCGGCCAATCTTGCAGACGGACTTGCGCTTCTCAGTTATGCGTACGGCTGGATTGATGCAGGTGTGCGAACAGGTATCCTCAAAGTGGTAAAAAACCCAGAATTATTCACGGTTTAAAGTACAAAGAGTTTATAGTTTGCCGGAAAAACTTAGGTGATTCATCAACCCGGTGGAAATGGAGTACACAAATACATGGAAAGTTCACAATGGAAATGGTTGGCCTTCTCTGTTGGTTTCAGCACACTTGTGCTTATTGGTGTTCTTTGGTTTACCATTGACGATGAGACCATCACCTATCTAAAGAATGTCAATTACACTTTTTTACTTCTGGCATTGGTCCTCCACATTATTGCACTGATGGCGTGGGGTATGAGACTGAAAATGATGTCACAATCGCTGGGCTACCATGTTCCGTTTCTCCATGCACTCAACGCAGTATTTGCAAACCTATTGGTGGCAGCGATCACCCCTTCACAGGCAGGAGGAGAGCCGGTCAGAATTCATGAACTCTATCGGGCAGACGTACCGGTAGGTGATGCAACAGCCGTTGTGATCATGGAACGGGTCATCGATGGAATTGTTCTGGGATTAATTGGTATATTTGCATTTATCCTGCTGGTATTTCAGTTTGCAACGCTGGATGTGAATCTGACGACACCATTACTGGTGATATGGGTCATACTCATCTGCTTTATGATTCTGTTCATCTATTCAATCCGCCATCCTGAATTTTTGAAACGAATTCTGTTTAAGATATCCGGTTGGCTTACGAAACGATGGAAATCAGAAAAAGTGGATAAACTGATGCATTCCATTGATTCGGAAGTTGATAACTTTAACAGTGCACTCGCCAAGTTCGCCAGCAAAGCAAAAAAAGGACTGGTGTGGGGATTTGCACTTACCACGATTTACTGGGTCTTTGAATTTTTAATTGCATCATTTATTCTCATTGCCATCGGGTCAAAACCGTTTTTCATTGAATCATTTATCGTGCAGCTGATCATTGCAATTATTATGATGGTTCCCCTGACCCCGGGAAGTTCGGGGATTGCAGAAATCTCAGCCACATCCCTCTATGGATTGTTTGTCCCATCATCAATTGTCGGGGTATTTGTTCTTCTCTGGCGGCTCATCCTGTACTATTTCAATATCTTTGTCGGTGTGCTTGCGAGCGTGCTTATTGTACGAAGAGAGATGATATTGCGGCAGTTAAAACGGCTCAAACGGAATCAAAACTGAATTCATTTTTTGCCGGACAATCAGTTCCGCATATACTTCAAGATAATAATTCACTTATTTCCCCATCACGTCACAACACCAGAAGCACCAGAATATATCTTTCGGGGTGTCCACTCTCCAGGGTCTGACAACATTGGAACAAAACAACATCTCGTTTGCGCGGACAAGTAATACAATTATGCGCGACACTCACGTTCTTTTGTATCGCATATACAGAACAGAATGCTCATTTTGATTCAAGGCATTTATTGTATCGTGTCGCTGCAAAGAGCTTGCGCTCTTATTATAACAGTTATAGAACAGTTGTTTCATCTTTTATGAGCATTTGCAGCGTGGTATGCTTCCCGAGCGCTCTCGCAACTCAGTACCACACACTACGTGAACGGGCTTAACTTCCGGGTTCGGTATGGGTCCGGGTGTTGCCCCGCTGCTATGGCCGCAAATACAGGACAATATTGCCCTGCGTCGAAATCCCTTAAAGAATTTCTAAAGCCAAGGTCCAGATTTGAACTGGAGTATAGCTGCTCTGCAGGCAGCCGCGTGGCCGCTCCGCCACCTTGGCATCCGTGTTGCCTAACAATATTAGCACTACTAGGATAAAAACATTGTTTTCTGGATTTAATCATTAGATATTTCATGCTATTTTAAGCCGAAAATCACCAAATAATCGCATAATAATAAACTATTCATCATTAAAAAACGTGAATATGAAAGGTACACGCGCTTTGAAGATATCAACCTGTTTTTCAGCAACCCTGATAAAATAGTATTTTTCCCCTGATAGAAAAGATACGATGACATGGGATTTCGATCTTCTATGTAATCTTTCTTCTACGGTATTCATGAAATATATCCCATTATCCGAAAACAGAAGACAACGAATATCTCAAAAAACATTCAGCAAATCACAGATACGTTTCCATAATCGGTATCTCCTGAAAACACGGTTTGCATATCCACAGGAACAGTCCGGGGGACAGAGTACAAAGGCGCATATCTGCCACATTGCGCAAGGACGTGCCGAAGTGAACGTTGAGAAACAGTAAACCTGTCACCGTTATTCAGTGTTATGTTTACTGCTTTCCCTGATGATGACGCAAATACCTTTCCTGCTGTACCGCATAAGCGGCATTCAGCATTATTGCGTATTGGTTCAATTCGTCCAGAACGAATTCCGCTCATAGCCTGATACAATTCCGATAGCCTGATACCAAATTTAGTGCCATGGATAATAACCTCAATAATATTATTTTCCTGATTATCACAGTCACGTATCATTCTACGCCGGGTTTGGACATATCCTGCCTTTTTTAGCATAATCCTCTCCTGAAATTAACCTGAATATAATATACCATAAAGGATAGCCGTGCGGAGTGTGAAAGTAATCAAAATCGTTCAGATGGCTCGTATACAGCATTGAGATCTTTTATTTGATCATCACCGCCTCAGGTGGATTCGATAAGATGAGTGAAATCAATTTACGCATATCCATTGCTCCTGCATACAATTGTATTTCAATAGCACCCCACTCTGTGATACGAAAAACATGGGAAGAAAACAATTTGGGGCAATCAATGAATTTCTATGGAAATTCATACAATCTAATCACAAAAAAAATCAAATCCTGTTAAATGGTAATTTACCAGACAGAGAAACCAAGCGCCATCGCTCAACAGCGTACAATTAATAAAACAGAACTCTCGCATCACAGGTCATTCATATACAACTTTTTCAGATTTTCGGACACTCACACTCTTTTGTATCAGATGTATACAGAACAGAATGTCACAGAACAGTGCAGAGATGTACCACAGAAAGAATCGTTTCGAAGCGCTCACGCTCCTTTGCATAACAGATACAGAACAGATTTCCTCATTTAGTATGAGCATTTGCAGCGTGGTGTGCTTCCCGAGCGCTCTCGCAACTCAGTACCACACACTACGTGAACGGGCTTAACTTCCGGGTTCGGTATGGGTCCGGGTGTTGCCCCGCTGCTATGGCCGCAAATACAGAGGTTGTATAGTGTGGTGTGCACATTGAAATTCGTCTGAGTTTTAACGGACGATTAATCAGTGTTAGCTGATTTGGGCGTTAGTACTCGTGGACTTAACACGTCGTTACCTTCGTGCTCACATCCCGAGCCTATCAAACGGATCTTTTATCCATGCCCTCAGACGAGGTCTCTTTTCAGGTCTGGTTTCAAGCTTAGATGCTTTCAGCTTTTATCCATTATCGCGTAGCCACCCGGCACTGCCCTGTCGGACAACCGGTATACCAGTGGCGACGACGGAAAGTTCCTCTCGTACTATTTCCGTCTTACCCTCAGACCTCTAACACTCCAAATAGATAGTAACCGACCTGTCTCACGACGGTCTAAACCCAGCTCACGATCCCCTTTAATAGGCGAACAACCTCACCCTTGGCTGCTGCTGCACAGCCAGGATGGAAAGAACCGACATCGAGGTAGCAAGCCACCGGGTCGATATGTGCTCTTGCCGGTGACGACTCAATTATCCCCGGGGTAGCTTTTCTGTCGTCAATAGCACTCATCAAAAGCGCGTATTGGTTCGTTAGACCCGAGTTTCCTCTCGCGAACACTTGCTATGCGTGTTCACGTCAGGCCAACTTTTGCTCTTGACACTCTTCTGTGAGTTTCTGACTCACATGAGTTGACCTTGGGGCACCCTTGATACCTTTTCGAGGGTGTGGCGCCCCACCCAAACTGCCTACCTACCGATGTCCTCACGAGGAGTTAGTGTTACAGTAAACAAAGGATGGTGTCTCATTGTTGACTAACCAGCCCCCACAAGGGCTGGATCGACATCTCCCATCTACACTGCGCAATGAATACCGTAACACAACAACAGGCTGCAGTAAAGCTCCACGGGGTCTTCACTTCCCATTTGGAGTCCCTAGCCTTTGCACTAGGATAAAATGTTCAACGGACTTGTGTTTGGGACAGTGGGGCTCTCGTTAATCCATTCATGCAAGTCGCCAATTAAGCGACAAGGTACTACGCTACCTTAAGAGGGTCATAGTTACCCCCGCCGTTTACAGGTCCTTCGTCCGGTTGAACCCGGTTTTCAGATACCTGCACTGGGCAGGAATCACAGACTATACTAGTCCTTTCGGAGTTGCAGTCTGCTATGTTGTTATTAGACAGTCGGAGCCCCCTGGTCACTGCGACCTGCCCAATCGCTGGGCAGGCACCCCTTCTTCCGAAGGTACGGGGCCATTTTGCCGAATTCCCTAAACACAATTAAACCGACACGCCTTAGCCTTCTCAGCTAGGGGCACCTGTGTCAGATCTCGGTACGGACATCTGATTCCCTTTTCACGGGTTCCAGGAGTTTGCTTTATTACTCCATCACGCTTTCACTCAATTCTCACCATTACGGTTCTCCAGGAGTTTATACGATTAGACAGGGCGACAGCCCTGCAAAGCATATCCAGAAACGTCAGGGTTAACCGAAGTTAACTACAATCAGATGGTACAGGAATATTAACCTGTTTCCCTTTCGCTATACTCGAATTACGGTATAACTTAGGACCGACTAACCCTCGGCTGACGAACATTGCCGAGGAAACCTAGCCCCTTCGGCGGTTAGGATTCTCACCTAACTATGCTTCTACTAGTGCCAGAATTCTCAATTCTGCACGGTCCACAGGAACTTACACCCCTGCTTCCGCCCATGCAGAGCGCCTCTCTACGCCATCACCTTACGGTGGTCTGTGGTATCTGTGGTAGGTTTTAGCCCCGTCCATTTTCAGCGCCCTAAACCTCGACTGGTAAGCTGTTACGCACTTTTTAAAGGGTAGCTGCTTCTAAGCTCACCTTCCAGTTGTCTTTGGCCTAGGACATCTTTTAGTATTGACACTTAACCTACACTGAGGGACATTAACCACAGTCTGGGTTGTCTCCCTTACGCACTACAAGCTTACCCCGTAGTGCGGACTTCCAGCCTTCTACGACGACGGGGAATTCGGAGTTTGACAGGAAGGTGAGGGATTTCTCCCCCAACTCCTCCAATCAGTGCTCTACCTCACCGTCTATCTCCAGCCAGGTCATGCTACGGCATGTTTCGAGAGGAACCAGCTGATGCCCAGTTCGATTGGCCTTTCACCCCTATACGCAGGTCACACGAATGATTTGCATATCAATACCGCTTCGGCCCTCCACGCAACTTTCGTCACCCTTCAGCCTGCCCACGCATAGATCACTGGGCTTCGGGTCTTATCCTGTCGACTACACGCACGATTAATACGTCGTCCCATGCACGAATGCTACGGACTTGTCGCTTTCGCTTCGGCTTCCCTTACCGGTTAACCTCGCCAACAGAATAAACTCTCTGGCCCGTTCTTCAAAACGTAAGTTGTGACACCGGCAATACATCCCATACTACCGCCTCGCGACGGGTTCTTTCAACGTAAAGATCCTTTCATGCCACAACACACTATCACCTATCAGTTTCAGGCACTTTTAACCACCTTTCCAGGGTTACTTTTCAGCTTTCGCTCACGCTACTATTGCGCTATCGGTTTCGAGGAGTATTTAGTTTTGGAGGTTGATGACCCCCAGGTTCATGCGAGAATTCCAACCCGCACTACTCGAGACACTTCCTCACCAAACATCGGTATGCGTACGGGGCTATCACCCTCTGTGGCAAACCGTTCCAGAATTATTTCCGCTTCGGATGTTTGGTTAAACGGAAGGCTCACAACACCACATGTCCCCGAAGGGATTCGGTTTGAACTATGTCGTTTTCGATCGCCTTTACTAACGACATCTCGTTTGATTTCTCTTCCTCCCCCTACTGAGATGTTTCAATTCGGGGGGTTCCCAATCCTTACGGATCGCTTCCGAAGAAGCAGGAGGTCCCATTAGGGTATCTCCGGATCATAGGTTCCATGCGCCTACCCGGAGCTTATCGCAGCTTGGCACGCCCTTCATCGGCACTCGAACCGAGCCATCCACTGACAGGTTTGTATCAGCTATGTCTTTTTGATTGTGTCCGTTAAAACTCATTTAACGTCCAATGTGCACACCTTTACACAGCCTCTAAGAGTCTTGTGGACTCTCGGCCCTTCCCCGGAAACTCACGTCTCCGGGTGCATTGGTAGCCTGGTTCTCAGACAATAGATGTCACGAAGGACACATCTGATTACCAGGCAATGGACTTAAGGGGATTTGAACCCCTGGCCTCGGCGTTGCAAACGCCGCGCTCTTCCAGCTGAGCTATAAGCCCATATCCTGTTGACACCAGCAATTTTACGTTCTATTTAATAACCGCATACCCAGTTCTTTAGGAGGTGATTCCAGCCGCAGATTCCCCTACGGCTACCTTGTTACGACTTAACCCTCCTTGCGAAACCTAGATTCGACTGCGGCAAAAACCACAGGCTCATCCAAACCTCACTCGGATGGTTTGACGGGCGGTGTGTGCAAGGAGCAGGGACGCATTCACCGCGCTATGTTTGAAACGCGATTACTACGGATTCCAGCTTCATGTGGGCGAGTTACAGCCCACAATCCGAACTTGGGACAGGTTTAAGAGATTGCCTTCACCTTTCGGTGTCGATACCCATTGTCCTGCCCATTGTAGCCCGCGTGTAGCCCGGATAATTCGGGGCATGCTGACCTACCGTTGCCCATTCCTTCCTCCTCTTTAGCAGAGGCGGTCCCAACAGTGTCCTCATCGTTCCGGAGAACAAGCTAGCAACTGTTGGCGTGGGTCTCGCTCGTTGCCTGACTAAACAGGATGCTTCACAGTACGAACTGACGACGGCCATGCACCTCCTCTCAGATCATCAAGCAGAGTCTTCAGCCCGGCTATCATATGTCTGTCCTATCCGGTGAGATTTCCGGCGTTGAGTCCAATTAAACCGCAGGCTCCACCCGTTGTGGTGCTCCCCCGCCAATTCCTTTAAGTTTCAGCCTTGCGACCGTACTTCCCAGGCGGCACGTTTCACGGTTTCCCTTCGGCACCCAGTGACTCGTGGTCACCAGTACACCTAACGCGCATAGTTTACGGCTGGGACTACCCGGGTATCTAATCCGGTTCGCTCCCCCAGCTTTCGTCCCTCACTGTCGGAGCCGTTCTGGTGAGATGCCTTCGCCATAGGTGGTCCCCCGGGGATTACAGGATTTCACTCCTACCCCCGGAGTACCTCTCACCTCTCCCGGTCCCTAGACCCCCAGTATCTCTTAGACGCCCGCCGGTTAAGCCGGCGGATTTCCCAAGAGACTTAAGGGTCCAGCTACGGACGCTTTAAGCCCAATAAAAGTGGCCACCACTCGAGCCGCCGGTATTACCGCGGCGGCTGGCACCGGTCTTGCCCGGCCCTTTCTTCAGATGCGTTTTAAACACCTGGACAGCCCGCGTATACGGGCACTCGGGGTTCCCTTATCACAGTTTCCTGCATTGTAAAGTTTTCGCGCCTGCTGCGCCCCGTAGGGCCTGGAATCGTGTCTCAGATTCCATCTCCGGGCTCTTGCTCCCACAACCCGTATCGATTACAGGCTTGTTGGGCCGTTACCCCAACAACAACCTAATCGACCGCAGATCCATCCTAAGGCGCCGGAGCTTTCGACTAGAGAACATTCCAGTATCTCTAATCTATGGAGTATTATCCCCAGTTTCCGGGGTTATTCTCCACCTTAGGGCAGGTTATCCACGTGTTACTGAGCAGTCCGCTGAGGGTCTAAACCCTCTCAACTCGCATGGCTTATCGAACCCCGATAGCAGTGACCTCTGGCAGGATCAACCAGAATTAATTTCTTGAAGTAGGCAAACTGATACCTCAGTTTTGCTTTTCAAAGCACACTTATGTTCGACTTATTTTTAAAGGATATTAGCGGTTACTAAATAGATTTCCGCATTGCCAGTGCCAACGTCAGAACCGACGCTCCCATCCGAGTGGTTTCGGTTCCCCATCAAAATCTTGGACTTCAGTATTAGCGGCAAGAGGTGATAAACCCTCGCATTTCCCTCCGAAGTCCCGAAGACAGACCTCTGCACCGACCCGAAACGGTTCGGGCATGTACAAAGATCATATTTCTATGGTATCTGTATGCCTGCAGAGCAAACAAAGGCAGTATAGCCCCGATTGTCACAG